>NZ_JBRIQO010000008.1:0-323721 GCF_052983175.1 Streptosporangium sp. G12 | reverse complement strand
GGACCCATCTCCATCGAGTGGGAGGACGCCGGCATGGACCGCCTCGACGGCGCCCCCGACGCGCTGGCCGTCATCCGTAAGCTCAACGCCATCACCCCGCCCACCACCGCCTTCGACGCCGCCTTCTCCTCGGACTGAACCCTCAGATCCTCGGAGCGAACCCCAGGCCGAAACCCCGGCGGGTTTCAGCCGGACCTCCCGGCTGAAACCCGCGCGGAAACCCGGCCTGGACCCCGAACCGACCCCCTCAGGGCGAACCTCCCGGGCCGAAAGTCCCGGCCCGGGATTCCTGACTGAGCTCGCTGACAGAATTTTTTTACGTTGAGCTGCTCTGACGGAAAAATATAGCCCTGAGACATATATCCGTAATATCCGCACAACGTACGATTCCTTGCACAAGCGGGTCGGGCCTCCCGGCTCGACCCGCCGCGGGGTCGTCTCCTCCGTTTTAACGACCACGTATGCCCGCCGTGACATCCCCTCCGACCGGATGGCCGAAATGGTGATGTCATCGGCGCCGTCCGGCCTCGGCCGGGCGGATGAAAACCGTCATCCCCCAGGAGTCGACTCACCACAGGAGGCCAGATGCGTACGGGAGTGTGGCTGGTAGGAGCACGAGGGTCCGTCGCCGTCACGAGTGTGATCGGGGCGCTCGCGGTGCGCGCCGGTCTCGCCCAGCCGACGGGCTGTGTCACGGAACTCCCCGAGTTCGGCGGCGCCGGGCTGCCAGGTCTGGGCGACCTGGTGTTCGGCGGGCACGACATCGTGCCGACCCCGCTGGAGAAGAAGGCGGCCGCGCTGGCCGGAGCCGGGATCGTACCGGCCCGGCTGGTCGAGGCCCTGCGCGACGAGCTCGCCCGCGTCGAGGAGAACCTGAGGCAGGTGCCGCTCGCCGAGAACCAGGCCGCGACCGCGCAGCTGATCAGCGCCGACATCACCGAGTTCCGGCTGCGTCACGGCCTGGAACGGGTCGTCGTCATCAACGTCTCGACCACCGAGCCGGCACCCGAGCCCCATCCGGCCCACGCCGACCTGGAGCTGCTGGAGGCCGAGCTGGCGGTCTCCCGGGACCTGCTGCCGCCCAGCGCCCTGACGGCGTACGCCGCCTTCCGCGCGGGCTGCCCCTACGTGGACTTCACCCCGTCGACGGGCGCCAGGCTGCCCGCCCTGGACCGGCTCGCCGGCCTGCTGGGGCTGCCGTACGGAGGCCACGACGGCAAGACCGGCGAGACGCTCGTCAAGTCGGTGCTCGCCCCGATGTTCGCCCAGCGCAACCTGCGGGTCCGCACCTGGTCGGGGATGAACCTCCTCGGCGGGGGAGACGGCGCCAACCTCGCCGACCCCGCCGCCAACGCCGCCAAGGCCGCCAGCAAGCAGCGGGTGCTGGGCGAGACGCTCGGCTACACCCCGCAGGGCGAGACCCGCATCGAGTATGTGGAGGACATAGGCGACTTCAAGACCGCCTGGGACCTTGTCACCTTCGAGGGGTTCCTGGGTACGCCCATGCGCATGGAGTTCACCTGGCACGGCTGCGACTCCGCCCTCGCCGCGCCCCTGGTCCTGGACCTGGCGAGGCTCACGGCGGCGGCGCACCGCTCCGGCCGCACCGGTCCGCTGAGCGAGCTGGCCTTCTTCTTCAAGGACCCGCTCGGGGTGGTGCCGCACGCGCTGGCCGACCAGTGGCGGGTGCTCCGGGAGTTCGCCGGCACCCTCGGCGGAGAGGAGCCGGTCTGATGCCGTCGCTGCGCGACCTCGTGGAGCTCGTGCGCGCCCCCGCCGCCCTGTCCGTACCCGGTGACGTCGTCGCCGGGGCCGCCGCCGGGCAGGTGCTCGGCGGCAGGACCCTCGGCCTGGCCTGCTCCTCGGTCTGCCTGTACTGGGCGGGGATGGCCGCCAACGACTGGGCCGACCGCCACCTGGACGCGGTGGAACGCCCGGAGCGGCCGATCCCGTCCGGCCGCGTGTCGCCCGGCGCCGCGCTCGGGATCGCCGCCGGGCTCACCGTCGCCGGTCTCGCGGCGGCCGGGCTCTCCGGCGGCCGCCGGGCCCTCGCGGTCGCCGTCCCGCTCGCCGCCGCCGTCTGGTCGTACGACCTGGTGGCCAAGAACACCGCGGCGGGTCCCCTGGCGATGGCGCTGTGCCGGGGGCTCGACGTGCTGCTGGGCGCCACCCCGGGGCGGAGCGTCGCGGAGGCGCTGCCCTCGGCGTTCACCGTCGCCGCCCACACCTACCTGCTCACCGCGCTGTCGCGAGCCGAGGTGTCCGGCTCCGACCGGAGCCTCCCGGTGGCGACCCTGGCCGGTACCGTCGCGCTCGCCGTGGCCACCGCCCTGGGACGCGGCGACGCGCCGTCGCGGCCGCAGACCGCGCGCGCGGCGCAGGTGGTGCGGGCCGTGCAGGCGGGCCTCACCGGCTGGTACGCCGCCAGGTTCGGCCTGTCCCAGGCCCAGGCGGTCGCCGAGCCGTCGGCCTCCCGGCTGCGGGCCGCCGTCGGCACCGGCATCGTCGCGCTGCCCGCCCTGCAGGGCGCGCTCGTCGCCCGCAGCGGCGCCATCCGCGAGGGCATCGCGGTCGCGGCGGCCGTCCCGCTCGGGCGGGCCCTCGCGAGGAAGGTGTCCCCCACGTGAGCTCCGGCAGCACCGGCACCAGCACCGGAACCGACGTGGGCGCCGGGCCGAGGTTCGGCTACGGCACCAACGGGTTCGCCAACCACCGGCTCGCCGACGCGCTCCGGGTCATCGCCGACCTCGGCTACCAGGGGGTCGCCCTCACGCTCGACCACGACCACCTGGACCCGTACGAGGAAGGGCTGGCGGGCAGGGTCGCGGCCACGGCCGACCTGCTGCGCGACCTCGGGCTCGGCGTGGTCGTCGAGACCGGGGCCCGCTACCTGCTGGACCCGTGGCACAAGCACGCCCCCACGCTGCTGCACGACGAGCGCGAGACGCGCCTGGACTTCCTGAACCGGGCGGTCGCCATAGGCGCCGACCTGGGAGCCGAGGCGGTGTCGTTCTGGGCGGGAGTGCGCCCGGAGACGGTCGACGAGGCCACGGCCTGGGCCAGGCTCGTCGACGGCTGCGCCCGGCTCGCCGAGACGGCCGGCGCCGCCGGCGTGCCACTGGGCTTCGAACCCGAGCCCGGCATGCTCGTCGAGACGATCGCCGGATGGCGCAAGCTCCACGCCGAGCTCGGCGAGCCGCCGGGGTTCGGCATCACGCTGGACATCGGCCACTGCCGCTGCCTCGAACCCGACCCGGTCCCCGACTGCGTCAGGGCCGTCGCCGAACACCTGGTCAACGTGCAGATCGACGACATGCGCCGCGGCGTGCACGAGCACCTGGAGTTCGGCGAGGGAGAGATCGACTTCCCTCCCGTGCTGCGCGCCCTGACCGGCTGCGGCTACCGGGGCCTCGTCGCGGTCGAGCTGCCCCGCCACTCGCACGCCGCGCCGCAGGTGGCCGCCCGATCCCTGGACTTCCTGCGTGCGGCCGCCGCAGAAGGGACGAACGCATGACCCCACGACCGAACATCCAGACGGACGGCCTGCTGAAGGCGCTCGACCAGGAGTGGCTCGCCGGCGCGCGTGAAAGCGTCGCCGCCAAGCCCGAGAGCGTCACGCGGCACTTCGCCTCCGCGGGACGGCGCGCCGGACGGGCACCGCTGCCGGACGCACCCGGCTGGACCGCCGACGAGGCGGCGAGGGCCGTCCTGCTCGCCGCGCTCCCGCCGGACGCGGTGGCCGGGCAGGTCGCCGACCTCTACCGGTACGGCGACGCCGACGAGAAGCGCGCCGTGCTCAAGGCCCTGCCGCTGCTGCCCCTCGGCGCGGAGGCGGTATCGCTCCTGCACGACGCGATCCGCACCAACGACACCCGCCTGGTGGCCGCCGCCCTCGGCCCCTACGCCCGCCACCTCGACCAGACCATGTGGCGGCAGGCGGTGCTCAAGTGCGTGTTCATGGGCGTGCCGCTCGCCGCCGTGGACCGGCTGGAGGAGCGGGCCGACGCCGAACTGGCCGGGATGCTGGCCGCGTTCGCCGAGGAGCGAACCGCGGCCGGGCGCCACACCCCCGACGACGCGACCGCACTGCTCGGCCGCCTGACCAGCGAGAAATCCGACCGTCCGACCAGCGAGAAGGAGGCCTGATGCGGATCTTCGACCCGCACATCCACATGACGTCGCGCACCACCGACGACTACGCGAGGATGGCCGCCGCCGGGGTGCTCGCCGTCGTGGAACCCGCCTTCTGGCTGGGCCAGCCGCGCACCAACCCCGGCTCGTTCACCGACTACTTCGACTCGCTGATCGGCTGGGAGCCGTACCGCGCGGGGCAGTTCGGCATCCTGCACCACGCCACCATCGCGCTGAACCCCAAGGAGGCCGGGGACCCGCGCTGCCGGCCCGTGCTCGACCTGCTCCCGCGCTACCTGGAGAAGGACCGCGTCGTCGCGGTCGGCGAGATCGGCTACGACTCGATGACCCCCGCCGAGGACGACGCCTTCGAACGGCAGCTCGCGATGGCCGTCGACCACGAGCTGCCCGCGCTCGTGCACACCCCGCACCGCGACAAGGCCAGGGGCACCCAGCGCACCCTCGACGTCGTCGCCTCGTCCGGAATCGCGCCCGGACGGGTCGCCGTCGACCACCTCAACGAGGTCACCGCGGGCATCGTGCACGACTCGGGCTGCTGGATGGGCTTCTCCATCTACCCCGAGACCAAGATGTCGCCGCCCCGCATGGTGGAGATCCTGCGCGAGCACGGCCTGGAGCGGGTGCTGGTCAACTCCGCCGCCGACTGGGGCGTGTCCGACCCGCTGCTCACCCTGGAGACCGGCAGGGCGATGCTGGAGGCCGGGTTCAGCGAGGACGACGTCGACCGGGTGCTCTGGCGCAACCCCGTGGAGTTCTACGGCCAGTCGGGACGCCTGGACCTGTCCGAGGTCGCCGGGGCGCGGGAGGCCACGTTCGAGGGCAGTTCCATCAAGCGCGGAGGGTCTTGATGCGGCTGCGTCACCCCGGCGGACGGACGTTGCACCTCAGCTACTGCACCAACGTGCACCCGGCCGAGGACCTCGACGGCATCGTCGAGCAGCTCGACACGTACGCGGTGCCGATCCGCGCCCGCCTCGGCGCCGAGACGCTCGGGCTCGGGCTCTGGCTGGCCGCGCCCGTCGCCGCCGCGCTCGCCGCCGACCCCGCGCTGCTGGCCGGGTTCCGCCGCGAGCTGGACGCGCGGGAGCTGGAGGTCGTGACGCTCAACGGCTTCCCCTACCGCTCGTTCCAGGACCCGGTGGTCAAGCACGCGGTCTACCACCCCGACTGGACCACTTCCGAACGGCTCACCTACACCCTCGACCTGGCGAACATCCTGGCCGCCCTCCTGCCGGACGACGCCGCCAGGGGGTCGATCTCCACGCTCCCGCTCGCCTGGCGCGACCCCTGGGACGAGGACATGTCCCGCCTCGCCATGCGCGGGCTCGAGAAGCTCGCCGCCGGGCTCGCCGCCGTCGAGTCCGCCACCGGCCGCGTCATCCGGGTGGCGTTCGAACCCGAGCCCGGCTGCGTGGTGGAGACCACCGGGCAGGCCGTGCGCGCCCTGTCCGGCGTCGACACCGACCGGCTCGGCATCTGCCTGGACCTCGCCCACCTGGCGTGCGCCTGGGAGCGGCCCGCCGACGCGCTGCGCCGGTACGCCGAGGCGGGCCTGCCCGTCGTCAAGGTGCAGGTCTCCGCGGCCCTGGAGAGCGACGACCCGGAGACCCTGCGCGAGTACGTCGAGCCGCGCTTCCTGCACCAGACCCGCAACGCGGCCGGCGACGACGCCGACGACCTCGACGAGGCGTTCGAGCGGAAACTGCCAGGACCGTGGCGGGTTCATTACCACGTACCGCTGCACGTCGCACCGCAGGCGCCGCTCGGCACCACCGTGCCGGTGCTCCGCGAGGCCCTCGCGGAGCTGGTCGGCGGCCCCGAGCCGCTCTGCGACCACTTCGACGTGGAGACCTACACCTGGGGCGTGCTGCCACCCGCGCTGCGCCCGCAGACCCCCGAGCAGCTCGCCGCGGGCATCGCCGACGAGCTGGACTTCGCCCGCGCCGAGATGCGCGACCTTGGAGTGAAAGCATGACATCGTTGCTGGTCCTCGACGTGGTGGGGCTCACCCCGAGACTGCTGGCGCACATGCCGAGGCTGCGCGCCGTCGCCGACGGCGGCTTCCAGGCCGAGCTCGGCACCGTGCTGCCCGCCGTCACCTGCTCGGCCCAGTCGACCTTCCTCACCGGCGTCGCGCCCACCGAGCACGGCGTCGTCGGCAACGGCTGGTACTTCCGCGAGCTCGGCGAGGTCTTCCTGTGGCGCCAGCACAACGCGCTGGTCGGCGGGGACAAGCTGTGGCACGCCGCCCGGCGCGAGCGGCCCGGTTTCACCGTGGCCAACGTGTGCTGGTGGTACGCGATGGGCGCCGACGTCGACTGGACGGTCACCCCCCGGCCCATCTACCGCGCCGACGGGCGCAAGGACCCCGACTGCTACACCTACCCGCCGGAGCTGCACGACGAGCTCACCGGCAAGCTGGGCGCCTTCCCGCTGTTCACCTACTGGGGCCCGGGCGCGGGAATCGCCTCGTCCACCTGGATCTGCCGCGCCACCGAGCAGATCATGAAGGACCACGACCCGGATCTCACCCTGGCGTACGTGCCGCATCTGGACTACGACCTGCAGAGGTTCGGCCCGTCCGACCCGCGCTCGGCCGCCGCCGCCTCCGAGCTCGACACCGTGCTGGCCCCCCTGCTGGACGCCGCCGCCGCGCGCGGGACCACCGTGGTGGCCCTGTCGGAGTACGGGATCACCGACGTCTCCCGCCCGGTCGACATCAACCGGCTGCTGCGGACCGAGGGACTGCTGGAGGTCTACACCCAGGACGGCATGGAGTATCTCGACCCCTGGACCTCCCGCGCGTTCGCCGTCGCCGACCACCAGGTGGCCCACGTCTACGTCGCCGACCCCGCCGACATCCCGGCCGTCGCCAAGCTCTGCGCGGGCCTGCCCGGGGTGGCCGAGGTGCTCGACGAGGAGGGCAAGGCCAGGAACGGGCTGGCGCACTCCCGGGCGGGGGAGCTGGTCCTCGTCGCCGAGCCGGACGCCTGGTTCACCTACTACTACTGGCTCGACGACGCCAGGCGTCCCGACTTCGCCAACCTGGTCGAGATCCACCGCAAGCCCGGCTACGACCCCGCCGAGCTGTTCTTCGACCCCGCCGCCCCCGGCGCCGCCAAGCGCAGGGCCGCCGTGGCGCTGCTGCGCAAGAAGACCGGCATGCGCTACACGATGAACGTCGTCGGCCTCGACGCGGGCGCCCGCGCCATCCGGGGCTCGCACGGCCGCCTTCCCGACGACCCCCTCGACGGCCCGGTGCTGCTCTGCTCCGACCCGTCCGTGGCCAGCGACCGGATCGCCGCCACCGAGGTGAAGGACCTGCTGCTCCAGCTGTCCCTGCGCTGAGCGGCTCCTCAACGGCGCCGCCCGCCTGTGCCTTTCACCCCCCGGGCGGGCGGCGCTCTCCACCTTCTCCTCGCACGCCTTCCGGACGGGGTCGCGTGTTCTCCCGCACGGGGTCGGCCGCGTCCGGACCCCCGGGAGGGAGAACACCCCCGACGGCGCGCGGCCGCGCATCCCGGTCGCCGGCCTTCTCGTGCCGAGGGCGCCGTCCTAGACGAGCAAGTCCGAAGTCCGGTCAGTGGTCGTAGGCGATCAGTGACCGGGTGACGGGCTGGCCGGTGGCGCGGTAGTGCCGGATCGCGGCGGTCAACGCCAGGATCCGCTGGGCGGCACGGACCGCGACGCCGCTCGGGCTGCGCCCGCCGTGCAGTTCCAGGTCGAGCCGGCCCTTGAGGGTGTCGTTGACCGACTCGATCAGCTGGCGGATCGGTTCGAGGAACTGCTCGCCGGGCCGGGGAGCGAGGTTGCGGTAGGAGGGCCGCAGCAGTCGCACACCTCGCAGGGCACGAGCGGCCGCATTCGACGGGGGTGGAGTCGACGACCCAGATCGGGTCGGCCCACAGGTCGCTGTCGTGGGCCAGCGCGCAGATGGTGCGCTGGAGCAGGGGCAGTGCGCTGCGCAGGCGCTTGTCGTAGCCGGACTGGCCGGGCAGACAGGGGAAGGCGCCGGGCAGATGGCGAGGCAGGAACCGCAGCCGGCGGGTCTCGGAGCGGATGCCGGGCAGGGCCTGGGCGATGGCCACGGTGAGTGGTTCGGCGTCGGTCAGGCGCGGTGGGCGGCCCAGGCGAACGTGCTGACCCGTCTGGGTGAGCCAGTCATCGATCCTGACATACAGTGCGGTCAGAAGGGTGTCGAGGTCGTTGGTCACACATCGATCCTCGACACCCTTCGTCGCTTCTGCTCTGGCGTCGGGGGCAGGTTCGTCTGTCGTGAGGCGCAGCCCGGGTGGGCGACATTCGCCCCACTGCCGACGCGCTCCACGGGTGGGCTCATCAGCCGGTACGTCCCGCCTTACCCGTTCTCAGTTTTAGGACTTACTCGTCTAGACCGGCCGGTAGCGGTCGCCTCATCGCGCGCCCCCGTAGACCCGGGCGGCGGTGCCGCCGAGCACCGCGGCGCGCTCGGCGGGGTGCCAGCCCGCGAGCAGCCGTTCGACGCGGGCGCGTTCGCCCGCGTAGTCGTCGCGCAGCAGCAGAACCGGCCAGTCGGAGCCCCACAGGAGCCGGTCGGCTCCGAGCGCGGCCCGAGCGGCGGCGAGCAGTGTCACGGCCCTTCCCTCGTCGTCACCGAGCCCTGAGACCTTGGCGACCGCGCGCGGGGCCCGGGCGAGCTCATCGAGCGCGGTGCGCCAGGACCGTGGGTCGGCATCCGGCTCGTGCGCGTTCGCCAGGTGGTCGATCACGACGGCCAGCCCCGGATGGCGGGCGGCGAGCGCGGCGGCCTCGGGCAGCTGCGCGGCCGAGATGAGCAGCTCGAGCAACAGCTCCTCCCTCTCCAGGGCGATGAGCCCCGCCACCGTCGCCGGGTCGGTCCACCAGCCGGCCGGGGCGGCGGTGAGCGACTGCCGCACCCCGCGCAGCAGGGTGCCGCCGGGCGCGGCGCGCAGGGCGGCGAGCCGTTCCGCCGCGTCCGGGCGGGCGAGCTCCACCCAGGCGACCACGCCCAGGACCCGCGGGTCGTGGGCGGCGCCCGCCAGCAGCCGCTCGGATCCCGCGTCGCTCTCCTCGGCGGCGACCAGCACCACGCGGGCGACGCCCGTCGTCGCGAGCTCGGGGGCGAGGTCGTCGAGCGTGAATATCCGGCGGATCGCCCCCGACGCCGGCTCGGCGAGCCAGCCGGTGCCGAGCAGCTCCGCGCCCCAGACGTGGACGTGGGCGTCGACGACGCTCACCGGGCTCAGACGAGCGGCCGGCGGCCGGCGTCGCGCCACGCCTCGTACTCGGCGCGGCTGTCGAGGCTGAGCGGGTAGTAGTCGGACAGCCGCGCGCCCTGCTCGAGCCGCATCCGGCTGAACTCCTCCCAGTTCTCGTGGTCCTCGGCCGACCGCACGAGCTCGAGCGCCTTGCCCGAGGGCACGATCACCGCGCCGTCGTCGTCGGCGACCACGACATCGCCCGGCAGGCAGAGCACGCCGCCGGCGGCGACCGGCACGTCGTAGGCCCAGGGGAACAGGTCGGTCTGCGAGGCGTAGTGCGGCGTCGTGCCGGTGCACCAGATCGGCACCCCGAGCTCGCGCACGCGCGCGGCGTCGCGGATGCACCCGTCGACGACGATGCCGGCACCGCCGCGACGCTTGAAGTAGCGCACGAGCATGTCGCCGAAACAGCCGGTGAACGAACTCCCGTAGGCCTGCACGACGAGCACGTCGCCCTCCTGCACGGTCTCGAGAACGGCCCAGAGGGCGGTGTCGCGCTCGACGTACTCCTGGCTCAGGCCGCTCGCGACGTCCTCGCGCTGCGGCATGAACTGCAGCGTCAGCGCCGAGCCGACCACGCGACTGCCGCGCTCGAGCGGGACGGGGCCCTGGACGGCGGTGCGGGTGATCCCCATGCCGTTGAGCTTGGCGCACGCCGTGGCGGCGCTCACCGCCTCCATCCGACGGAGGATGTCGGGGTCGGCCCGGTCGAAGGCCCCGCCGCGTACCGGCAGAGGCCAGACGGTCGACGGCGACTCGCGGGTGGTGTTCATGCGTTCTTCTCCTGAGCGGTGCGGACGAAGTCCTGGTGGGAGGCGCGGTGGACGCGCCGGGTGGTCTCGAGGTCGAGGGCGATCCGCGTGCGCGCGGGCAGGAGCACCTCGATCCGTGAGGCACCGACCGCGACGCGGTGGCGCGTGGTCGGAACGGGCGGGATGTCGTACCGGCGGTCGTCGCCCGGGTAGCCGGGCTCGGCGGTGTCGTGACCGGCGGTGACGATCTCGTCCTCACCGAAGGCGCCGGCCTGCACGACGACGAGCTGATCCTCGTCGCCGGTGTTGACGAGCTCGAGCGCGACGTGGTGCTCCTCGACCGCGCTGACGAGCGCCGCGACGCCGGGCGGCAGGCCGGGGCGTTCGCGCGTCCCGTCGCCGATCACGACACGGGCGAGCGCGAGGCCGCCGTAGTAGATGGCCGGTGGCGCGCCCGTCACGAGCTGGCTCAGCACCTCCGTCACGACGGGGTTGAGCCGTTGCCAGAAGTGGATGTCCCCGTCCTCCGGTTCGTCCGGTGCCTGTGCGATCAGGGACATCCGCCGGAGGGTCTGGGCGAGGGCCAGCTCGAGCGCGCGTTCCGGGTAGTCCGGATTGCGTCCGGCGAGGTAGCCGATCCACGGCGCCTCGTGGCCCTGCTCCTCCTTGTCGTGGAACCAGCGCACCGCCTCCCAGTCGGAGTCGGAGGCGGCCCGCAGCCGCTCGAGGCGCGGATCGTGCGCGACGTCGCCCTGCGCCCACGCGAGCCAGAGCACGGGCGCGAGCGGCACCGGGTGCCGGTCGAACCAGCCCTCCGGGCCGTGCCGGTAGGGCACGAGCAGCTCGCGGGTGCTCTCGTCGGCGCCGAGCCGCTCGGCCCAGCCGGGGCCGAGGCTGCCGCGGGTCGCGATGCGGTCGGCGACCACGCCCTCCGCCATCACGGCGTCGAGGGTGGCGCCGACGAGGCCGATCCGGTCGAGCGTGCCGGTGAGCACCACGGTGTTGAGCGCGGCGACCGTGGCGGTGGGCGCGATCGAGTGCAGGCCGTGAGGCCAGGTCCAGCCGTAGTGGCCGCCGTACCAGGCGCCGCCGTGCAGTTCGCCGACGACCCCGCCGGGACCGACGTTGTCGGGCAGCATGCCGCCGTTCGCGGCCGCGCGCTCGCGCCAGGCGTCGACGTACTCGAGCACCCAGTCGGCGAAGCGCCGGTCGTGGTCGTAGAGCCAGGCGTTGACCGCGAGGGTTGTCGCGGCGAGGTTGACGGCGGTGTCGCCGCGCCCCATCCGCTCCTGCATCGCCCGGCCCATCGCACGGGCCGCGGCCGGGTCGGCCAGATCGTCCCAGCCGCGGATGCCGGGGACGTCGAGCAGGGGGAGGCCGTAGATCTCCATGCCGGCCTGGTCGGCGCGGTATTCCTCCCAGTCCTCGCCGACGCCCCAGCGCGGACCACCGGAGCCGGTGTGCGGGGCGACGATCGTGCGGGTGACCGGGTCGTAGTTGCCGGCGCCGGGCAGGTAGAGCTCGGCGAAGCGACGCGCGCGTGCGCGGAACACGGCGTCGGAGGGATCCGCGGCGCAGATGGAGAGGAAGAACGGCAGCGACTCGCCCTGGTGGAACCAGTCGTAGCCGAGCTCGTACTCCTCCCGCACGAATCCGAACTCGGTGAGTTGCCGGGTCACGCCCTCCCAGTGATGCTTGGCCGCGTCGAGAACGTCGGCGGATCCGCCGAGGCGATACAGCACGGGCCAGTTGAAGAACGGCTCGTAGAAGTCGTCGACACCGTCGCGACCGTACATCCGTCCCCGGTAGCGCAGCCGGCCGTCAGGCTCGCAGAAGCGTCGCTCGAACTCGCGCCAGGCACGGTCGAGGCGGGCGAGCAGCTCGCGCTCGAGGACCGCCCAGCGGGGCAGCTCACGGACGGGGACGGTGGCGGAGATCCTGATCATCCTTTGACCGCTCCCGAGGTGAGACCGCCGATGATGCGTCTTTGCAGGAGGACGTAGAACACGATCACGGGCGCGACCGCGAGCAGCATGTTCGAGTAGACGATCGTGAAGTCGGTCGAGTACTTGCTGATCGCCGCGAACACGCCGGTGGTCACCGTGTAGATGCCGGACCCGGGTCCCAGGATGATCCGCGGATTCACGAAGTCCGACCAGACGCCCACCGAGTTGAGCACGACGGCGGTCGCGACGGCCGGGCGCATGAGCGGGAAGATGATGCGCCAGAACGTGCCCATCCGGCTCGCGCCGTCGATGCGAGCCGCCTCGTCGAGCTCGCGCGGGATGCTTTTGACGAACGCGGTGAAGAGGAACACCGTCGTGGGGATCGTCAGCGCCGTCTGGAACAGGACGAGACCGGGAACGGTGCCCATGAGGCCGATGGTCCTCAGCACGTAGATCACGGGGATGACGATCGCCTGGCTCGGGATGAACAGGCCCGCCAGCAGCACGAGCAGCACCAGCCGGTGGCCGCGCCGGACCCCGCGGGCGATCGCGTAGGCGGCCGGCCCGGTGACGAGGATCGAGAGCACGTTGACCGACGCGACGAGCAGCGCGGTCGTGCCGTAGGCGCCGATCACGTTGAAGTCGGCGGAGGTCGCGGCCGCCACGATGTTGTCGATCGTGAACCCGTCGGAGGGCACGTCGAACGGCGAACTGACGATGTCGTCCTGGCTCTTGAACGCGTTGGTCACGAGCAGATAGAGCGGGACGACCATCACGGCGGCGAGAACGACGAGCACGACGCCCCGGAGCAACCGGATGACGATCACGCGGACACCGCCTGTTCACTCTGGCGGCGGAGCTGGGTGACGACGACCGTCACCGCGATGATCGCGACCATGAGCACGACCGATTGGGCCGCGCCGTAGCCGAGCTGTGAACGGCTGAAGGAGGTCGTGAGGATGTTGAACACGGTCGTCTGGGTGGTTCCGGCAGGCCCGCCCGCGGTGAGCGCGAGCACGAGCTCGTAGACCCGCAGCAGGCCGATGGCGGAGAGCACGACGTTGAGCGTGACGGTCGGCGCGAGCACGGGGAGCTTGACCTGCCAGAAGGTCTGCCAGGGGCCGGCCCCGTCGATGCGGGCCGCCTCCAGAAGCGAGACGTTGAGAGTCTGAAGGCCCGCGAGGTAGAGCACGACGTTGACCCCGAAAGTCGCCCATATGATCACCGCGACGGTCGTGAAAGTGGCCCATACGGGGTCGGCGAGGAAGGGGAGGCGTTCGAGACCGAGGTTGGTGAGCAGCGCGTTGACCGCGCCGTTGCTGCCGAGGATCGACGCCCAGAGGAAACCGAGGATGACCGGCCCGATCACATACGGTGAGAAGACCAGCACACGCATGACAGTGTTGACGCGGGTGTGGCGGTTGAGGAGCAGGGCGACGCCGACGCCCAGCGTGTTGCAGGCGATCGTGCCCACGACGGCGATCACCGCGGTGAAGGCGGCGGCCCGCAGCACCTCGGGGTCCTGCACGAGCCTCTCGTAGTTGCGGGTTCCGACCCATGACGGCGGGATGGTGAAGCCGTCCCAGTTCGTGAGGCTGAGGTAGATGGCGATCGCGATCGGGATGAGGACGAACAACGCGACCAGCGCGAGCGCCGGCGCGATCATGACGGTGTCGGTGAGCAGTTCGAGGCGGGCGTCCCGGCGACGGCGGGTGGCCGGAGCCGCCCCGCCGGCTCCGGCCCGGGTGTCATTGCCCGGCATTCAGATCCCACCAGGAGTCCAGGGCGGCCGCCGCGTCCGCCGGAGTGGTCTTGACGTAGAGGGCCTGGACCTGCTTGTTGAGCTCGTCGCCGAAACCGCCGGGAATCCTGGGGCCGGACGTGCCGAGTACGAGGCAGGGAGCGGCGTCGAGGATCGCCGCGACCGCCTGGTTGAGCGGGCTGCCCTTGTAGGAGATCCCCTGGCGGAAGTTGCCCTCGGAGGCGAGTGACGCGGTGACGGCCGTCTTGTCGCTGACCAGGTACTCGACCAGGCTCAGCGCGAGGTCCCGGTTCTTGGAGGCCTGCAGGATCGAGTACGGCTGCGCGGGTCCGCTCATCTGCCCGGCCGGGCTGCCGTCGAGTGACGGCGCCGCGAAGACTCCCACGTCGAACGAGGTGGCGGCCTCGTCGATCGAGGGCACGATCCAGTTGCCGATCACGTAGGTCGCGGCCTTGCCGGAGGTGAATCCGTCGATCGAGTCCTGGTACTTGAGGCCGAGCGCGTCGGGATCGACGAGGCCGTCGGCGATCCAGCCCGCATAGGCGTCGAGGTACTTCTCGTACGCGCTTTTCGCGAAGGTGGCGGAGCCGGCGTTGCGCTTGGCGTAGAAATCATCGGACGCGAGGAGCTGCGGGTTCGCCAGCATCGCGAACTGCGCTCCGGTGACCCACTCGCCCGCCGTCTGCAGCGGAAGGTAGCCGGCCGCCTTGAGCGCCTTGAGGTCCTTGGTGAACTCGTCGAGGCTGGTCGGCGGCGCGTCGATGCCGGCGGCGGCGAAGGCTTTCTTGTTGTAGAAGACGAGCGACTGGATCTGCGCGCCGGTGGCGACCTGCCAGATCTTGCCGTCGACCTGGTTCTGCTCGGCGAGCGGGGTGTCGAGCACCCACGGCTCCTTCGGGAAGGCGAGCAACTGCGGTGCCACCACGGGGTCGAGGTTGCTGGCGACGATGTCGGGCACGTCACCCGAGGCGAGCTCCTGCTGGAGGGTCGCCTGCACGTCCTCCCCGCTCGGCACCTCGATGGTGACGGTCACCCCCTTGTGCTTGGCGACCCAGGGCTGGACGAGGTCCTCGTAGTACTTCTTCGTCAGGACCGGTGTGATGTTGGCGAGGATGCGGAGCTCACCCCCGCCCTCCTCGGCGCTGTCGGTCGCGCATCCCGTCAGCAATCCCGCGATCATTGCCGAGCCGATGAGGATCGCGGCGGCGCCGCGTGTGCTGTGTCGCATGAATCTTCCTTGATCTGTAATCGCCTATCGATAGGCAATGGGCGCACAGTAATCGGTCGCGCGTTCGGCGGCAACCTTAGGACGGGTTCGATGCGTCGAGATTTCCGGACGCGTGCGCGGCGAAGGCGCTCGCGGCGACCTCCGGATCGCCGCTCATGAGCGCGTCGATGAGATCGGCGTGCCAGTGGACGACCCGTGCCCGGTCGCCGAGGTAGGAGGGGTCGCCGATCGCGCGCTGGCTGATGAGCATGGGCTCGAGGGTGTCCCAGAGTCTGGCGAGCACCGAGACGCCCGCGGCGGCGATCACGCCGCGGTGGAACTCGACATCGAGTGTGCGGAAGGCCGCCCAATCCCCGGCGGCGACGGCTTCCTGCATTCGCGAGACGATCGCGCGCAGCCGGGTGAGGATGGCGGCGTCCGCGGTCGTGACCACGAGGCGGGCACCTGCCGCCTCGAGCGCGGCGCGCATCTGTCGGGCGATCGCGAACTCCTCGGGGGAGATCTCGGTCACGTAGCTTCCGTGGCGGGGCACCGAGACCACGAGCCCCGCGTGCACCAGCCGCTTCACCGCCTCGCGCACGGGCGCCTGGCTGATGCTGAGCTGCCGGGCGATCTCGGATTCCACGACGCGGGATCCGGGCGCGCGCGAGCCGTCGAGGATCGAGGTGAGGATCAGGTCGTACACCTGGTCCGAAAGCAGTCCCCGGTTGATTCCGGTGTCGGTCATGGTGCCTTCCGTTGCGCTCTGATGTTCTGTCCAGGCTAGCGATAGTCGATAGAGGGCGTCGCCGTTGTCGCGGTGATCGAGACCGAAGCCGTCTCGGCCCGGTTGCCGGCTCCCCATTGACTCGCTGGATGTCCCTCACTACTTTTCGATTATCGATTAGTGATTGGACCAACGATGGCCCGTCGGATCATCGCGGCACGCGCCGCCGCACTCGCCACGATCGCCGTCGCCGCATTGCTCGGCGGCACCCTCGCAGGCGCGCCTCCAGCCGCGGCCACGGGAGGCGCCACCTACCACGTGAGCACCTCCGGCTCCGACTCCAACCCGGGCACCTCGAGCTCCCCGTTCCGGAACCTCCAGCGATGCGCCGCTGTCATGACCGCCGGCGATACGTGCGAGATCGCATCCGGGACATATCGAGAGACCGTCACGCCGTCCGCCAACGGCACGGCGACGAACCGCATCACCTACACCGCCGCGCCGGGCGCGGCGGTCATCGTCGACGGCAGCGATCCGGTGGCCGGCTGGTCGCAGGTCACCGGGGCGCAGCTGACCGCGCTCAAGGCGAACGATCCCACCCTCGACGGGTCGGAGTTCGCCGCGGCGGTCGGAGCCGGTCGGATCCATCGTGCCGCCGTCACCGTCAACGGCGACCTCTCCGGACAGCAGGTGTTCGTCGACGGTGCGATGCAGCCCGAGGCGGCGTGGCCGCACCCGGGCAACAACCCGGCCGAGCCGGTGCTCGCCTCCGCGCAGTCCGGCACCCAGACCTCGCTCTCCGACCCGGCGCTCACCCAGCCGGCCGGCTGGTGGGTCGGCGCCCGCCTCACGTCGCACAACTGGTTCGTCAGCGAGACCGGCACCGTGACCGGCTCGGCGGTCGGTTCGGTGACCGCGAGCAGCCTGCCGGCATGCGTGGGTCTCAGTCCCAACCGGAAGAACCTCTACTCGCTGAGCGGCAAGCTCGCCCTGCTCGGCAAGGCGGGCGAGTGGCACCACCGCTCGGCCGACGGCCACCTCTACCTCTGGACCCCGGACGGGGCCGCCCCCTCGAGTCACACCGTCGAGCTCAAGAAGCGCGACCTCGCCTTCGACCTCTCCGGTCGCTCGTACACGACCGTGCTCGGGATCGGCATCAAGGGCGCCACCGTCCGGACCTCATCGTCAACCCACCACGTGGTGCTCGACGGGATCACCGCTCGCCACGTCTCGGCTTACAGCGACCTCACCATCGACCCGAACAAGGTCACGCCCAGCGACCCCTGCGACGTTCTCACCGCCGGCGAGACCACGAGCGGCATCCAGCTGCGTGGCACGGCCAACGTGCTGCGCAACAGCACAATCGACTGGAGCGCCGGCAACGGCGTGATGGTGGCGGGCACCGGCAACACGGTGACCAACAACCGCATCACGAACGCCAACTACATGGGCAGCTACGCGGCGAGTGTCAATGTGCTCGGCAGTGACCACCTCATCAGTCACAACACGGCATGGGGCAGCGGGCGCAGCAACCTCAACATCGACAACAAGGTCTCCGGCACCACCGCGTCGGGCCATCTGATCCGGTACAACGATTTCGGCGACTACGGCAAGCTCGTCAACGACGTCGGCGCGATCTACGTGTGCTGCCGGGTGAACATGGCGAACACGATCATCGACCACAACCTGCTGCACGACGCGGCCCCGGGCGTGGCCGAGGACGGGCCGGCGCCCGGCGTATACCTCGACCTCGAGACCCACAACGCCACGGTCGCCGACAACGTCGCCTGGAACCGCACCACCTACGGCGTCGTGCTGATCAACCCGAACGGGGGCACGACCTCGGGTAACAAGATCTACGGCAACACGAGCGGCACCGACCCCAAGGCGGTCAGCCTGTTCGGCGGCACCTACTCCACCTCCGAGGTGAAGAACAACATCGGCACGGTCGACACCGCGACAGGGGTCACGGTGACCGGCAACCTGCCGAACTCGACCAACCCGCAGTTCACGAACGCCGCCGGGCTCGACTTCACGGTCGGCTCCGGCTCCCCGGCCCGCAACGCCGGTGCGGTGCTGCCGCCCTGGACGGACAACTCGACCGACGCGACCCCCACGATCGGCGCCTACCAGTACGGTGCGACGAAGTGGGTCGGCGGGGCGCGCTCCGTCGGCGCGGCCATCCAGGCGGAGTCAGCCGTATCCGGCTCCGGCACGAACACCCGCTCCGGCGGGACCGGCACGGTCGTCGGCAGTTTCGACGGCGGCGACCGGCTGCGCTACGCGAACGTCGCCTTCGGCAACGGGCGCACCATGTTCGCGGCGACCCTCGCGACCGAGACGCAGTACGCCAACCAGCGCTTCGAGATCCGCATCGACTCGGCCACCGGCCCCGTCATCGGCACCGCGACGGTCTCGGCGACCGGCGGCTTCGACCGCTTCGTGCCCCAGTACACGCCGATCGTCCCGACCAGCGGCACCCATGACGTGTACCTCATCGCCCTCGGCACCGGGCCGGGTGTCGGCGACATCGACACGATCGCCTTCACGCGCACCACGGCGAAGCTGGAGGCGGAGCAAGCGGACGCCGGTTCCGGCACGAGCGTGATCGCGGGCGGGACCGGGACGTCCGTCGGGAGCTTCGACGGCGGTGACAGCCTGTCCTTCCGTTCGGTCGACTTCGGAATGGGACGCACATCGTTCTCCGCCTCGCTGGGTGTCGATCCCGCCTACGCGGGCCAGACCTTCGAGGTCCGGATCGACAGCGCGACCGGTCCGGCGATTGGTACGGTCACGACGACCTCGACCGGTGGATGGACGCGGTTCGCGACCCAGAGCATCGCCATCGCGAGCAGTAGCGGTGTGCACGATGTGTTCCTGGTCGCGACCGGCGGTGCGGGCGTCGCCAACATCGACTGGGTGGCGTTGGAGTAGCTCCGGCCGCCGGGCACGTTCGTCGCCACTCGCCGCGATCGGAGAATCCGACCTGTCCAGGTGGAGCATCCGGATGAGCGGTCACACAGCCCCGGCCCTCCCGGTCCCCGCGCCACTCGATGATCCGCTCTTGCGTTGAGGGACTACCCGAGCGTGGTCATCGATCCCACGGCTGACATCGTGGAAGCGGGGGTGGGAGCCCCCGCGGGCAGCGGCTGCTCGGTCCAGATGCACTTGCCCTCGGCGGTGTAGCGCGTGCCCCAGCGCTGCGACAGGGCCGCGACCAACTGGAGTCCGCGTCCCCCCTCGTCGGTCTCGGACGCGCGGCGGATGCGGGGAGTGGTGAGGCTTCTGTCGTGGACCTCGCAGATGAGCGACCGGCTCCGCAGCAGGCGGAGCACGATCGGCCCCTTTGCGTGGCGGACCACGTTCCCGATCAGCTCGCTGGCCAGGAGTTCGGTGGTCATCGTCAGGTCGTCCAGGCCCCAGGTCGACAGCTGCTCGCGGACGTGCTGCCGTGCCACGCCGGCGGCTCTGGGGTCCTCGGGCAGGCACCACGAGCTCATGTCGCGGCGGTCGAACGATTTGACGCGCGTGATGAGCAGGGCGGCGTCGTCGGCGGTCTGCAGGTCGGCGGGGAGCAGGGCGCCGGTGACGGAGTCGCACAGGAGTTCCAGCTCCGCGTCACAGGTGTAGCAGGTGATCCGCCTCAAGGAGGTCGTGAGGCTCTCGGCGAGCTGGGCCATGCCGCTGTCCAGGTCACAGGTGGGGGACTCGACCAGGCCATCGGTGTACAGCACGAGGAGGGCGTCGTCGGGCAGTCGTACGTCGAGGGTCTCGAAGGGGGGTTCGGCGGCGCCGAGCGGCGGGTTGGCCGGGATGTCCGGGAAGAAGGTGGTGCCGTCCGGGCGGACGATGGCGGGGGACGGGTGCCCGGCGCCGGCGAGGGTGCAGATGCGGGTGCTGGGATCGTAGAGGGCGTACAGGCAGGTGGCGTACGAGTCGTCCCCCAGGTTGCTGACGAGCTCGTTGAGGTTGTAGAGGATCTCCTCGGGCGGAAGCTCGAGGGCGGCGAGGGTGTGCACGGCGGTGCGCAGGCGTCCCATGGTCACGGCCTCGGGCATGCCGTGGCCCATCACGTCGCCGATGACGAGCGCCACCCTGTCGGAGGACAGGGGGATGATGTCGTACCAGTCGCCGCCGACCTCCATCTCCTTCCCGGCGGGCATGTAGCGGGCCGCGGCGGTGACGGCGGGCAGAGAGGGAAGCTCGTGGGGAAGCAGCTCACGCTGTAGTTCCTGGGCGTGGGCGTGCTCCGCCTCGTACAGCCTGGCACGTTCCAGGGCATGGGCCATCAGGCTGCCGACCGCGTTGAGCAGGGTGGACTCATCTTCGGTGAAACGGCGCGGCTGGCTGAAGCCCAGGACGCAGCAACCGACCCGGTGGTCGGGGGCGAGCAGGGGAAGGAAGGCCCATGCCCGCTTCCCGCTCACGGCGAGGAGATCGGCCATGCCCGGGAACACGCGGAGATACTCCTCCGGCGAGCAGATGAAGACCGGGGCACGGCTTTCGAGCGCCTGGACGATGGGAGGGATGGTCGCCGGGTCTTTCGACTGCACCGAGTCGATGCACGCCTGGGAGTATCCCACCGAGCCGATGGATCGAAGGCGATTGTTCTCGATCCCGTAGATGATCAGACCGGTCGCGACGAACAGCGACGACAGCCGGTCGGCGGTGACGTTCGTGACGTCGCGCAGGGTCAGTGCCGAGGCGAGCGCGCTGGTCAGCTCGCCGATGCGGGCGGCGCGTTCCGCCGCCGCGCGCGCGTCGGCGGCCTGCTCGGCCTCTTGTGCCCGCTTCTCGGTGACATCGCTGATGAACATCGTCATGCCCTCGGGCACCGGAACCAGCCGCACGTGGTAGCAGCGGTTGTTGGCGGGCCACCGGACGTCGAACTCGGCCGGCAGTCCCTCGTCGGTGGCCTGCCGGAAGCGGCTCTCCAGATCGGGTGTCGTGACCGTGGGCAGCTCCCACAGGACGCGCCCGAGCGGCTTCTGCCCGGAGCCGATGAGCCGTTCGGCTTCCAGGTTGAGGAAGGTGATCTTTCCGTCGTCGTTCATGGCGATGAAGCCGTCGCTCATGTGCCAGAGGGCCCGGCCGACACGGTCGAGGGCGAAACGGGCTTCCGTGGTGTCCCACAACGTGCCGATCATGTAGGCCGGCTCACCGCTCTCGTCGAGCAGCAATCGGCTCCGCACCTGCACCCAGCGGATCTTCCCGTCGGCGTGGCAGATGCGGTGCTCGGCGCTGAACATGCTCTTGGAGCGGATGGCCTCGTCCAGCGCGGCCAGCACCCATGGCAGGTCCTCGGGGTGAACCATCTTGGTCCAGGTCTCGATCTGCCCGTCGAAGGTGTCCGGGTGGACGCCGAAGATCTCGCAGAGCGCGTCGCTCCAGGTGAGGTCGCCCGTGCGGATGTCCCAGTCCCACGTGCCGACCATGACCGTGTTGAGCGCCTGCTGGAGCTGGGCGCCCGAGAGCGTGGGGCTCACACCGCGGGCGGCGGCGGACGGTGGCGGGGAGACCCCGCGCAGGCGGTTCGCCGCCCAGCGGGCTGCCATCCGGAGGAACGCCTGTTGGTCCGGTGAAGGCTCGCCGGGGGCGGCGGTCAGGACGGAGAGCGTGCCGAGCGTGCCGTCGGGGCCGGGCAGCGGGACGGCCGCCATTCCGGCGACGCCTGGAGAGGTCCGGGACTGTGGCTCGGAGCCGGGAGCCGGATACGCGGCCGGCTTCGGAGAGGACCACGCGAAAACGCCGCCGCGGGCCGCGCGGGCGGGTGCGCCGGGTTCGTCCCGCTTGACGTTCTCCCACGCCTGGGTGAAGGTCCGGGGCAGGCCGGTGGTGACCACCAGGCGGAGCGCGTGGTCGCCGGAGGGGTCGCTCAGGTGCGCCATGCCGCCCAGCCCGCCGAGCTCGGCGACCGCATGGTGGAGCGCGACCCGCAGCGCCTCGGTCGCCGTCAGGCCGTCGTCCATGCTCTCAAGCGCCCGCAGCTTTTCCACTGCCGAACGCTTCGAGAGTCCCTGTATGTCCAGGGTGTGTTTGTCCACATGCATGTTTGATGATCGCCCAGGTGGGCTGGCAGGAGATCTAGCGAACCCGGAACGTACTAATCGTATGTGGGCAAATGTCGCATTTGTGGCAAATTTTGGCCAGTGAACTGCCGGGAGGCCGCCCGGGGTTGTACGTGGAGTCCGGCTTCGGCGAGATCGGGACTTTGCCGAAGCTCCACCGGAGGCTCGACGGGAGCATGCCACCACTCGGGGTGGGGATCGGCGCCGGCGCGGGTGTGGGCGGAGCGGCGTCGAGGGCCTTCGGGGCCGAGGTGCGGGCACTCCTGCCTCGTATCATCTGACCGATTTGTCACTTCATTTACACTGCGATGAAAGGAAATATGTCGATTTCGATCTCTTATTCTCATGGTGAGTGATCGACGTTTCAGAAATGAACGGGAGCGCCATGGGCGACTTCACATAACGTGGATCGCGATCCTGGGCGGAGGCTCGGCAGGCGAGCACCAAGGAAGGGGATCGATGACCGATCGATATGGTAGGGATCACAGATGAGGGACTCCGAACCTGTCAAGAATCCTGCCATCGGGATCGACCCGACGATCCCGCATCCCGCTCGTATCTAGGATTACCCCCTGGGGGGTAAGGACAACTTCGTCTCCGACCGCGCCGCCGCCGAGCAGTTCATCAAGGTCTCGCCCGGGACGCGCGAGGGTGTTCGGGCGCACCGCGCCTTTCTCGGCCGAGGAGTGAGATACCTGGCCGAGGACGCTGGAATCGAGCAGTTCCTCGACATCGGTACCGGCATTCCCACTCAGGGCAATACTCATGAGATCGCGCAGGAGATCAATCCGCGCGCCCGTGTGGCCTATGTGGACAACGACCCGATCGTGCTCGCTCACGGCCGTGCTCTGCTCACGAGCACCGAAACGGGCGCCACCACTGTGATCGAAGCCGACCTCCGGAAACCGGACGCGATCCCCTCGAACCCGGAAGTCAGGAAGGTGCTCGACTTCTCGCAGCCAATCGCCGTCATCCTGGACACCCTCAAGGGCCGGCTCGACCTGGAACTGCACGGCGGGCGCAGCCCGAGCGGCGTCGCGGTCCGTGCCGCCCAGCGGATCCTGGCGTTGACCGCCGCGATCCGGCACAACCGCGCACCCGTCCGGCCCGGGTGCGGGCGGACAAGGCCTGCTCCTCCCAGGCCATCCGTTCTCACCTGCGCCGGCGCGGTATCCGCGCCACGATTCCCGAACCGGCCGACCGGGTTCAAAGCCGGCTACGACGCGGCAGCCGCGGTGGCCGCGGTGGCCGGCCTCCGGCCTTCGACCGGATCGACCACCGCGATCGCAACACCGTGGAGCGCGGCGTCAACCGGCTCAAGCGCCACCGCGCCCTCGCCACCAGATACGACAAGCTCGCCGTCCGTTACCAGGCCACCATCCATATCGCCGCCATCGACGACTGGCTCACCTGCCTTTGAAACAGGCTCTAGGCGGCGGTCGCCTGCTCCGGCAGGCGGGCGCCTAGCAGGGCCAGGCAGTTGACCCACATGGTGTCGAGGCCCTGGGTGTCGTTGTACAGCTTCGCGAAGAGCACCTGGCCCTCGATCTGCGCGACCACGGCACGAGCGGCCGCGGCGCTGTCGGCCACGGTGACCTCGCCTCGCGCGCGCGCCTCCTCGACGACGGACCGCACCATGTCGACCTGGGCGTCGAAGATCTCCTGCAGGCGGACGCGGATCGGCTCGGTCCGGTTGCTCAGCTCCAGCGTGAGGTTGCCGAACATGCAGCCGGAGACGGTGCCGCACGACTCCTTCCCGGCGCTCTGCTCGGCCGCGGTCGCCTCGAACAGCCGGCGCAGCCGCTCCAGGGGGGCGCCGTCGCCGTCGAGGATCACCTTCCAGCTGTCGCGCTCCTCGGTCCACTCCTCGTCGATGACGGCCCGGACCAGGGCTTCCTTGGACTCGAAGAAGTAGTAGAAGCTGCCTTTCGGGACGCCGGCGGCCTTGCAGATCTCCGCGACCCCGAGCGCGGAGTACCCGTTCAGCTCGATCAGCCGCTGCGCGGCGGTGAGGATCTTTTCCCTGGCGTCACTGGTCCGTCCCATATGACAAGTGTACGACCGGTCGTCTATGTTTTCCACTAGACCGGTCGTCTATAAACGGAGGGTAATCATGAGTCATCCGATGCCTGTGATCCTGGAGCGATGGAAGGCCGCGTTCGACGGCCACCGGCCGGACGCGATGGCCGAGCTGTTCACCGACGACGCGCTGTTCCTGGGCTTCCTCCCGGAACCGGCGTCCGGCAGGGAGGCCGTACGCGCCTACTACGCGGCCGTCCCGCCCGGCCGCACGGCCGAGGTGAGGATCCTGCACACCTACACGCTCGGGGAGGTGGTGGCGGGCGGTTTCGCCGCCGTCTCGTTCCGTGCCGACGGCGAGGACGAGGTGCCGGTGAACCTCTCCCTGGTCCTGGTGCGCGAGGGTGACACCTGGCGCATCCGGCACTACCACGTCTCGCGCGTCCTCGAGCAGTAGCCGGCGCGTCCGCGGGGGCCCGGTTCCGGGGCCGGGCGTCCGCCTCCCAGGTTTTGACGAATACTAGACCGGTCGTCTACATTGAAGTAGTAGACCAGTCGGCTAGTAAGGAGTCATCAGATGAACACGCAGGAACAGAAGGTCGCGATCATCACGGGGGCCTCCCAGGGCATCGGCGCGGGTCTGGTCGCGGGGTACCGCCGGCTGGGTTACGCCGTCGTCGCGACGTCGCGCTTCATCGCGCAGCCCGACGACCCGGAGATCCTCGCCGTCCGGGGCGACATCGCCGACCCCGAGACCGCCGAGAAGGTCGTCGACGCCGCGATCGGGAAGTTCGGCCGCCTCGACACCGTGGTCAACAACGCCGGGATCTTCATCGCCAAGCCGTTCACCGACTACACCGACGACGACCTCGCGATCTACCTCGGCGTGAACCTGACCGCGTTCTTCCAGGTCACCCGGCGGGCCGTCCCGCACCTGCTGGCCCACGGCGGCGGCCACATCGTCAGCATCACCACCAGCCTGGTCGACCACGCCAACTCCAACGTGCCGTCGGTGCTCGCCTCGCTCACCAAGGGCGGCCTGCAGTCGGCCACGAAGTCGCTCGCGGTCGAGTACGCCGGCCGCGGCCTGCGGGTCAACGCGGTGTCGCCGGGCGTCATCCGGACCCCGATGCACGCGCCGGAGACGCACGAGGCCCTGGCCACCCTGCACCCGGTCGGCCGCCTGGGTGAGATCTCCGACATCGTCGACGCCGTGGTCTACCTGGAGAACGCGCCGTTCGTGACGGGCGAGATCCTGCACGTCGACGGTGGCCAGAGCGCCGGTCACTGACCTTTTCCGGCGAGCCCCCGGCGTGGGCGAGGGCCTCTTCAGGGCGGCTGTTCCAGGACCGCGGCTCGGTACGGCGGCTTTGGGACGGCGGCGCGGGGGCGGCGTGCCCGTCAGCCGCGGGCGGCCCGCTCGTGGTGACGGATCACCTCTTCGATGACGAAACGCAGGAACTTCCCGGCGAACTCCGGATCGAGCTTCGCCTGCGTGGCGAGCGCCTGGAGCCGTTCGATCTGCGCCGCCTCCCTCACGGGATCGGCCGGGGGGAGCCGGTGGGCGGCCTTCAGCTCACCCACCTGCCTGGTGCACTTGAAGCGCTCCGCGAGTAAGTGGACCAGCGCCGCGTCGATGTTGTCGATGCTGTCTCGAAGGTCTCGAAGGTGGGCGAGGGGCGGGTCGATGCGCTGCCCGTCGTCCTCGAGAGACTGGTCGTCCATTCGCTTCTCGCCTCCGCTCGGGTCGGTGGTGGAGTCCGTCGTCCCGCCTCGACGGGCGTCGGCCGGGCCTGGACCTCCCCGGCGGGTGTGACCGCGCCGGCCGGGCCGGGGCCCTCCCGGCGGGCGCGACCACGGTGGCCGGGCCAACCGGGCGACCGGTGAAGATTACACCCGCGGGCGAGGTGGGAGCGCGACCCGAGCCCGTGGCGTCCGCCGGGCCGCGGGCCGCCGGACCGTGTCCGGCGGCCCGGCGAGGACTACCTCGCCCAGGCCTCGCGGCCGGTGGTCACACCGGCGCCGGTGCGCAGTGACTCCTCGATCGCCAGGCCGATCAGGTGGTCCTGGCAGCCGTCGGCCAGGGAGTAGGGCTCCGGGGCCTCCCCCCGACACCAGGAGGTCATCCGGCACAGGAGCGAGACGACGGCCAGATCGTCCTCGGAGAAGTGCGCGCCCCGATGATCGTTGCGGTAGACCACGCGCCCGTCGAAGCTGATGTGGTCCAGCTCGCGGCCCTCCAGGTTCAGGTCGATCCCGGTCTGGCGCCGCATGAGCCGCGACTCCACCGGCGTCCTCGGGTCGGCCAGGCGCACCACGCTGTCGTCCACGATCTCTCCCAGCGATCCCCGGACGACGACGCGCCGGGCGCGCAGCGGGTTCCACCACTGGTTGTCGGTGAAGTCGTAGAGCCCCATCCCCTCGGCGAACTCCAGGGTGGCGATCGTGGTTGCCGCCTCCTTCGGCGTGGAGTCGCCCGTCCAGCCGTCCCTGGACAGCGGGTCGGCCAGCGGGGCGGTGAACGAGCGCGCCGTCACCGTGGTCTCCCCGAAACCGGCCCCGAGCAGGTGCCGGATCAGGGACACGGCGTGGTACAGGTGCGTCGAGGAGATCTGCGCGGAGGTCACCTGCCCGATGATCCCCTCGCGGACGAGCGCGAGCCTCGCCGCGTGCCCCGGCATGTACGAGTACTGCTCGGCGACCTGCACCAGGCCGCTGGACCCGACGGCCGACCACAGGTCGCGCAGCCCGTCCAGGTCGGCCGCCGGGGGCGTCTCCGCCAGCACCGGCACGCCGAACCCCACCAGCTCCTTCGTCACCTCCGGGGTGACCGGCCACGGCACCGAGGGAATGACGAACTCGGGACGTCCGGCCGCGAGCATCTCCCCGACGGAGCGGAACGTCGGCACGCCCCAGGCGGCCTCGACCTCGGCGCCGCGCTCCCGTGACCTGGTCACCACGCCGGACACCGACAACCGCTCGGGCAACCGCCTGGCCAGGCGCACGAAGAACTCCGAACGCCACCCGCTGCCGACCAGGCCGAAACGTCCCGCTGACTGTGAGGTCATCACACTTCCTTGAAAGGGGGTGTCGTGACCCGCCGGGACGAGTTCGTCGGGCCCCGCGCGTCACGATGCGCGTATCGAACAGGAGACTACTCGGACCGGTCGACGTCCCCCGGGGCCGACGTCCCTCCGAGCGGCGCGGTCCGCCACTCCGGGCTCGAGGGCGGGGAGGCGTTGTCGCCCGCCGGGTGGCGGTCGCGGCGGGTGCGGAGCTTGTGGCGGTTGCCGCAGCGGTCCATCGAGCACCAGCGCCGCGCCCCGGGGCGGGAGGTGTCGAGGAAGAGCAGGTAGCAGCGCTCGCCCCCGCACATCCTGATCCGGTCGAGGGCAGGGCCGCCGAACACCTCGATGGCGTCGCGGGCCACCGCGGAGAGGAACTGCGCCCCGGTCACGGGGGAGGCCCAGCCGCGATCCAGGGCGGGGCCGATGACCGGGACGGGCGGCGGCGCGGCGGCGGCCTCGTTCAGCGTGGCGAGATCGGCCTCGGAGAAGGCGCGCGAGCCCGTGGCGGCGGTCGCGGCGAGCCGCTGGACGGCGGCGCGCAGGCGGAGGGCGGCGGCGAAGTCGCCCGGGGAGACCTGGACGAGGTCTCCGAGCCCCGCCCTGGAGTGCGGGATCCAGGCGGCGAGGTCGCCGGGCGTGTGGAGCCGCTCCCATTTCGAGAGCTCTCCCTCGCCTCCGGTGACGAGAAGCTCCAGGCACAGCGTGCCGGCGTCGAACCTGAAGCGCTGCCCGTCGAGCGGGGTGAGCTCCATACCGGTTGCCAAGGTCATGGATCGAGTGTAACACTTGACACCGGTTAAACCAGTGTCAACGAGAGGGAGTGCGACGATGAGCCTCGAGCGTGAGCTGATCGAACTGTCCGAGCGGGCCTGGGAGGCCAACAGGAACGGCGACGCGGAGTTCTACGACCGCTTCCTCGCCGAGGCGCCGCTGAGCGTGTCGCAGTGGGGGATCGTGGACGACCGGGAGGCGATCCTGAAGGGGTTCGCCGAGAACCGCAACCCGTACACGCGCACGGACCTGAGCGACCACCGGGTGACCGTGCTGAACGACGGCGGCGCGACCCACACCGCCACCGTGGAGATCGACGTGCTCGTCAACGGCACGGACAAGCAGACCATGAGAATCTTCGCCACCACCGTGCTGACCCGCCGCGACGGCGAGTGGAAGGCCGCCCTGTTCCAGATCACCCCGGCGCCCGCCGGGTGAGGCGCGCCCCTGTCAAGTGATCATCGGGGTGACGCGACTCCACGAGCGGTTTTCGGTGGCGTGCCGCTTCAGAAGGCGTTCGTGTCGTAAATGGCAATTATCCGAAGTGAGGATATTCGCCAAGGTGGATTTCTCCAGCGGTGTGGGCGATTCGCCCACACCGCTCCAGATTCACCGCGCGAGCAGCGGGAGCGCCGGGAAGGTGTGGTCCTGCCACAGCAGCCGCGAGGTCTCCTCCGGGTAGGAGGCCACCGTCGACGGCGTGTCGAAGAGCTGTGCGAGGCGGTGGCCGGCGTCGTACGGAGGCCAGCCCGGGTCTCCGTGGGCGGCGAACGCCGTCCACGCCCCGCGGATCCGCGCGGACAGCTCCTCCGCCGCCGGGGAGGGCGGGTCGCCGATCAGCACGGCGGGCTGTCCGCCGCTCAAGTTGCCGAAGACGAGCGGCACGTCCAGGCCGTGGCAGGCGCCGAGGGCACCGCCCAATCCCGGGGCGGGCCAGGTCAGCTCGTAGAGGTGGGCCCGGCCGCCGCCGGCGATCTGGGCGTCGGCGAGGTGGAGGCTCGGCATGCGGAACAACCAGTCGGCGTTGACCAGCTCGTACAGCTCCTCGTCGGCCGCGGCCGGGAACGCCTGGCGGTACCGGCGCGCGCCGTCCGGGCCGGGGGCGAGCATGTGCAGAGCGGCCTCGGCCTGCTCGTGCGTGACCTGGCCGAGCACGCCGTCGATCAAGCTGAACAACCGGTGCTCGTCACGGGTGTGCCCGACGAGAAGCCCGACGTCCCGGGCGGCGCCGTCGGCCAGTGCCTGCCAGGGGGTCGCCGGCAGGACGTCGCCGTCGACAACCGGTGCGAACGGGATCGGCCGGTGCGTGATCTGCCCCCAGCGCTCCCGCCACTGGACCGTCTTGGCGAAGACCGCGTCGCCCGCGGCGGGCAGCCGGTCCGGGGCCACCGCCGACAGGCCGGACACCGTGGGCCGTACCCCCAGCTCGGCGGCGCAGGCGGCGGCGATGTCGGCGGCGAGCTCGGGGGAGAAGAACGTCCCCGGCACGCTCTGCGCGACCGCCCGGTGGAAGAGCCCTGCGGCGCGCGGCATGGCGAGCAGCGCGGCGACCGATCCGCCACCCGCCGACTGGCCGAAGATCGTGACCCGGTCCGGATCGCCGCCGAACCCCCGGATGTTGTCCCGCACCCACCGCAAGGCCGCGACCTGGTCGAGCAGTCCCCGGTTGGCCGGGGCTCCGCCGATCTGCGCGAACCCCTCGACACCGAGACGGTAGTTGAGGGTCACGACCACGGCTCCGCTCCCGGCCAGGCGCCCGGCGTCGTATTCCGGGAGGCTGGAGTCGCCCATGGCGTAACCGCCGCCGGGGATCCACACCATCACCGGGAGCCCTGTCGCCGGATCCGGTTCCGGTGTCCAGACGTTGAGCGTCAGCCAGTCGTCGCCGGCGGTGTCCCGGGACACCCCGAGCACGCCGGACTGCGGGGGCGGCGGGCCGTACGCGACCGCCGGGCGCACGCCGTCCCAGCCGCGCACCGGTTGCGGCGCGGCGAAACGGAGGGGGCCGACCGGCGGCTCGGCGAACGGGATGCCGCGGAAGACCGCCAGGCCCGCCTCCCGGCCGCCGCGCAGGACACCGGCCGCCGTGCGGACCTCCGGCTCGGACTCGGACGGCTTGCCGGATGCGGTGACGGTCATGTCGCGGTTTCCTCTCCGTGCCGGTTCGGTCGAGCATCCCAGCACGTGCCATCCGCGGGCAAAGCATTTAGGGCGCGGCCCGCATGAACCTGAAAACCGCGTTGAACCAATCTTGAACGCTTTCCGGAAACGATCCCTCCCGCGCGCCGATTCCCGCCGGCCGGTACGCAGGCGACAGCAGACCGGTGCTCGTGTCCATAGGAGGATGGTGGCCGTGTCAGCCACCTCGCCAGAAGAATCACAAGATGAGACCTGTCGTCCATCGCCGAGTCGGCGACGGCGGTGGGTTCGCCGTATGGTGATCGTGTTCGCGCCGATTCTTCTGCTTTACGCGCTCATCATGGCGCCCGCGTGGTTTCACAATCATCTGCTTGATGGTCTCGCGGACCGGATTCTGAGCCACCCCCTCCCGCCGGGGACCGACTTCGGCGATTACGAGAGGCAGGGCGTGGTGATGCCTGGTGGTGGCCACAAGGACACGTGCGGCTATCGGGTCCGTTTCGATCTCCACACATACATGTCGGCAGAGGAGACACTGAAGCACTACCAGCCAGCGAAGATCGAACCTGTTGAGGGGAACAGGCCGCTTGAGATCAACGTGTGGACGCTGTCTCGGTCACAGTCTTCCCCGTTGGAAGACGGTGGTGGTCAGCGAATCATCGTTGAGATTCAGGACAACGGTCACGACGGCGGAGGTTGGGATGTCCGTTGCTGGTGAGTGTCGGCGAGCGTCGGAGCGGGTGACGGGAGTCGAACCCGCGCTGCCGGTTCGGGAAATCTCCCATGCATCTGGTCGCTGAGCTGCGAAGACACTGACCTGTGAGGGAGTGCTTCGAGTATCCGTGAGTTCCCCTCGATCACCCTCCTGACGGGCACGCGACGAGCACGGCTCACTTGGCATCGGATCGGACCCGCTGCCGTCGTCGACCCATGCAGTCAGGAGTGAGGCCCCCTCGACATGGCTGCTCCCGGAGGCCGGTTCCCCGGAATCCGGCCGGGCGTGCTCTTGCCGGCGCCGGTGCCCCCGGCGATCCAGCGGACATGCGCCAGCCGATGAACACGATCGGCAGAGTCATATTCGTCCAGGGGGTCATACCTGGCATCTCATGAAATCGAGCAGCCATGAACAGTCTTGTTCTTGAATCCCGCTCGGATGAGGATTGAAGGAGAGGGTCGATTCGTCCATGCCCGAGGCCGGCGCATCGGTGAGTTCGACGGGGTCACCGATGCGGCGCACGCGGCGCACCCTCTATCCGCCTGACCCATCCCGGAGCCGGACGGCGCCGGCCGGAGGCGGGTGTTCGAGAGACGATGTGGTCATGCCTGATCTGCTCTGGGATGACGTCAAACTCTTCTTCGACACCGGGTGCAACGGGGTGTTGCCCGATGTGGCGGTGGAGGGAACCGGTCCCGAGGACTGGCAGACGCTTCTCGATCTCGTTCGGTCCCAGCGCTGGAGGAGCGAGTATGTCCGGGACGGTGAATCGTCGGCTCCACCGACCGCGGCCGAGATGATCGCGGAGGGGGCGGGAGGTGCGGCCCTGAGGGTCTGGCCGGCCCCCGGGATTCTGGCGATCTTTCGCGCTTACGGCGCCGAGTTCATCGACTTCGACGTCGACCTGAGGGAACTGCAGGGCCAGGAGCGGCTGGACGTCCTGCTCGAATTCCTCACCGCGATCGGGAGGCGACTCGGGAAGTCGGTGTTGATGACCCCTGAAGGTGATCACGGCCATCCTGTCCTCGGATATGACGTCGAAGCCGGCCGGGTGGTGTTGCTGGCCGACCCGGGCGCGTACGGGTTCGCCGAGGTCACCGGCTAGGAGCCCCTTCGCCGAATGGATACGGCCCCCGCGGCGGGCACGCGCCGACTTGCCGCTGCTCCACCGGGCCTTGCCCGAGTCGGAACGGACGACGAGGCCGCCGTCCCTCCGCAGGTAGGCGAACGTTCCCCCTCCTGCCGAGCGACATGTGGGGTGGCCTGCGAGATTCACGGCCACCGGGGTCTCAGGTGCCCGTCGGGGCGGGGCTCGGCGGACCCGAAGGTTGACGCAACCAGATGATTGCCATATGTTGAGTAGCAACCAACTGGTTGCTACATGGAGGCGGACATGACATTCCCCGATCGCATCGAGCGCACGGTCCAGCTGGCTCACTCGCCGGAGCGGGTCTGGGCGGCGCTGACCACCGCCGAGGGCCTGGGCACCTGGTTCGGGAACCGCGCCGAGGTCGACCTGCGCGTCGGCGGCGAGGCCAAGCTCGTCTGGGACAGCGGAGACACCGCCACCCTCACCATCGAGCGCCTCGAGCCGCCGCGCGTCTTCGGCTACACCTGGCCGGTCGCCGGCCTTCCCGACGGCGATCCGCGACGCACCTACGTGGAGTTCACGCTGGAGCCCGCCGGTGCCGGCACCACGCTGACCATGGTCGAGAGCGGGTTCGCGCAGCTGCCGGACGCCGAAGCCCACAAGGCGGCCTACTCGGGCAACACCAAGGGCTGGACGAACGAGCTGGGCGAGCTGGTCGCGTACCTCGACGGACATGCCTGACCTGGAGGCGGTGGCGCAGGAGGTCTTCACCGCCCTGGCCGATCCGAGCCGGCGGGGGATCCTCGCCGCGCTCGCGGCCGGGGGGCCGGCCACCGCGACGGATCTGGCCGCCCAGCTGCCGATCACCCGGCAGGCCATCGCCAAGCATCTCGCCCTGCTGGCCGAGGCGGGGCTGGTGGTGGCCGAGCCGGGGGAGCGGCGCCGGGTCCGTTACCGGGTGGACTCCGCGCCGATGAAGGTGGCGCAGCAGTTCCTCGCCGTGCTCGCCCGCGACTGGGACGGTCCGCTGGCCGCCCTGCAGGACCGGTTGAAGTAGGGGCCGGCGCCCGGCCGGTTGAAGCAAGGACCGGGGCCCGGCCGGCCGGTTCCCGCGCGATCTCGCCGGCCGGCCTCGCGTAGTGCCTGGTCGTCCTGTCCGCCGAACTCGTTGTCCGGGTCTCGGCCGACCCCGTCCGAAAGGAGTGTCCGATGTTCGATCCAGTCGCGATGATCTTGGCTGACAAGGCGACCAGACGTCACGTGCTGTCCGCCCGTCCGAACGCGCCCACAGTGCCCGAGCGCCCGCGGCGGCGGCGCGGCGCCGCGGTGCGCCGGCTGACCGCGGTGGCCCTGCGCCGCCTCGCCGACCGGGTCGAGCCGCGCTGCGTGAAGCCGCGCCGGGCGGGCACCACCGCGCCGGCGTCGTGACCGCTCGCGCCCCGGACCGGATCCCGTACGGCTGCCGAAAGGCCGTACGGGATCCGGTCCGGGGTCGTCCGGGTCTCGCGTAAGGGAGGTGTCAAGCCTCGGGGCCGGGGCGTATGGGACCCGTCAAGACGCGCAGCAAGTGCGAAAAACGGCGGTTCCCTTACGTATGCCCCGCCCGTCGGGCGGCGGCGAGTGAACCCCGGATTCGAGGAGTGGGGATGGCAGACGTCATCTTCGTCGCCCTGACGGTCGCGGTTTTCGTGATCCTCGGGCTGGTCGTCAGGGCGGTGGAACGGTTGTGAGCGCCGTCAACGCCGTCGGCCTGGTGGTGGTCGCCGGTCTGGTGATCTTCATGGTCGCGGCACTGCTCTTCCCGGAGCGTTTCTGATGAGGGAGCGCTTCTGATGTCCTCGACCACGGCCGGGATCCTGTTCGTCGGATCCCTCGTCGTCGCCCTCGCGCTGGTCCACCGGCCGCTGGGCGACCACATGTACCGCGTCTACACCGGTACGAGGCACCTCGCCGTCGAGCGGGTGATCTACCGGCTCGTCGGTGCCCGGCCGGACGCAGGGCAGAGGTGGGGCGTCTACGCCCGCGCCCTGCTGGCCTTCTCGGTGATCTCCGTCCTGTTCCTGTACGGGCTGCAGCGGCTGCAGGACAGGCTGTTCCTGTCGCTGGGCCTCGCCCCGGTGCCCGACCACGTCGCCTGGAACACCGCCGTCAGCTTCGTCACCAACACCAACTGGCAGGCGTACTCGGGCGAGTCGACCATGGGTCACCTGGTGCAGATGTCCGGCCTGGCGGTGCAGAACTTCGTGTCCGCCGCGGTGGGCATGGCGGTGGCGATCGCGCTGGTCCGCGGTTTCGCCCGCAGGAGGACCGAGGAGCTCGGCAACTTCTGGGTGGACCTGGTCCGCGGCACCGTCCGCGTCCTGCTGCCGCTCGCCCTCGTCGGCGCGGTCGTGCTGCTGGCCGGCGGCCTGATCCAGAACTTCGCCTCCCCGCACGAGGTGACCACCCTGACCGGCGGCACCCAGGCGATCACCGGCGGCCCGGTGGCCGGCCAGGAGATCATCAAGGAGCTGGGCAACAACGGCGGCGGGTTCTACAACACCAACTCGGCCCACCCGTTCGAGAACGCCACCGCCTGGACCAACTGGTTCGAGATCTTCGCGATCTTCCTGATCCCGTTCGCGCTGCCCCGCACGTTCGGCCGCATGGTCGGCGACACCCGGCAGGGCTACGCGATCGTCGCGATCATGGGAACCCTGGCGCTGGCGAGCGTCGCGCTGCTGACCGGGCTGGAGATCGCCCACGGCGGTACGGTCCCGCAGGCGGTGGGCGCGGCGATGGAGGGCAAGGACGTGCGCTTCGGCGTGCCCAACTCCGGCACCTTCGCCGCCGCCACCACGCTCACCTCCACCGGAGCGGTCAACTCCTTCCACGACTCGTTCACCGCGCTCGGCGGCATGCTCACGATGTTCAACATGATGCTCGGCGAGGTCGCCCCCGGCGGCGCGGGCGCGGGCCTGTACGGCATGCTCGTCCTCGCCGTGATCACGGTCTTCGTGGCCGGGCTCATGGTCGGCCGCACCCCCGAGTACCTGGGCAAGCGGATCGGCTCCCGCGAGATCAAGTTCGCCGCGATGTACTTCCTGGTCACGCCGCTGCTCGTGCTGACCGGCACGGCGCTGGCGATGGGCTCGGCCGAGCAGCGGGCGAGCATGCTCAACAGCGGCCCGCACGGCTTCTCCGAGGTGCTGTACGCCTTCACCAGCGCGTCCAACAACAACGGCTCCGCGTTCGGCGGCATCACCGTCAACACGCCGTGGTACGACGTGGTGCTCGGCCTGTGCATGGCCTTCGGCCGCTTCCTGCCGATCGTCTTCGTTCTCGCCCTGGCCGGATCCCTGGCCGGGCAGGCACCGGTGCCCGTCTCGGCGGGCACGCTGCCCACGCACCGCCCGCAGTTCGTCGGCATGGTCGTCGGCGTGACGGTGATCCTCGTCGCGCTGACCTTCCTGCCCGCCCTGGCGCTCGGCCCGCTCGCGGAAGGAATCCAGTGATGACCACCCAGACGCTCGAGGCGCCGGGCCGCACCCCCGCCCCGGAGGAGGGCGAGAAGGACGGGAAGGTGGGCGGGGGCCTCCTCGATCCCCGGCAGCTGGTCACCTCGCTGCCCGAGGCGCTCAGGAAGCTCAACCCGGCCACGCTCTGGCGCAACCCGGTGATGCTGATCGTCGAGATCGGCGCGGTCCTCACCACGGTGCTCGCCGTGCTCACCCCGTCGTTCTTCGCCTGGGCCACCGTGGTGTGGCTCTGGCTGACGGTGATCTTCGCCAACCTGGCCGAGGCCGTCGCCGAGGGACGCGGCAAGGCCCAGGCGGCCACGCTGCGCGCCGCCAAGCGCGACACCACGGCGCGGCGGCTGCGCGGGCGCGACTCCGCCGAGTGGGACGTCGTCGGAGCCTCCGAACTGCTGCGGGGCGACCTCGTCGTCGTGGAGGCGGGGGAGATCATCCCCGGTGACGGCGACGTGGTCGACGGCATCGCCTCGGTGGACGAATCGGCCATCACCGGCGAGTCCGCCCCGGTCATCCGAGAGTCGGGTGGCGACAGGTCGGCGGTGACCGGCGGTACGAAGGTGCTGAGCGACCGGATCGTCGTCCAGATCACCCAGCGGCCCGGCGAGAGCTTCATCGACCGGATGATCGCCCTGGTCGAGGGCGCCGACCGGCAGAAGACGCCCAACGAGATCGCCCTCAACATCCTGCTGGCCGCCCTGACGATCATCTTCCTGGTCGCCACCGCGACCATGCAGCCGCTGGCGATCTACGCCAAGGCCCAGAACCCCGGCGTACCGGACTCGCTCGCCCTGACCGGGGACGGCGTCACCGGCATCGTGCTGGTCGCGCTGCTGGTCTGCCTCATCCCGACCACCATCGGGGCGCTGCTGTCGGCGATCGGCATCGCGGGCATGGACCGCCTCGTCCAGCGCAACGTCCTCGCGATGAGCGGCCGCGCGGTCGAGGCGGCGGGCGACGTCAACACCCTGCTGCTGGACAAGACCGGCACCATCACGCTGGGCAACCGGCAGGCGTCCGAGTTCCTCACCGCCCCCGGCGTCTCCGCCGACGAGCTGGCGGCGGCCGCGCAGCTGGCCAGCCTCGCCGACGAGACCCCCGAGGGCCGCTCCATCGTGGTCCACGCCAAGCAGGCGTACGGCCTCAGAGAGCGCGAGCCCGGGGAGCTCGCCCACGCCGAGTGGATCGGGTTCACCGCGCAGACCCGGATGAGCGGCGTCGACCTCGACGGCCGCCTTGTTCGCAAGGGCGCCGCCACCGCCGTGATGAAGTGGGTACGCGAGCACGGCGGCCACCCCACCGGCGAGGTGGGGAGCATCGTCGACGCCGTCTCCGGCTCCGGCGGCACCCCGCTCGTGGTCGGGGAGGTCGTCGAAGGGAAGGCGCGTGTCCTGGGCGTCGTCCACCTCAAGGACGTCGTCAAGCAGGGCATGCGCGAGCGCTTCGACGAGATGCGCAGGATGGGCATCCGCACCGTCATGATCACGGGCGACAACCCGCTGACGGCGAAGGCCATCGCCGACGAGGCGGGCGTGGACGACTTCCTCGCCGAGGCCACGCCCGAGGACAAGCTCGCCCTGATCAGATCGGAGCAGGAGGGCGGCAGGCTGGTCGCGATGACCGGCGACGGCACCAACGACGCGCCCGCCCTCGCCCAGGCCGACGTCGGGGTGGCGATGAACACCGGCACCTCGGCCGCCAAGGAGGCCGGCAACATGGTCGACCTCGACTCCAACCCGACCAAGCTCATCGAGATCGTCGAGATCGGCAAGCAGCTGCTCATCACCCGCGGCGCGCTGACGACCTTCTCGATCGCCAACGACGTCGCCAAGTACTTCGCGATCATTCCCGCGATGTTCGCGGCCGTCTACCCGGGCCTGGACGCGCTGAACGTCATGCGCCTGTCCAGCCCGCAGTCGGCGATCCTGTCCGCGGTCGTCTTCAACGCGGTCGTCATCGTGGCGCTGATCCCGCTCGCCCTGCGCGGCGTGCGCTACCGCCCCTCCAGCGCGTCGAAGCTGCTCAGCCGCAACCTCTACGTCTACGGTCTGGGCGGCATCGTCGTGCCCTTCGTCGGCATCAAGCTGATAGACCTTCTCATCCAGTTCCTTCCGGGGATGTCATAAATGGAACGCATGCCCAGCTGGATCCGCCGGCATCTCGCCGCGCTCCGCGCGCTGCTTGTCCTCACCCTGGTCACCGGGGCCGCCTACCCGCTGGTGGTCACCGGCGTCGCCCAGACCGTGTTCAACGACGGGGCCAACGGCTCCCTCGTCCAGAAGGACGGGAAGGACGTGGGCAGCGCGATCGTCGGCCAGAACTTCACCGACGCCGACGGCAGGCCGGTCGGCAGGTACTTCCAGAGCAGGCCGTCGGCGGCCGGCGACGGCTACGACATGCTCTCCACCGCCGCGAGCAACCTCGGGCCCGAGGACGTCGTGGACGTCTTGGGGGCTGAGGGGAGACAGAGCCTGCTCACCCAGGTCTGTGCCCGCTCCAGGGTCGTCGGGGCGCTGGAGGGGGTGAGCGGCGCCCGGCCGTACTGCACGCCCGACGGAGTCGGCGCCGTGCTGAAGGTCTTCCCCGCCGTCGGCGCCCCCACCCGGGCCGTCAGCGTCAACCAGGCCTGCCCCGCGACCCCGTTCGTCGCCGAGTACCGCGGCGTGAGGGTCGAGTGCGGCAGGCCCGGCGAGGACTACGCGGCCGGGCGCACCGTCCCGGTCCGGGGCACGGCCAGGGCCGTGGTGCCCGCCGACGCGGTCACCGCCAGCGGTTCCGGCCTCGACCCGGACATCTCCGTCGCGTACGCCGACCTCCAGGCGGCCCGCGTCGCCAGGGAGCGCGGCATGCCCGTGGGGACGGTGCGGCGGCTGATCGCGGCGCACACCACCGGCCGCCCCCTCGGCTTCATGGGAGAGCCGGCGGTGAACGTCCTCGAACTCAACCTGGCGCTCGACCGATGAGCGGGGGGCGGGGGCGGCTGCGCGTCTATCTCGGGGCCGCGCCGGGTGTCGGCAAGACGTACATGATGCTCTGCGAGGGCCGCCGCCGTCTCGCGCGAGGCACCGACGTCGTCGTGGCGCTCGTCGAGACCCACGGCCGCCCCCGCACCGCGGAACTCGTCGACGGCATGGAGGTCGTCCCGCGCGCGAGCATGGTCCACCGGGGGAGCGTGTTCACCGAGCTCGACGTGGACGCCGTCATCGCCAGGAGGCCTGCGGTCGCCCTGGTCGACGAGCTGGCCCACACCAACGTGCCGGGCTCGCGCAACGCCAAGCGCTGGCAGGACATCGAGGAGATCCTCGACGCGGGCATCGACGTCGTCTCCACCGTCAACATCCAGCATCTGGAGTCGCTCAACGACGTGGTCGAGGAGATCACCGGGGTGGTCCAGCGCGAGACGGTACCCGACGAGGTGGTGCGCCGCGCCGACCAGGTGGAGCTGGTGGACATGGCGCCGGAGGCGCTGCGGCGGCGGATGGCCCACGGCAACGTGTACGCGCCGGAGAAGGTCGACGCGGCCCTGTCGAACTACTTCAGGGTCGGCAACCTGACCGCGCTGCGCGAGCTGGCGCTGCTGTGGGTGGCGGGCAAGGTCGACGCCCAGCTCGACCGCTACCGCGCCGAGCACGGCATCGCCGGCACCTGGGAGGCGCGCGAGCGCGTCGTGGTCGCGCTGACCGGCGGCCCGGAAGGCGACACGCTGGTGCGGCGGGCCGCCAGGATCGCGGGCAGGAGCAAGGGGGCGGACCTGCTCGCCGTGCACGTCACGCGCGCCGACGGCCTGGCCGGCGCCGATCCGGCGAGCACGGCCCGCCAGCGCACGCTGGTGGAGGACATGGGCGGCACCTACCACCAGGTCGTCGGTGACGACGTCCCGACCGCCCTGCTGGACTTCGCGCGCGGCGTCAACGCCACCCAGCTGGTGCTGGGGGCCTCCCGGCGCGGCCGGTTCGCGCAGATCCTCTCCCGGGGGGTCGGGGTGACCACGACCGCGCGGTCCGGGTCCATCGACGTCCACATGATCACTCACGACAGGGTGAGCCGGGGGCGCGGCCGCGCTCCGTCGCGGGCCGCGCTGACCCGCACCCGCCGGGTGGCGGGCTGGGTCCTCGCGATCCTCGGGCTGCCGCTGCTGACCCTGGCGCTGCATCCCTTACGCGGCGACGTGAACCTGCCGAGCAACATACTGCTCTTCCTGCTCATGGTGGTCGTGGTCGCACTGGCCGGCGGCATGTGGCCGGCCGTCACCGCCGCGGTGCTCGGTTTCCTGCTGCTCAACTACTTCTTCACCGCGCCGGTCGACCGCTTCACCATCGCCGACCCGGAGAACCTGTTCGCGCTGAGCGTCTACGTGCTGGTGGCCGTCATGGTGAGCGCGGTCGTGGACGTCGCCGCCCGCCGTACCCGGGAGGCGGCCCGTGCCCGCGCCGACGCGGAGGTCCTCTCCACCCTGGCCGGTCACGTGCTCCGCGGCGAGCACGCGCTCGCCTCGCTGCTCGCCCGGCTGCGGGAGACCTTCGGGCTCGCCTCGGTCACCCTGCTGGAACGCACCGGCGAGCCGGGTCCCGACGACCAGTCCGACCCCGAGGCGTGGCGGATCGTGGCCACCGCCGGTGACGCGCCCTGCACCTGCCCGGGGGTCGCGGAGACCGACGTGGTCATCGACGAGCGGCTCGTCCTGGCCATCCGGGGCAGGCTGCTGGAGGCCTCCGACCGGCGGGTGCTGGAGGCGTTCGCCGCCGAGGCGGCGGTGGCGCTGCGCCAGGACCGGCTGGCGGCGGAGGCGGAGCGGGCCAGGCCGCTGGCCGAGGCCGACAGGATGCGCACCGCGCTGCTCGCCGCGGTCAGCCACGACCTGCGCACCCCGCTCGCCTCGGCCAGGGCGGCCGTGGAGAGCCTGCGCAACACCGGCATCGACTGGTCGCCGGACGACAGGGAGGAACTGCTCGCCACGGCCGACGAGTCCCTGGCCAAGCTGGACCGCCTGGTGGCCAACCTGCTCGACATGAGCCGCCTGCAGGCCGGGGTGCTCGGGCTGAGGCTGGAGCCGACCGCGCTCGAGGAGATCGTGCCGCGCGCCGTCGACGACCTCGGCCCCCTGTCGTCGCGGATCGAGACGGATCTCTCCGTCGCGCTGCCCGAGGTCGTCGCCGACCAGGCGCTGCTGGAACGGATCCTGGTCAACCTGATGTCCAACGCCGTCCGCTACAGCCCCGAGGACCGGAAGGTCCTCGTCATGGCCGGAGAGTACGGCGACCACGTGGAGATCCGCGTCGTCGACCGCGGTACGGGCATCCCGCCCGACGCCTACGACCGGGTCTTCATGCCCTTCCAGCGGCTCGGCGACCGCGACAACCACACCGGCCTCGGCCTGGGCCTCGCGCTCTCCCGGGGGCTCGCCGAGGCGATGGCCGGCACCCTGCTACCGGACGAGACTCCAGGGGGTGGTCTCACCATGATCCTGACACTTCCCGTTTCCTCCCGCGCGCGGGCGCGCGACGGGGCCGGCGCGGCGGAACGACCGTGACCCGCGTCCTCGTCGTCGACGACGAGCCCCAGCTCCTGCGCGCCCTGCGCATCAACCTCGCCGCGCGTCACTACGACGTGGCCGTGGCCCCCGACGGCGGCGGGGCCCTGCGGCAGGCCGCCGACTGGCACCCCGACCTGGTCGTGCTCGACCTCGGCCTGCCCGACCTGGACGGGATCGACGTCATCCACGGTCTGCGCGGCTGGACCACCGTCCCGATCATCGTGCTCTCCGGCCGTACCGGAGGCTCCGACAAGGTCGACGCGCTGGACGCCGGGGCCGACGACTACGTCACCAAGCCGTTCGGCATCGACGAGCTCCTCGCCCGCATCCGGGCGGTCTCCCGGCGCAGCGCGCCGAACGACGCGGAACTCGCCCAGATCCGCGTCGGCGACCGGATCGTGGACCTGGTCGACAAGACCGTCTCCGGCGGCGTGCGGCTGACGCCCACCGAGTGGCACCTGCTGGAGATCCTGGTCCGCAACCCCGGCAAGCTCATCACCCAGCGGCGGCTGCTGACGGAGGTCTGGGGTTCCAATTACCTCAAGGAGACCCACTACCTGCGCCAGTACATGGCCCAGATGCGCAAGAAACTGGAACGGGACCCGGCCCGCCCGGTCCACCTGCTCACCGAGCCCGGCATGGGGTACCGCTTCCAGCCCTGACCGGCTCAGCGGATCCGGTCGTAGACGAGAGCCAGCGTGCCGTGCTCGCCCGCGGCCTGGCCGGCGAGCGCCCACCGCCCCGCGGGCAGGCCGTCGTCGAAGAGGCGCGGCCCGCCACCGAGGAAGACCGGGAAGACGGTGAGCGCCAGCCGGTCGACCTCGTCGGCCGCCAGCAGCGCCTTGACGACGCTCGCGCTGGAGAGCACGAGAATGTCACCGCCCTCGGTCGCCCTGAGGTCCGCGACCACCTCGGCGGCCGGCTTGTCGACGACCGTCGTCCGCTCCCACGGCGCCTCGCCGAGGGTGGAGGACAGGACCACCTTGTCGGTGTCGACGAGCCACTTCGCGAAGCCCTCGTCGCGCGGGTCGGCCCCCTCCATGCCGATGACGGTGGGCCAGAAGCCGAGGAACCCCTCGGCGTTGACCCGCCCGAGCAGGGCGGTCGTGGCCGGTTCCCAGAGGCTGGTCAGGTGGTCGCGGGCGACGTCGGTGTGCGCGTACGGCATCACCCAGCCCATGTCCCGAGGGTCGCCCGGCCCGGCGTAGTGACCGTCGAGGGAGAGGCTCATGTTGGTGACGACCCTGCGGCCGCCGATCTGCTGCGTCACTTCGTGCTCCTTGTGCCGGTGTCGTGTTCGGTGCCTTGTCCGGTGTCGAGGGGATCGTGCGAGTCCGCGGCGAGGATCGCCGCGAGCTTGTCGAGGCTCTGGCCGAAGCCGATCTCGATGCCCGCGACGAAGTCCGCGGAGTCGACCGTGCTGCCGGTGATCCGGAAGTGGACCTCGAGGTCCGTACCGGCGTCGACGGGCCGAAGGTCGAGGTCGAGGTGGGCGGTGAAGGCGAGGCCGCCGCCGGGAAGCAGCGGGGAGAGCCGGTAGGCGAGGCGCTCACCGGGGCGTACGTCGTCGACGACCCCCTCCGCGCGCCCGGCGACGAGGTCGGAGCCGTCGGCGTCCTCGGCATCGCGGTACTCGTGGACGATCCGCCCGCCCGGTCGTGCCTCGAAGACGAGCTCGGAGACGCGGAGGTCGTCGGGCGTCCACCACCGGGCGAGCAGGGAGGCCTCGGTCAGGTGGCGCCAGACCACCTCGGGACGCGCCGTCAGCGACCGGAGGAACCTGAACGTGCGGCCGTCGGCCCAGCCCGGCTCCTCGGCGGCGAGTCGTTCCGCGTGGAGGCTGAGCCCGTGGCGGTCGTAGGTCTCGCGAGGGCCACCGGGCCGGTCCGCGGTGTCGGCGAGCCGGCCGAGCGCGGCCGCCAGGTCCCGTAGAGGACCGGGTTGGAGCGCGTAGACGCGGCGCTGGCCGGTGCGCCGGCAGGTGACGAGGCCGGCGCGCTCAAGGGTCTGCAGGTGCTTGGTCGTCTGCGGCTGGCGCGCCCCGGCGAGCTGGGCGAGGACACCGACCGACCGGGGCCGCTCGGCCAGCAGGTTCACGAGCCGCCATCGGGCCGGGTCGGCCAGCGCGGTGAGGAGTACGTCCATGGAACAAAGTATTCTCTACGGAGAATATTCGTGTCAAGGAATAACTATGAGCGTCATCGCCGTGGTCCACAAGGCACGCGCCTCGCCGGGGTTCCGGTGAAGGTCGCCCACGACCGGGACGAGGACGTGCCGGAGAAGGCCGTGCGCCTTCCCGCGTCGGGTCCAGGGGATGTCACAGGAGGGGGCGCTGTCCCGTCATACGCGGTGCGGGCAATCTTCGATCAAGGAGTGGATGACGAACCTCGCGTTGTGGATCGCCGCCGGACCGCCGGCCGCGGTGGCACTGGCCGGTTCCCACCCGCCGGTTCCTACCTCGCGGTGCGTCCCCTCAACGCGTCACGCCCCCGCGCCACGATGATGTCGACGGCCTTGACCTCGTCGATGTCGCGGGCGGCGGCCAGCGCCTGCTTGGCCGCGTCGTAGGCGTCCAGGGCCCGGTGCCAGTTGACGTCGTCGCCGCCCTCGCCCCCGTCGGCCAGGCGGTCGATCTCCTCACCCAGCCGCGTCACGTTCTCCTCCTGCGACAGCCTGGTCTTCTCCAGGCGGGCCGCCCGCTCGGACGCCTCCAGCTTCACGGCCCTCCCGAGCCGCCGCCCGCGCGCGACCACCTTGACCAGCACCCAGAGCGCGACCAGGCCCACCAGCGAGAGGAAGATCACCCAGCCGATCGCCATCCGGCTGGACGACCCGGACAGGTCGGCGTCCTTGGCGTGGCCGGTCTCCATGCCGGTGACCTCGGCGTCCACGAAGGTGGCCCCCCGCAGCTCGGCGAAACTCAGGTCGGCGTCGGTCAGCGTCGCCCCGCGGAAGACCGCGTCCTGGAACTTGCCGCTGCTCAGGTCGGCCCGCTCCATCCTGGCACCGGTGAAGTCGGCCCGGTCGGCCCTGGCGCTGCCGAACTCCGCATCGCGCAGGTCGGCGCCGCCCAGCCTGGCCTGCGTCAGGTCGGCGCTGCCGAACGCCGCCCCCGACAGGTCCGCCTTCGACAGGTTCGCCCCGGCGAGCTTGGCACTGCCGAGCTCCGCCCTCGCCATGCGCGCCCCCGTCAGGTCGGCCCCCATCAGCTCGACGCTGCCGAGCTTGGCGCGCTCCAGGCGCGCGCCGCGCAGGTCGGCGCCCTTGAGGTAGCGGATCGTGGCCCCGGTGGCCGAGACGTCGCGCAGGATCGCCCGGTCCAGCTTGACGCTGCCCAGGTCGACCCCGTCCAGCTTGGCTCCGGTCAGGTCGGCGCAGCTCAGGTCCCGGGGGAACTCGGCGACCGAGGTCAGGTCCCAGCCCGCGTACTTCTGCCCGCTGCCCGGCGCGCACGCCGGGTCGGGGGTCGGCAGGTCCTTGGGCATGCCCTTGCTGCCCGCCAGCAGCGCGCCCGTGGCCTCGCGCAGCTCGGCCCCGCCGAGGTCGGCGCCCTGGAAGGTCGCGCCGTCCAGCACCGACCCGCGCAACTGCGCGCCCCGCAGGTCGGCGTCCCGGAACACGGCCCTGATCATCGTGGAGTCGTACATGCGGGCCTTGGGCGCCTTGAAACCGGTGAGATCGGCTCGGCGCAGGTCCACGCCGTAGGCGTCGGCGTCGGTGAGGTCGACACCGACCAGCTTCGCGTCGTCGAACTGGGCTCCGTACGTCCTGGCGCGCACCATCGTGGCCCCGCTCAGGTCGGCACCCTCGAAGTGCGCGCCGTAGGGCAGCGAGTCGTCCATGGTCGCCTCGCGCAGGTCGGCGCCGCGCAGGTTCGCGTAGTACAGCTCCGCCTCCGTCAGGTCGGCCCCGCGCAGTTCGGCCCCGGCCATCTCGGCGTTCCCGAGGCGGGCGCCCTTGAGCGAGGCGCCCCGCAGGTCGGCCCCGGTGAGGAGGCTGCGCACGACCACGCCGTCCAGCCTCGCCCTCCGCAGGTCGGCGCAGGACAGGTCGGCGGGCAGCGCGACCCGGGTGAGGTCCCTGCCGGCGAGCTTGGGACCGCTGCCGGGCCTGCAGCCGGCGGCGCTCCCCGTCGCCCGGTCGTCCCGCGCGCTCCGGCCGTCCTGGACGGCGTGGGTGTCCTGGACGGCGTGGGCCGACGCCGCGGGGGCGGGGAGCAGGGCGGGCAGCACGATCACGGCCCCGGCGAGCAGGCGGGTAAGGCTGAACATGTCTCTCTCACTGTCTCCCCCGAGGCGCGCGGATCCGCCGGCGGGGGAGAGCGGTGCCGGGCGGGAGTTCGTGGACAGGCCGGTGCGGGTGACACCCCGAGGGGAGGGGCCCGCCCGATGGACCATACGGGAACGCGACCCTTTATAGGAGGGCCCGGTTGCGGCCCGCTTGCGAACCGCCTTCCGCGGTGGCTCCTCTCCCGCCGCGCCGGGCCGGCGCCGCCCGCGGAGCCGAGCGGGACGGCGCACACGAAGACGCCGAAGACGCCGAAGACGCGGCGCCGCGGACGGATCCTGTGGTCCCCCGCCCGGCCGCTATCGGGAGCCCAGCAGGGCGTCGACCAGGGCGCGGCCGTATCCGGGAGCGAGGGAGTCGCTCATGAACAGGAGCCGGTACGTCATCGGCGCGACCACGTGGTCCAGCACCGCGTCCAGCGTGGGCACGTCCTCGCCGCGCCCGGCGGAGCGGATGAGGATGGTCTGGATGTGGCTGCTGGTGTACGCGCAGCACTGCCCGGTGCTCCTGCCGTCGTCGTCGCCGGCGACCACGTCGCGGGTGAACGCGCGCCCGGTGGGGGAGGACATCTCCTCCAGCCACTCCTCGGCCCACGTCGCGAGGTCGTCCCGCAGGTTGCCGAGGTCGGCGGGGGGTCCGTCGGGCCGCATGTGCTCAAGGGCGACGTCGGCCAGCAGTTCCTGCAGGTCACCCCATCTGCGGTAGACGGTCGAGGGGGTCACGCCCGCGCGGGCGGCGACGAGCGGAACGGTCAGGTCGGCACGGTCGCGCTCGGCGAGGAGCTCCCGTACCGCCTCGTGGACGGCCTGCTGCACCCGCGCGCTCCGTCCCCCGGTGCGTACCGCCTGCCTCGTCGCCATGAACCGAGCTTAACGCAAAATATTTGCTTCAGTGGCCCGAGGTGTGTACGTTGCTAACGCAAATCTTTTGCTTTAAAGCTTCGGGAGTTCCTCCATGTCCACCGTGACTTCGACGTTGCCCGCCCAGCGGGTCCGCCTGGGGGCCGGCGCGGCCGTGGTGCTCCTGGCGACGACCCTGACGACGTTCATGGCCGCCGCCAGCGCGCCCACCCCGCTGTACGCCGTGTACCAGGGCCACTGGGGCTTCTCCTCCAGCGTCCTGACCGCGGTCTACGCCGTCTACGCCGTCAGCCTGCTGGTGGCCCTGCTCACCGTGGGCTCCCTGTCGGACCACGTCGGGCGCCGCCCGGTGATCCTCGGAGCGGTGGCGCTCGAGACGGTCGCGATGGCGATCTTCGCCTCCGCCGACGGGGTGACCGCCCTGGTGGTCGCGCGCGTCCTGCAGGGCTTCGCCACCGGGGCCGCGACCGGGGCGCTGGGGGCGGGCCTGCTGGACGCCGACCGGACGCGCGGCCCGCTGGTCAACAGCGTGACGCCCGCCCTGGGCCTGGCGGCGGGCGGCCTGGGATCGAGCCTGCTCGTGCAGTACCTGCCCGCGCCGACGCGGACGGTGTTCGTCGTCCTGGCCGTCGCGTTCGTGCTGCAGGGCGCCGCCATCCTCCTCCTGCCCGAGTCCGCCGGCCGCCGGGCGGGCGCGCTGGCCTCGCTGCGCCCGCGCGTCAGCGTGCCCGCAGGGGCGCGCCGGGTCCTGCTGCTGGTCACCCCGATCACCGTGGCCGGGTGGGCGCTCGGCGGGTTCTACCTGTCCCTGGGGCCGTCCCTGGCGCGCGAGGTCACCGGCTCGGGATCGGTCGTGGTGGGCGGGCTGCTGGTCTTCGCGCTGACCATCAGCGGCACCGTCGCGATCCTCGCCCTGCGGGCGGTCCCCGCCCCGCGCGCCATGCGGGTGGCCTCCGCGCTGCTGGCCCTCGGCGTCGTCGTGACCCTGCTCGGTGTCAACGCCGGCTCAGGAGCGCTGTTCTTCGCCGGTACGGTCGTCGCCGGGCTGGGCTTCGGCGCGGGCTTCCAGGGCGCCGCGCGCATCCTGCTGCCGGCCGCCGCCCCGCACGAGCGGGCCGGGCTGATGGCCGCCTTCTACATCGTCAGCTACCTCGCCATGAGCATCCCCGCCACCGCCGCCGGGATCGTCGCGGGCCACCTGCCCCTCGTCGAACTCACCACGTACTACGGGATCGTCCTCGCCCTCCTGGCCCTGGTCGCCCTGGCCGGGACGTTCCTCGTCCGCGAGCGTCTCCCCGAGGCGACGCGCCCGGCGTGACCGCTCCCCGGCGACGGCTCGCCGGACCCGGCGTGGAAGGCTGTCGGCCATGACTGTTCTGGACATCCCAACCTTGAAGCTGGTCAACGGCGCGGACATCCCGCAGGTCGGCCTGGGCACCTGGCCCATGTCGGACGAGGAGGCGGAGGTCGCGGTCGCCGAGGCCGTCGAGATGGGCTACCGGCTGGTGGACACCGCCTACGCGTACCGCAACGAGACCGGGGTGGGGCGCGGGCTGCGGGCGAGCGGGGTGCCGAGGGAGGAACTGTTCGTCACCACCAAGCTGAACGGCGAGTGGCACGGATACGACGCCGCGCAGGAGGCGTACCAGGCCAGCCTGGACCGGCTCGGCCTCGACTACGCCGACCTCTACCTGATCCACTGGCCGCTGCCGCGCAAGGACCGCTACGTGGAGGCGTGGAAGGGTATGGTCAAGCTGCTGGAGGACGGTCGCGTGCGGGCGATCGGCGTGTCGAACTTCAAGCCGGCCCACATCGACCGGCTCCTTGCCGAGACCGGCGTGGTGCCCGACGTGAACCAGATCCAGCTCAACCCGTTCTTCACCCGTGACGAGCCCCGCGCCTACGACACCGCCCACGGGATCGCCACCCAGTCCTGGGGTCCCATCGGGCAGGGCGGCGACCTGCTGGCGCAGCCGGTCGTCACGGCCGCCGCCGAGCGGCACGGCAGGACCCCCGCCCAGATCGTGCTGCGCTGGCACATCGAGCTCGGCCTGATCACCGTGCCGAAGTCGTCCAGCCCCGAACGGATGAGGGCCAACGCCGACATCTTCGACTTCGCCCTCACCCCCGAGGAGGTCTCCGAGCTGTCCTCCCTCGACCGGGGCGAGGCCGCCGCGACCGACTCCGACTCCGTCGGTCACTGACCCCACAGGCCTTCTCCGGCGCCGGCCGGCCACAGGGCCTCGGGAACGCCTCGGGAACGCCTCGGGAACGCGGCGCCGGCGTGCGACGGCAGGGGTACGCCGGCGCTCTCGCGGGTAGACCTGACCACGAGAATAATTCACAGTTAACCTGTAGAGATAGTAGATTTAAGCGAGAGCAGCCCACATGAGGCCATCGGCCAGCGGCAGAGGCGCACCGTCGGGGGGACTTTCGGATGCACATCACGGCTCGGAGCGACTACGCCATAAGGGCGATGCTGGTCATCGCGCTGAGCGATCCCGCCCCGGTCAAGTCGGAGACGATGGCCCAGGCGCAGGAGATCCCGGCGAGTTTCCTGCGCGGCATCCTGACCGACCTGCGCCGCGCCGACCTCGTCTTCGCCCAGCGGGGCCACGAGGGCGGTTTCACACTCACCCGGCCGCCCGTCGACATCTCGGTCGGGGACGTCCTGCGCGCCGTCGCCGGAGAGCTGACCTCGGTGCGAGGGCTGCCGACCGGCGACGTGGCCTACTTCGGAGAGGCGGTGCGGCTGCGCACGGTATGGCTGAACATCGAGACCTCCATAAGTGCCATCGTCGACACCGTCAGCCTGGCCGCCCTCCTGTCGCCGGTGGCCGAGGCCGGCGGGCGGCGCAGGGTGTGACGGTGCACCGCGCGCCGCGCGTGGGATGAAGATTCCCATACCTTGAGACGCCTTGCTCGAAACGTGACTTGACGTCGCCTTGGCATTCAATCACGATAATTCCTATCAACAGAGTAGGAAAAACAGGAAGGGGGGCGTTGTGCGTGCGCTCATCCTCTTAGGCCTGGTCGGCTTCGCGGCACAGCTCGTCGACGGCAGCCTCGGCATGGCCTACGGTGTCACCTCGACGACGCTGCTCCTGGCCATCGGCACCAACCCCGCCGCCGCTTCGGCCACCGTCCACCTCGCAGAGATCGGCACGACCCTCGCCTCGGGCATATCCCACTGGCGCTTCAACAACATCGACTGGAAGGTCGTCGCCAAGATCGGTGTTCCCGGCGCCGTCGGCGCGTTCGCGGGAGCCACCTTCCTGTCCGGCCTCTCCACCGAGGTCGCGGCACCGGTCATGTCGATCATCCTGCTCGCGCTGGGCGTCTACGTCCTGATCCGCTTCACGGCCTTCGGCCTCCCGCGCGGCAACCTGGGCAAGCCGCTGCGCAAGCGCTTCCTCGCGCCCCTCGGCCTGGTCGCCGGCTTCGTCGACGCCACCGGTGGCGGCGGCTGGGGCCCGGTCGGCACCCCGGCGATCCTGGCCAGCGGCCGCCTGGCGCCGCGCAAGGTGATCGGTTCCATCGACGCCAGCGAGTTCCTGGTCGCCATCGCCGCCAGCATCGGCTTCTTCGTCGGCATCGGCTCCGAGAACATCAACTTCTCCTGGGTCGCCGTGCTGCTGATCGGCGGCGTCATCGCGGCCCCCATCGCCGCCTGGCTGGTCCGGCACATCCCGCCGCGCATCCTGGGCTCCGCCGTCGGCGGTGTCATCATCCTGACCAACGTCCGGACCCTGCTGCGCAGTGACTGGATCGACGCCTCCAGCGGCGTCCAGACCTTCGCCTACATCACCATCGCCGTCATCTGGGCCGCCGCCATCGCCTACTCGGTCCGCGAGTACCGCCGTGACCGCGACAACGAGACGGTCGAGGCGATCGAGGAGGAGGAGAGGCGCCGCGCCGCGGAGCAGGAGACCGCGGGCACCGCCAGCTGAGCCCGGCGCGCCCTCCGGGTCGCCATATCCCACGAAGGCCCCTCTCGCTTCGGCGAGAGGGGCCTTCGTGTCGTGGTGGGCGAAGGTTCGCGGGGTGCGGGGGCCCGCCCCCCGTCCCACGGCGACGGAGAGGGGCCGACCGGGATCGGCCCGCCGCCCGGCTCGCGTCGAGCGCGTTCCTCCAGCGGTACCCGGCGAGGAGGCCGCCGACCGGCAGGGTCACGGCCCCCACCTCGCCGCCACGCACCTCCGCTGGACCGGCGGGCAGCTCAAGGACGCCCTGATGAGCTCGTCCAGGAGCACCCCTGTCGAGCAGACGATCGTCCGTGCCTTCGGGCTGAGGCAGGGCCCGGGGCAGAGCGGGCGGCACCGCCCGTCAGGCGAGAACGGCGCCGTCCGTCACGTACGGGCGGTGCCGTTCGGCGATCGGGAACCCTCCGCGGGGCCGAAGTGCTCCGACACGCGCTCGGCGGGGTAGGCGCCGTGCTCGGTCACGATCCTCGTCACCAGGTGCGGCGGGGTGGCGTCGAAGGCGGGGTAGTGGCCGGTCACGCCCTCGCCCGCGGTGCGCGTCCCCAGCACGTACAGGACCTCGTCGCCGTTCCGCCGCTCGATGACGACGTCGTCGACACCCGGCGCCCGCGGGTCGGGCGCGGGGATCACCACGTAGTACGGGACGTCGAAGGCGCGGGCGGCCAGCGCCACCCCGAGCGTGCCGACCTTGTTCACCACGTGCCCGTCCATCGTCACCCGGTCCGCCGCGGTCAGCGCCACGTCGGCGAGCCCGTCGGACAGCACCGAGGCGACCATCCCGTCGGTGATCAGGGTGGGCCGGTAGCCCATCTCCACCAGCGTCGGCGCGGTCAGCCGCGCTCCCTGCAGGTAGGGCCGGGTCTCGGTGCAGACGAACTCCAGCCGCTTGCCCGCCTCCTGCGCGGCCTCGACGGTCGCGATCAGGTAGGCGTCCGCCCAGCAGTGGGTGAGGACACGGGCGCCGTCGTCGAGCAGCGCCGCCGCGTGCCTGCCCACGGCCGCGCTGCTCGCCAGGTAGGCCGCGTCGTGCTCGGCCGCCGCCCGGGTCACGGCCTTCACCAGCTCGTCCCCGTGCGCCTCGGGCAGCGGCCCGTCCACCGTGGCGGCCAGGACGGCCTCCACGGCGTCGCGGATGTGGTTGTTCGTGGGCCGGGTCGCGATCAGCCGGTCGCCCGCCCTACGCAGCCGCGCCGCCGCCAGGCCCGGCGGCTCGCCCCGCGCCTCGCGGGCGGCCAGCGTCATCCCGGCGGTCGCCGCGAACGACGGGCCCGTGCTCTGGGTGACCATCCGCTCGATGGCCACCGCGACGTCCTCGCTGGTGACACAGCGCACCCAGCGGTGCTCGAAGGGATAGACGCGGCGGTCGAGGATCTCCACGGCGTCATCGGTGATCCGGACGGGGTCCGCGAGGACGGGACGCCTGCCGGTCGTGCTCATGAGACCTCCAGCGGGGAATCGGGCGGACGTCCGCCGCCTGCCGGACACACCGGGTGCCGTCCGGCGTCACCGCCGGCGCCGCGACCCGGCAGTGCCTCGCGCTTATGCCCCTTTTGGAGGGTCTCGTACCTCCGGGTGGCGGGCCCGCTCCTGGACGGCCCGCCACCCGGAGGCACGACGGCTCAGGCGAGCTTCTCCCCGATCTCGGCGATCAGGGCGCGCTGCCCGGTGACCATCCTCTCCGCCAGCCGGGCGGTGGGCCGGTGCCTGCCCAGCGCGATCACGACCTGGGCCATCCGGACACCGCTGTCGAGATGCTTGCCCAGCACGCTCAGCCACAGCTTGTCGAAGGCGGCACCCGACCGTCCCTCCAGGGACGAGATCTGGGCGGCGGACAGCATGCCCGGCATGTCGTGCGCGGCGTGGTCGCCCTCCGCCGGCACCTCGACCTGCCACGACCGCAGCCAGCCGGACATCAGGTCGATGTCGGCGGCCTCGTCCTTCTTGATCTTCGCGGCCAGGTCGCGCACGTACGGGTTCTCGCTCCGGCCGTCCACCAGGCCGGCGAGCTGGATCGTCTGGCGATGGTGGGGGATCATCTCCTGGGAGAAGCGGACGTCCGCGTCCGCCCGATCGCCGGCCAGTCCCACCGCCTGGACGGCGGTCCCGGCCGTCACGGCCGCTGACGAGCACCCGGCGACCAATATGGCGGAGACCAGCAAGGTGGCGGTCAGAGACCGTCTTCTGCGCGACCGCCGGGTGCTCATCGAGATCACTGCCCCTTTCCTGCGGGTGGGAAGGATCATTCGTGCCGTTCCGCCCTGAGATACGCGGGTCCCGTTCCCGGGGTTCAGGGTCCGCCGGAAATCGGGTGCCCGACATTCCGGGCACCCGATTCCGGCTCGGGCCGCGCCCCGTCTTCCGGGCGCACTCCGTCTTTCATGCGCGCCCCGTCTTCTGAGCGCGCCCTGTCCTGAGCGCGCCCCGTCTGACGTGGCCGGGGACGTCGCGGGACCCGAACGAGTGGCGGCTCGCCCGCCGGACGAGCTCGCCGTGCCCGGCCGCCGGGTGGGTCAGCCGGGGACGTCGCGGTGGTCGGAGATGCTGTCGAGCCAGGCGCGGTGCAGGTCGGCGTAGCGGCCCGCCCGCCGGACGAGCTCGCCGGGCGGGCCGTCCTCCATGATCCTGCCGCCGTCCATCACCAGCACCCGGTCGGCGATCTCGACGGTCGACAGGCGGTGCGCGATGATCAGGGCCGTCCGGTCCGCCAGGATGGTCCGCATCGCCCGCTGCACCAGCCGCTCGCTGGAGACGTCCAGGCTGGACGTCGCCTCGTCGAGGATCAGCACCGCCGGGTCGGCCAGGAACGCCCTCGCGAACGCCACCAGCTGCCGCTGCCCGGCCGACAGGCGGCCGCCGTGCTTGCCGACCTGGGTGTCGTACCCCTCGGGAAGCGCGGAGACGAACGCGTCGGCACCGATCGAGCGGGCCGCCGCCACCACGTCGGTCATGTTCGCGCCCGGCCGGCCGAACCTGATGTTGTCCGCCACCGACCCGCTGAACAGGAAGTTCTCCTGGGTGACCAGGACCACCGCGGCGTGCCGCGACTCCTCGCCGAGGTCGCGCAGGTCGACGCCGTCCAGCAGCACCCGGCCCGCCACCGGGTCGTAGAACCTGGAGACCAGCTTCGCCAGCGTGGTCTTGCCCGCCCCGGTGGTGCCGACCAGCGCCACGGTCTGCCCGGCGGGGACCACCAGGTCCAGCCGGGGCAGCACGGGGGTGCCGTCCAGATAGGAGAACTCCACGCCCTGGAACTCGACTCTCCCGCGTGGCCGCTCCAGCGTCACCGGGTCGTCGGGTTCGGCCACCACGGGACGCTCCTGCAGCACGCCGGAGAGCTTCTCCAGCGCCGCCCCTGCGGACTGGAACGTGTTATAAAATTGCGAGATCTCCTGCATCGGCTCGTAGAACTGGCGCAGGTAGAGCAGGAAGGCGGCCAGCACGCCCACCGTGACCTCACCCTGGATCGCCAGCGTGCCCCCGTAGAGCAGGACGGCCGCGATCGTCACGTTCCCGATCAGCTTGACGCCCGGTGAGAAGATCGCGACCAGGTGCATGCTTCGCTGGTTGGCGTCGCGGTAGTCGGCGTTCAGGTGGGAGAAGATCTCCTGGTTGCGCGGCTCCCCGCGGAACGCCTGGACCGCGCGCATGCCGGCCATCGACTCCACGAAGTGGACGATCACCAGGGCCACGGTCTCCCGGGTCCTGCGGTAGATGATGCTCGACTGCCGCCGGAACCAGCCGGTGAACAGCATCAGGATCGGCAGCGGAAGCAGCGCGACCACGCCGAGGTGGACGTCCAGGACGAGCAGCAGGACCGCCGTGCCGACCAGCGTCAGCACGGCGGTGACGAGGTCGTCGAACCCCGACTGCAGCATCTCGGAGATGGCGTCGATGTCGGAGGTGAGCCGGGAGACGACCCGGCCCGAGGTGTAGTCCTCGTGGAACGACAGCGACAGCCGCTGGAAGTGGACGAACACCCGCCGCCGCAGCTCCAGCAGGATGCCCTGACCGATGCGCCCGGCCATCCTGAGGAATATCCGCCGGGTCACCAGCTGGACGACCGCCGCCGTCAGGATCGCCGCGACGACCGTCACCAGCGTCCGCGGTCCCGCGCCCGCCACCATCGGCGGGATGCCCGCGTCGATGCCCACCTTGACCAGGTAGGGGATGGCGAGCGAGGCGACGTTGCAGGTCACGATGATCGCGACGAGCAGGATGATCTCTTTGCGGTACGGGCGCAGCAGGTCGCCGAGCAGCCGCCTGGACCTGTCGCGCAGCAGGAACGACACCCGCGCCGACAGCTCGTCCTGGTTCTCCGCCGCGACCCCCCGCCACTCCCGGGATCCGTTCGCGGTCCCGGCGGGGGAGGCTCCGGAAGACCCGGAGGCTCCGGAAGACCCGGAGGGTCCGGAGGGTCCGGAGGAAGGTCCCGAAGGTTGGGTGGAAGGTTCGGTCACGCTCACAGCCGCGCCTCCTCGGCGTCCGGGTCGGCCGACAGCAGCGCGCGGTACTCGGGCACGCTCGCCATGAGCTCGTGGTGCTCGCCGACATGCGCGATCGTGCCGTCGAGCAGCAGGGCCACCCTGTCGGCGAGGAGCACGGTGGAGGCCCGGTGGGCGACGACGATCCCGGTGGCCTCGCGCAGCACGTGCCGCAGCGCCTCCTCCACCAGGGCCTCGGTCTCGACGTCCAGGGCGGAGAGCGTGTCGTCCAGCACGAGGATCCTGGGACGGCTGAGAACCGCGCGGGCCAGCGCGAGCCGCTGGCGCTGGCCGCCGGACAGGGACATGCCCTGCTCGCCGATCCTGGTCTCCAGCCCCCACGGCAGCGCGTGGACGAATCCGGCCTGGGCGATCCGCAGCGCCTCCGCGATCTCCTCCTCGCTCGCGTCGCGCCGCCCCAGCGTGAGGTTCTCCCTGACGCTCATCGAGAACAGCGTCGGTTCCTCGAAGGCCGTGGCGACCATCGAGCGCAGCACGGGCAGCGGCAGGTCGCGGACGTCGACCCCGTCGATCGTGACCCGGCCGGCGCCGACGTCGTACAGCCGCGGCACCAGGGAGGTCAGCGTGGTCTTGCCCGACCCCGTCGCGCCCACGACCGCCACCGTCTCTCCCGGCCGCACCTCCAGCCAGACGTCGTGGAGCACCGGTTCGGCGGCGCCGGGGAAGGCGAAGCACGCCCCCTCGAAGCGCAGGTGCCCCCGGGGCCGCTCGATCGCGCCGGTGCCCCCGACGATCTCCGGTTCGGTGTCGAGCACCTCCATCACCCGGTCCGCCGCGGTCATCGCCTCCTGACCCATCGTCAGGATGAAGCCGAGCGCGGAGACGGGCCAGACCAGCTGCAGCATCAGGGTGGCGAAGGCCACCAGCGTGCCCAGCGTCAGCGTGCCCGAGCCGACCGCCAGGGCGCCGAGCAGCAGCACGAGCGCGAGGGTGATGTTCGGGATCACCTCGAGGAAGGTGAAGAACCTGGCCGACAGGCGGACCTTCTCCATCGAGGTCCGGTAGACCTTCAGCGCTCCTTCCTCGAAGATCCCGGAGACGTACCGGCCGCGGCCGAAGGCCTTGATCGTACGGATGCCGGCCGCCGACTCCTCGACGACCGTGGCGAGGTCGCCCTGCTCGTCCTGGACCCGGCGGGAGATGGTGATGTACGTGCGCTCGAAGCGCAGGGTGGTGAACACGATCGGCACCGCCGAGGCCACGACCAGCAACCCGAGCGGCCAGTACATGTGGAGCAGCAACCCGGTCACCGTCGCGATCTGGACGGTGGTCAGGACGAGGAAGAGCAGGCCGAAGCCGAGGAAGCGCCGGATCGTCGACAGGTCGGTCGTCGCCCGGGACAGCAGCTGGCCCGACTGCCAGGAGGCGTGGAACCCCATCGGCAGCCGCTGCAGGTGGCCGTAGAGGTCGTCGCGGATGCTGGTCTCCAGGCCCAGGACGGCGTCGGCCAGCAGCCACCGCCTCAGGAAGACGAGCAGCGCTTCGACCACGCCCAGGGCCAGGGCCAGCAGCGCGAGGGGAGCCACGGCCCCGGTGTCGCCCCGGGCGACGGGGCCGTCGATGATCTCCCTGCCGATCAGCGGGACGGCGATGCCGATCGCGACCGCGGCGAAGGACACCACCCAGATGGCGCCCAGGCGGACGACGTACGGGTGGAGGTAGGACTTCAACCGCCACAGGGAGGCGGCCCTGGCGCGGCGCGGGGAGAGGGGTTGCCGGGGCGGGGATTCCGCGTCGGCGGCCGAGGTATCTGTGTTGTCTGCGTTGGCTGTATTGTCTGCTTTGGCTGTGGTGATTCTGGTATCAGGGGGCATCGGCAGGCGGCACGCTCCTCACGGTGTTCTGACGGGGTGAGAGCCGTCCGGGACATGGCAGGCCGGAACACCATTCCCTCTCGACCGGTCTCTCCCGTGCCACCGCTCCCGGTGGCCGCCCCGTCGGATCACCGCCACCCGCGTGACACGGGTGACCATCCAGTCTTCGCACCCGGGTACGGCGTCGGCAACTGATTTGACGGTCCCCATGCTGTAACCCCCAGGCCAGAGTGCCCGTTGACCGCGCGTCCTCTCCCGGACTCTCCCGGAGCGAACGGCTCGCGCCTCCCACGGAGAACGGCCCGTGCCCCGGGCGGGCGCGTGCGACGGCCCGGCGGCCGTCCGGGCCGTCGGCACCGGCCCGGCCCGGAAACGGGGAGGACTAAAATCCCCGGTGGTGTTGAGCGCGAGGAGGCGGGCCCCGATGGATCTGGAGACGTTGCGCGATGTTTCCGGGCTGAGCGACCCCGTGGAGCGCGCACGGGTTCTGAGCCGTCTCATCATCGAAGAGCAGGGACTCCTCGCGGAGGCGGCGAAGATGCGTCGTCAGGCGATCGCCGAAGCCCGTGACTCCGGGATGAGCCTGGAGGACATAGGGACGCGCCTTGGCGTGTCCCCCGGCCGCGTCTCCCAGATGAGAAAGGGACCGACGGCCCGCGTCCCCGAGGAGCCCGCGATCCGCGCGCCCGAGGAGCCCGCGGCCCGCGTCCCTGAGGAGCCCGCGATCCGCACGTCCGAGGAGCCCGTGATCCGCGCGCCCAGGGTCCTGGTGCGGCGGGCGCTGCCGACCGACCCCGCCGTGCGGGCTTCCGCGTCCCTGTTCCTCGCCGAGGCGGAACGGCAGGGCGTCACACCGGGCCGCAGAATGCTCTACGTGGGCCCGGAGCCGGCCGGTGAGCACGTGGCCGCCTGCCTGCGCGTCGAATCCGGCGCCGAGGTGATCGCCCGCCGGAAGATGATGACGGCCGACGGGATCCCGGTGCGCGTCGCCACCAGCTACTTCCGGGCGGACCTGTTCGGGGGCACCCGCCTCGCCGAGCCCGGGTTCGTCAAGCCGTCACTCCAGTCGGCACTGGTCGCCCTCGGCCACACCTTCGGCCGTGCCGAGGAGACCCTGACGGCCCGCCCGCCGACATCCTTCGAGTGCGAGACCCTGGAGCTCGAACCGGGGGAGTGGGTCGTCCAGGTCCTCCGCGCCGGCTACTCCGACGAGGACGTGCCCGTTCACGTCCTGGAGACCATCTGCGCCGCGAACAGGCACGTCTTCCCGATCGGCCAGGTCTCCGGGCACGACGAGTTCTGACCGGCCCCCGGCCGCCCGGTCCGGTCACGGCGGGCCGGCCGGAGGCGGAGCGGGATCGGCCGCCCGTGGTGTCCGCGGCGGCCTGACGCGCGGCCGCGTCCACGCCGGGGAGGTGTTCCCCGCCCGGGGAAAAGGAGAGGCAGGGGAGGGCGGGGCGGCTGTATGGTCTGCGGTATGACCTGGCGACATTGATCCTCAACGATCGGTCGGTCCGGCGCGAGCTGCCGTGGACCCCCGGAGATGCCGAGCATCCCGAGTCCGCCCAGCCTCCGCGAGAAGGACCTCATGACCACTTCTTTTCACCGTGCGCCCGAAGGGCGTGCGAAGCGCCTGGCCGCGACGCTCTACGCCTACACCCTCCTTGATGAGTTCGTCCTGTTCTACCCGTTCTACGCATTGCTGTTCGTCGACACGGGTCTGTCGACCGCCGAGATCTCCTCGCTCCTGGCGATCTGGTCGGTCACCTCCGTCGCGCTGGAGGTCCCCTCCGGGGTGTGGGCCGACGCCGTCTCGCGGCGCGCGCTGCTCGCCCTGGCGCCGCTGCTGGCCGCCGCCGGCTTCGGCCTGTGGGTCGCGGCCCCCTCCTACTGGGTGTTCGCCGCGGGCTTCGTGCTGTGGGGCGCCTCCGGAGCGCTGCAGTCGGGCGCGCTGGAGGCGCTGGTCTACACCGAGCTCGACCGCCTGGGCGCGGCCGGTCGCTACGCCGCGATCATGGGCCGCGCCCGCGCGGTCGGCACCGGCGCCGTCGTGGTGTCCACGGTCGTGGCCGCCCCGGTGTTCGCCGTGGGCGGCTATCCGCTGGTCGCCGCCGGCAGCGTCCTGGCGTGCGTGCTCGCCACGGTGTCCGCGCTGGCCTTTCCCGAACACCGCGTACGCGCCGGGCAGGAAACCGGACGGGAAGGCGAGGGGGCCGCGGAGGGGGCCGACGAGGAGGAGGCGCCCGCGGGCGGCTACGCCGCGATCCTGCGCGAGGGGCTGCGGGCGGCGCGCGCCGACCGGCCGACGCGCCGGGCGCTGCTGCTGGTGCCGGCGGTGACGGCCCTGTGGGGCTCGCTGGAGGAGTACACCCCGCTGCTCGCGATCGGCACCGGCGTCGCCACGCACCTCGTGCCGCTCCTGGTGCTCCTGGTCTCCGTGGGGATCGCGGCCGGTGGCCTGCTCGCGGCGGCCGGGCGGAGCTTCACGGACCGGGAGTTCGCCGCGCTCCTCGCGTTCGGGGCGCTGGCGCTCGGCGCGGGCGCGGCCGGCGGGACCGCGGCGGGGTTCGTCGCCCTCGCGGTGGCCTTCTGCGTCTTCCAGATGGCGAGCGTGCTGGCCGACGTACGGCTGCAGGAGAGCATCACCGGCCCGGCCCGTGCCACCGTGACATCGCTGGCCGGGCTGGGCACCGAGCTGGGCGCCGTCCTCGTCTACGGCGGCTACGCCGCGGCCTCGGCGCTGACCGGCCATGCCGCGATCTTCACCGCGTCCGCGGTGCCGTACGCCGTCCTCGCCCTGGTCCTGTTCCTCGGCGGGTCCCGCTCGCGAAGATCGGCGACCGCCCGGGTCCCGCTCGGCGGGCCGTGAGGCGGTCCGTGAGGCGGGCCGTGAGGCGGGCCGGTCCAGGGCCGGTCCAGGGCCGGTCCCGGGCCGGGTTCAGCGCTTCGTGAAGCGTGGAAGACCCAGCTCGGCGAAGACCGGGCGGTGGTCGGTGTCCGGGAGGCGGTGGACGCCGAAACTCCTGATCGCCATGCGCGAGTCGGCGAGCACGTGGTCGATCGTCACCCCGGGGACGGGTTCCCAGCCCTGCTGCGGCCAGGTGGGCGTCAGGCCGTGCCCGGTGACGTCGGCCGCGTCGCGGTAGCCGCTGTCGAGCAGGTCGCGTACCAGCCGGTGGTCGAGGGTGGCGTTGAAGTCGCCCGCGAGCACCCGCAGCTGCCCGCCCGCCCTGGGCAGCGCCCGCAGCCCCTGGTCCCAGCACGGCACCTTGTCGCCGTACCGGGGCGCGCAGGGGTGGACCGAGACGACCTCGATCTCGTGGCCGCTCGGGTGCTTGACCACCCCGCGCGCCTGCCGGAACCTGCCCAGCGCGATCAGCGGCTTCTCGGTGACGGGGTGCTTGGAGTAGATGCCCGAGCCCCACACCCCGTCGACCGCGCGGTCCACGACGTGAGGCATGCGCCGGCGCAGCCCGGCCGCCTCCAGACGGTCGCGCGCGGCCGGGGTGACCTCCTGGAGGGCCAGCACGTCCGGGTCGAGGGAGCGCACGAGCCTCATCAGGACGTCGGTGTCGCCCGCGCCGACGGCGAGGTTCGCGGCGAGCACCCGCAGCCGTCCCCCGTCGGCGGCGGGCTGATCCGTGTCGCCGAAGTACCGGGGGAGTACGGCCGTCGCCAGCACCGCGCTGGTGACCAGGGCGACGGCCGCGGCCGCCCAGCGGCGCAGTCCCAGCGCCAGGAGCAGCGGGACCGCCGAGGCCGCCGCCACGTACGGCGTGAACGCCACCAGGGCGACCCACTGCCAGAGCGGGGTCCACCCGCCGGCCCTGAGCGCCGCCCAGGCCGCGAACGGCAGCACCGCCGGCCAGACCAGCAGGTCCACCCATCTCGATCTGATCATGCACCCGGAGCGTAACGGTCTTCTGTGCAGATTCGGTGGAGATCTACGTCTTTACCGGCGCAGATGGGCGATATCCGGTCCAGCGGCCCTCGCCGGATCACAGGGACGAAAGCCGGCGGAGGCGGCGGGCTCCCGGGTCAGGAGCCGCCGGTGAGGTCGTACGCCTGGGCGATGAGCTCGAAGGAGCGGGCCCGGTCGGCGGTGCCGTGGACCATCGTGGTGATCATCAGCTCGTCGGCCTCGGTGCGCTTGCGGAGATCCTCCAGCCCTTGCCGCACCCCGGCGGCGTCCCCCAGCACCACCTTGGACAGGTGGTCGTCGAGGAAGTCCCGCTCCATCGGGCTGTACGGGTAGTTCTCGGCCTCCTCGGGCGTGGGGATCGGCTGCGGGGCCCCGCGCCGCAGCCGCAGCATGGACAGCCCGCCGGAGCGGGCCAGGCGCAGCGCCTGCTCGGGGGTCTCGGCGGCGACCGCGGAGACGCCGATCATCGCGTACGGCCGGTCGAGGACGGCGGAGGGCTCGAAGGACGACCGGTACAGCTCGAGGGCGGGGATGGTGTTGTTCCCGCTGAAGTGGTGCGCGAACGCGAACGGCAGGCCGAGCATCCCGGCGAGCTGGGCGCTGAAGCCGCTGGAACCGAGCAGCCAGATCGGCGGGCGGCCCGACTCGGGCGAGCGGGGCACCGCGACGACCCGCTCCAGCGGGTGGCCCTGCGGGAACGCGCCGTCCAGGAAGGCCGTCAGCTCGGCCAGCTGCTCGGGGAAGTCGTCGGCGTCCAGACCGTGCCGCCCGCGCAGGGCCCTCGCCGTGGCGGGGTCGGTGCCGGGAGCCCGGCCGAGCCCGAGATCGATACGGCCCGGGTGCAGCGCGTGCAGGGTGCCGAACTGCTCGGCGACGACCAGCGGGGCGTGGTTGGGCAGCATGACGCCGCCGGACCCCAGCCGGATGCTCCTGGTCGCGGCGGCCAGATGGGCGATCAACACCGCGGGCGAGGAACTCGCCACGGAGGGCATGCCGTGGTGCTCGGCCACCCAGATCCGGTGGTAACCCCACTCCTCCGCGCGCCCGGCCAGCTCGGTGCTCGCCTTCAGGGTCTCGGTGGGCGTCACCCCCGAACCGACGGTCGCCAGTTCGAGGATCGACAGGGGCACCTCGGAGGAGCCGCGGGCCGTCCCGCGGATGTTGTCGTCATCAGCCATGTAGGCGGCAACCAGGCTGGACAGAGGTTTATTTCTGTTTACCGCCTGATTTCGATCTTGCATGAGCCTGCGAGACCGGTCTGCGGTGCCGCCATCGCGACGAGGCCCGCCCTCGCACCGATCGCACCAAGGCGGGCGCACTCGCCCTCCACCCGCCGGTGGATCCCGGCGGGCCGTTCATTCGCCGCCGGTGTCCCCGGCAGGTCGCCCGCCGGCCGCTCAGCCGCCGGCCGTCTCCCCGGCCAGCCGATCACTCGCCGCGACTCCGGTGTACACCAGGGCGGGCGGTACGTTGCGCCAGATCGGGCCCAGGGTGTCGACGGTGGTGAACGTGCTGTTCATGAGACCGCGGAAGTGCCGGAAGCGCCGGAACGGCATCACGGTCAGCGTCGTGATGGTGCTGAAGGCGCCGCCGGGGGTGAGTGAGGCCGCGATCTCCTCCAGAACGCGTTTCTGCTGGGCGTCCTCGAACAGGGTCCAGGGAAGGGAGGAGACGATCGCGTCCGCGTGGGACAGACCGGCCTCCCGCAGCAGCTTGCCGAGATCGCCCGCGTCGCCGGGGATCACCTCCAGCCAGGGTCTGCTGCGCCGCAGGTGGTCCACCATGCCTTCGTTGACCTCCACGGCGAGCTGCCGTCCCCCCGGAGGCAGCCGGTCGCGGATCGCGTCGCTGATCACTCCGCCGCCGGCGCCGAGTTCGACGACCACGGCTCCGGGGGTCGTGGGGACGATCGAGGACACCAGCCGGGCGACGGCCTTCGAGCTGGGAGCGATCGCCCCGAGTTGGTGGGGATTACGCATGATCGCGCCGAGGAAGGTGAGCGTGTCACTGCCGGCAGGACGAGTTTGAGAGAGCATCGACAGCTTATTCCCCCAGTTGAGGGGGTTATGCCAGTTTAACTGGCTTTGATGATCGGGCCTCCGCCGCCGTACGGCTGCCGTACCACTGCTGTATCACCGCCGTACCAGCGCTGTACAGCCGCCGTTCCGGTGATCGGGGAAACGACACCGCGGAGACGGTTCCCACCCGCCCCTGCCCGGGGGAGGTGAGGCGAGGTACCGTCGTCTTATCGGATCCCGGTCATGAGGGGAGCCGCCATGCCAGACGATTCCGATCACGTGCTCGACTCCATCGACGGCGCCGTCGACGAATGGCTCGCCATGAGCGACGACTCGATGCGCTGGACGCCGCCGGAGAAGGCGCGGCCGAAGCCCCAGTTCGGTCTGCCGGTGCCGCCGCTGCCGCAGGTCCTGGAGGAGTTCCTCCAGGAGGTCGGCACCCGCCTCGGCCCGCCCGCCCAGGCCGTGGTCGACGCGTTCCGCCCGCTGGGGGAGGGGGTGGTCGACGCGGTCTCCACGTTCCTGGACAGCCCGCCCGTGCGGCAGCTCATCGATCCGTCGGACGATCGTCCGGAGGCGCTCGGGGTCCGGGCGTTTCCCGACACGTTCGGGCCGCCGCCGGAAGACGCGCCCCGGCCACCGCGCATGATCGAGTCGCGGCGGGACGGGGCCGAGCTGCTTCCCGGCCCATCCGGCCCGTCGGACCCGCCGGGTTCGCCCGGCCCCTCCGAAGCCTCCCCGGCCCGGGAGCGGCCGGACGCCGGGCCGTCAGGACGTGACGACTCCCCGGCCGGGTAGCCGCCCGCGTGGGCTCCGTTCACCGGGCCGGGCGTGACGGGGAGCCCGGCCCTGGTTCCCGCCGCGGTCAGGGGCGATCACGCCGAGCCGGGTGTGGCCGGGGAAAGGGATCGTCACGCCGGGCGTGGCGGGGTCGGTGGTGATCACACCGGGCCGGGCGTGACGGGGTCGCGTCCTGGCTCGGGCGGAGTTTCGCCGGAGAGGCCCGTCCCGTCGCCGGTGGCCGTCGACGTCCTCTTTGAAACCCGCTTGATATCTCCTGCCCGAAAGAGGTGAGTCCGCGCGCCGAAAGGGAAGCGGGTCTGTCCGAACAGGGGGCGACCTCACGGTTTCACTTTTCCACAAAGTGCCTCGTGAAGTGCGGAACTCCTTTTTTCGGGCAAAGAACAAAAAACCCCATGAACCGGCGTACTTCAGGAGTGATGAAATGGCGGGTCTGGCGGGGCCGATCGCGGTCGGTGTCGAAGAGGAGTTCCACGTCGTCGATGTCGACACCCGGCACCTCGTCCCACGAGCCGGTGTCCTGCTCGAGCAGTTGCCGGCGGAGCGCTTCACCCACGAGCTGCAGCGTTCGGTCGTCGAGGCCAACAGCAGGCCCTTCATGCACCTGGAGGACCTCGGGCACGACCTGACCGCGCTGCGCCGCACGGTGATCCAGGCGGCGGACGGCCTCGGCCTGGGAATCGTGGCGGCGGGAAGCGTGCCGCTGGTGGATCTGGAGGCGTTGAAGATCTCCCCTGATCCCCGCTACGAGCAGATGCTCGCCGACTACCAGCTGCTCACCCGCGAGCAGCTGATCTGCGGGACGCAGTTCCACGCCGACGTCGAGGATCGCGACCTGGCGGTGGCCGTCGCCCACCGCCTGGCCCCCTGGATCCCCCCGCTGCTCGCCCTGAGCTCCAGCTCGCCGTACTGGCTGGGATCCGACACCGGGTACGCCAGCTACCGCCCGCTGCTGTGGCAGCGCTGGCCCACCGCCGGTCCGGTGCCCAGGTTCGAGTCGGCCGCCGAGTACGACCAGGTGGTGCGGGAGCTCGTCGCCTCCGGGGTGATCACCGACCCCGGCATGATCTACTTCGACATCCGGCCCTCGGCGCACCTGCCCACCATCGAGCTGCGGGTCTGCGACGCCTGCCCCCGGGTGGGCGACATCGTGCTGATCGCCGGGCTGTTCAGGGCGCTGGTGGCCAGGGAGCTGGAGGCGGCGCAGAAGGGCCCCGAGCGCACGGTCCGGCTGGAGATGGTCCGCGCCGCGTCGTGGCGGGCGTCGCGCTCCGGGCTGGAGGGCGACCTCGTCGACCCGGTCGACGGCACCCCGGCGCCCGCGGGCGAGGTGATCCGGCGGATGATCGACGGCCTGCGCCCGCAGCTGGAGCGGTGCGGCGACTGGGAGCTCGTCACGTCCCTGGCCCGGGAGTCACTGGCGCGGGGAAGCTCCTCGGCCCGCCAGCGTGAGGCGTACGCCCGCAGCGGCCGGCTGTCCGACGTGGTCGACCTCGTCATCGCCGAGACGCGCTCCGAGGAGTGGGAGACCGCCTTCGGCGGTCCGACGCCGAGGATGCACACCAGTCTCCTCGACGGCTACGAGGCCCCCGGCGACGAGGCGATCATCGAGGGAACGGTGCGCGAGTCCTACCAGCCGGTGCTGCGGGTCCTCGACCGCCTGGGCGTGGAAGGACTGCGCGACCGGGAGGAGAAGCGCGACGCCTACCAGCGCCGCAACGGCATGACCTTCCAGGTCGAGGGCGGCGGTGAGAGCCGGATCTACCCGTTCGACCTGGTCCCCCGCCTGGTCCAGGGCGGCGAGTGGGCCGAGATCCAGCGGGCCCTGCCGCAGCGGGTGCGCGCGCTGGAGGCGTTCCTGCACGACGTCTACGACGGGCGCGAGATCATCAGGGACGGCACGATCCCCGCCTGGGTGGTCGACGAGTCGCCCGGCTACCGCAGGCCCGGCCGCAGGGTGCCGCAGGGCACCGTGCGCTGTGCCGTGGCCGGGCTGGACCTGGTCCGCGACAACGTCGGCCGCTGGGCGGTGCTGGAGGACAACCTGCGGGTGCCCTCGGGCCTCGGGTACGCCGTGACCAACCGGCGGCTGATCACCGAGCTGATGCCGGAACTCGTCCGCGGCGAGGAGCTCGCCGACCCGGGGGAGGGCCTGCGGACGCTGCGGGAGGCACTGCTCGCGGCGGGCTCCGGCGATCCGTCGGCTCTGGCCGTGGTCTCGGCGGGACCCGAGGACTCCGCCTACTACGAGCACAAGATGCTCGCCGAGGAAATGGGGGTGGTCCTGGCCGTACCGGCCGACCTGTCCTTCAGGAACGGCAACCTGGAGATCGACGGGCGCAGGATCGAGGTGCTCTACCGCAGGATCGACGAGAGCGACCTGCTCGGCGGCCGCCTCGGGCTGGAGATCATGGACGCCGTCGAGCGTTCCGCGCTCGTCCTGGCCAACGCGCCGGGCAACGGCGTCGCCGACGACAAGTGCCTGTACCGGTACGTGCCGCGCCTCATCGAGTACTACCTGGGTGAGCGGCCCCTCATCGACAACGTCCCCACCTACCTGTGCCGGGACGACGAGGACCGGGAGCAGGTGCTCGACCGGCTGGCCGAGCTGGTCGTCAAGCCGGTGGACGGGTTCGGCGGGCAGGGCGTGGTCGTCGGCCCCGACGCCTCCGCCGAGGAGCTCGAGCGGGTCAGGAAGACGATCCTCACCGCGCCCGAGGGCTGGGTCGCCCAGGAGACGGTCCGGCTGTCGACGCACCCGACCTTCGACGGGCGGCGGCTGCGCCCGCGCGTGGTCGACCTGCGGGCCTTCGTCTGCTCCGGCGAGACGGCGACGGTGCCGCCGACGGCGCTGACCCGCGTCGCCCCGGCCGGCAGCATGATCGTCAATTCCTCCCAGGGGGGTGGTTCCAAGGACACCTGGTTGCCGAGGAGGGCCGCCGGTGCGCGGCTTGAGCGGTGAGCTCAGGCGTGGACCGGTCACCGATGCGTGAGATGTGTGAGACGTGCGAGATGTGTGATCTGGGCGACGGGCTCCGGCCCGAGCCGGTCACCGGGGGGTTTCGATGTGTGGTCTGAGCGGTGAGCTCCGGTTCGACGGCCGCCCGGCGGACGTCGCCGCCGTGGCCCGGATGAGTGACGTGATGCACGACAGGGGGCCCGACGGGGCCGGCCTGTGGTCGCTGGGGCCGGTCGCCCTCGGCCACCGGCGCCTGAAGATCATCGACTTGTCGGACCGGGGCGCCCAGCCGATGGTGGACAGCGACCTCGGCCTGGCGGGGGTCTTCAACGGGTGCCTGTACAACTACCGCGAGCTGCGCGAGGAGCTGGAGGGCCTGGGCTACCGCTTCTTCTCCACCTCCGACACCGAGGTGCTGGTGAAGTCCTTCCACCGCTGGGGGACCGGCTGCGTCGACCGCTTCAAGGGCATGTTCGCCTTCGCGGTCGCCGAGCGCGACACCGGCAGGCTCACGCTCGGCCGCGACCGGCTGGGGATAAAGCCGCTGTACGTCACCCAGGACGCCGGGCGGCTGCGCTTCGCCTCGTCGCTGCCCGCGCTGCTCGCCGGGGGAGGGGTGGACACCGGCATCGACCGGGTGGCACTGCACCACTACATGACCTTCCACTCGGTGGTGCCCGCCGAGCGCACCATCCTCGCCGGGGTGCGCAAGCTTCCCCCGGCCACCGTACGCACCGTCGAGCCCGACGGAACCGTCACCGACCACCTCTACTGGCAGCCGCCCTACACCCGGTCGGCCCTGCCCGAGTACGCCGGGCTGACCGCGGACGAGTGGGGCGAGGTCGTGCTCGACCGGCTGCGGGCGGCCGTACGCAGGCGCATGGTCGCGGACGTGCCCGTGGGCGTGCTGCTCTCCGGAGGCCTGGACTCCAGCCTGATCGTCGCGCTGCTGGCCGAGGAGGGACAGACGGGCCTGTCGACCTTCAGCATCGGGTTCTCCTCGGCGGGAGGGGAGCGGGGGGACGAGTTCGCCTACTCCGACCTGGTCGCCGCCGAGTTCGGCACCGATCACCAGCGCATCCCCATCGACGACGCCCGGCTGCTGCCCGCCCTGGAGCACGCGGTGCGGGCCATGAGCGAGCCGATGGTCAGCCACGACTGCGTCGCCTTCCACCTGCTGTCGGAGGAGGTCTCCAAGCACGTCAAGGTCGTCCAGTCCGGCCAGGGCGCCGACGAGGTGTTCGCCGGCTACAGCTGGTACCCGCCGCTCGCCGGCGTGTCGCGCGAGGACGCCGCCGCCGTCTACGAAAGGGAGTTCTTCGACCGCTCGCACGGGACGCTGGGCGCGATCCTGTCGCCCGACTACATGCCGGCCGAGGACGTCAGCGGCGATTTCGTCCGGCGCCACCTCGCGCGGCCCGGCGCCGACACCGCGCTCGACGCGGTGCTGCGCCTGGACACGAACGTCATGCTCGTCGACGACCCGGTCAAGCGCGTGGACAACATGACCATGGCCTTCGGCCTGGAGGCCAGGACCCCCTTCCTCGACCACGAACTGGTCGAGCTGGCCGCGGCCTGCCCGCCCGAGCTCAAACTCGCCTCCGGCGGCAAGGGTGTCCTGAAGAGCGCCGGCCGCAAGCTGCTGCCCGCCGAGGTCGTCGACCGGCCCAAGGGATACTTTCCGGTTCCCGCGATCAAGCACATCCACGGCCCGTTCCTGGAGCTCGTCAGGGACGCGCTGACCGGTCGGACCGCGAGGTCCCGGGGGCTGTTCGATCAGCCGTACGTCGACAAGCTGCTCGCGGCACCGGACGAACACCGCACTACCCTGGGTGCCAACGCGTTGTGGCAACTCGGACTCCTGGAGCTGTGGTTGCAGGCACAAGGAGTTTGATGACCGAAATTCTCGGCGCCCGTTCTCGCCCCTCGATGGGCACGGGCCTGACCGCCTGGAGCTGCCGGGCGCCCGCGCTGGCGCCCGACCTGAGCGCCGTCGCCTTCGTCGGCGACCGGGACGGCTCGCCGCGCGTCTGGATCCAGCCCCTCGGCGCGGAGCTGGAGGGCCTCCGGCGGCTTCCGGGGGAGGACCCGGAGGCCTGGCCGGTCGACACGGGACCCGAGCCCGTCGCCGACGTGAGCTGGTCCCCCGACGCCCGGCGCCTGGCCGTCCTCGTCGTGCCGGGCGGCGGGGAGCACACGCAGGTCTGGACGGTGCGGCCCGACGGCGGCGACCTGCGCCCGCTGGCCGCGCCCGAGGGCGGATCGGCGTCGTTCGTGCGCTGGACCGGCCAGGGAGAGGTCCTCCTCGTCGCGGAGGTCTCCTCCTCCGGCCGTACGGACGCGGTGCTGATCGACGCGGCCTCGGGAAGCCGGGAGGTCATCGCGGGCGGGGCACTCCTGCAGCCGGCCGCGGTCAGCCGCGACCACCGGCGGATGCTGCTGCGACGCGGCCCGCGCGGCGTGCGCCGGATGTACGTGGCCGATCTTCCAGCCCTTCCCGGCGATCCCGCCGGCCACCTTCCGGCCCTCCCCGGCGACCCCGCGGACTCCCACCCCGGAGGTCTCGTCTCCGGACTGGCCCATCCGGGAGATCTCACCGCGGGCCCGCCGGAGGGGGTTCCGGTCGATCTTCCCGCCGTGATCCGTTTCGATCTTCCTCCGGGCCATCTCGCCGACGGCTCGCCCGCTCTTCCCGCCGACCCTCCCGCCGGAATGCGCTTCGATCTTCCCCCGGGCCATCTCTCCGACGTCCCGCCAGGCCTTCCCGCGAGCCTTCCCGACGAGGCCGCGGGCGACCTGCCGGGCCACGGGGAGCGGCCGTTGCTGGCCGGGCTGACCGGCACCACCGACTACGGGATCCTCTCTCCCGACGGGACGACCGCCTACCTGCTGTCCGACGTCGGCCGCGACCGGGCCGCGCTGGTCGCGGTGGGCGAGGACGGGGCGGGGGTCGTGCTGGCCGAGCGTCCCGACGCCGAGCTGGACCAGTTCGCGCTGAGCGCCGACGGCCGTCTCGCCGTCCTGGTGTGGAACGACTCCGGCCGGTCGGAGCTGGAGGTGATCGAGACGGCCACCGGCGAGACGCGCCCGCTCCCGCCCCTGCCCGCCGAGGTGGTGTCCTCGATCAGGGTGTCCCTGGACGGCAGCCTGGCCGTCCTGGCGGCCGAAGGGCCCGGCCACCCCTCCCACGTGCTGCTCTGCGACCTGGAGACCGGCGGTTACCGGCGGATCGCGGGATCCGGGCGGATCCCCGGCGCGGCCGGCGCGGAGCTGGTGCGCTTCCAGGCGCGCGACGGCATGGAGCTGACCGGCTGGCTCTACCGGGTCCCGGGAGCCCGGGGTCCGGCGCCCTTCGTCGTCTACCTGCACGGCGGTCCCGAGAGTCAGGAAAGGCCCACCTTCAACCCGCTGTTCCAGAACCTGCTGGCCGCCGGGATCGGGGTGCTCGCGCCGAACATCCGCGGCTCGTCGGGATTCGGGCGGGCCTTCCGCAACGCCGACAACCACGCCCTCCGCTTCGACGCGATCGACGACGTCGCCGACTGCGCCCTGGAACTGGCACGGGCGGGCCTCGCCGACCCGGCCAGGATCGCGTGCATGGGACGCTCGTACGGCGGCTACCTGACGCTGGCCGCCCTCGTCACCCACCCGCGTCTCTTCCGCGCCGGAGTCGACGTCTGCGGGATGGCCGACTTCGAGACCTTCTACGAGCGGACCGAGCCGTGGATCGCCGCGGCGGCCGTCAGCGAGTACGGCCACCCCGTCGCCGATCGCGAGCTGCTGCGGGCCCTGTCGCCCCTGCACTCCTTCGACCGGCTGGCCGCTCCGCTGCTGATCGTGCACGGTGCCCGCGACACCAACGTCCCCCTGTACGAGGCCGAGCAGGCGCTCCAGGCGGCGCGGGCCCGCGAGGTGCCCTGCGAGCTCCTGCTGTTCGAGGACGAGGGGCACGAGATCCGGCAGATCGCCAACCGGGTGACCTTCGTCAAGAACGTCGTCGAATGGCTCAGATGGCACCTGGCGGTCCCCGACCGGGCGTGACGGATCTCCGGAACCGGGTCCTGTCCGGCCGGGCCTCACGCGATCGGACCTGTCGTGTTCCGCCACCGGAGGGGGAGCCGGTCACCGCGGAGCGGGGTGTGCCCTCCCGGCCCCGATCCGGCCGGCGCCGTGGGCGAGGGCCTCCAGGGGGTTGGCCAGCACCTCGGAGAAGGCGAGTTCGGCCGCGCCGGTCAGGGTGGCGTCGTCGCCGAGGGCCGAGGTGCGGAGTCGCACCCTCTCCCGGGAGATCACCAGCACGTTGGCCTCGACCCGGCTGTGGACCTGGGCCGCCGAGCCCCGATAGACCTCGCGCAGCATCCCGCCGAAGATCACCAGGCCGGGGTTGAAGAGGTTGATCAGGTTGGCCACCCCGATGCCGAGCCAGTCGCCGATCCGGCGCAGCGCGTCCGCGGCCGCGACGTCCCCGCGCCCGGCGGCGTCCACCACGGCCCGTACGCCCTCGCGGCCGGTCAGCTCGGAGGACCGTCCGGCGGCGTCGATCAGGGCCTGCTCGCCGACCTCCGCCTCCAGGCAGCCGTGCGAGCCGCACCCGCAGGGCCGCCCGTTGTACGGGTTCACCATCATGTGCCCGAGCTCGCAGCCGTACCCGCCGTCGCCGTCGAGCAGCTTGCCGCCGACGATGATCCCGCCGCCCACTCCGACGTCCCCGTGCAGGTAGACCAGGTTCTGGAAGCCGACGCCCACCCCGCGCTCGTGCTCTGCCAGCGCGCCCAGGTGGGCCTCGTTGCCCACCGACACCGGCAGCCCGAGCCCCAGCCTGAGACCGAGCTCGGTGCCGAAGGCCTGGTCCACCCAGCCCATGTTCGGCCCGAAACGCACCATCCCGTCACCGGGCCGGATCATGCCGCAGTAGGCCGCGCCGACCCCGACGCACACCGCGTCCGGGGGTGCCTCGCGGTACATCCGGCGGGCGAACCCGGCGAGGGTCCCGACCACGTCGTCGAGGTCGGCCCCGGCGCGCGGCCGGACCGCCTCCCTGCGGTCCAGGACCGTTCCGCCCAGCCCGACCCTGGCGGCGACCAGCCGGTCCACCCGGACGTCGAAGGCGATCACGTAGACCCGGTCGGACTCCGGCCGGACCACCAGCGACGGCCGGCCCGCCCTGCCGGTGTCCTTGGGGAGTTCCTCGCGGACCAGACCCGCCGCGGTGAGCTCCCCGGTCAGCCCCATGATCGTGCTGCGGTTCAGGCCCATCCGGTCGGCCAGCTCGGTGCGGGAGAGCGGGCCGCCCAGGTGCACGTGCCGGAGCAGGGCGCCAAGGTTGTGCTGGCGGATCTCCTCCTGGGACCGACCGGCTTTCAGCATCGTGGGGATCCTGACGACTCGGGGCTTGCCATCGTTGCGCGCCGCAACGGCGGGACGGGGCGGCCACGCCGACCGCGAGCACTGGAACAGATCCTGTCACACCAGGAGAACACCGGCCGGTGGCCGCGGGAGTATTTCCTCGTTGCTCCCGGCCGGTGGGTCCGGGACGTCCAGATGTCCACCTTCAGGCCGGTGGCGGGCAGGTGGCGGGCAGGTGGCGGGCAGGGCGTCGGCGATCGTGGCTGTGCGTCCTACCCGCCCGTCCGATGGCGGCTCGGGGACACGCCGCGTACTCGTTTGAAGGCCACGCTCAGCGCGAAGGCGTTGGCGTAGCCGACGTCCCGGGCGACCGAGTCGATCGTGGTGTCGGAGGAGCGCAGCAGATCGGCGGCGAGCGCCATCCGCCAGCCGGTGAGATACGCCATGGGGGGCTCCCCCACGAGGGTGGTGAACCGGCGCGCGAACGCCGCGCGCGAGGCGCCGACCTTTTCCGCCAGTGAGGCCACCGTCCACGGGCGGGCCGGGTCGTCATGGATCAGCCGCAATGCCGGACCGATCAACGGATCGCTCTGCGCCCGGTACCAGCCGGGTGCCTGAGCCTCGGGGCGGGCGAACCAGGCGCGCAGGGTCGCGAGCAGCGCCAGATCCAGAAGCCGGTCGAGGACGACCTGCTGGCCGGGCCCTTCGCTGTTGACCTCCTGAGCGAGCAGTTCCATGATCGGGGACTGCTCGCTCGACCGCGGCACGAGCACGACCTCCGGCAGGGCGTTCAGGAGCCGCTCGCTCACGTCTCCGCTGACCTGGTAGGTCCCGCTGGCCACGATCGCCGACCCGTCAGGGGTGCGTCCGCTCGTGCGCGGCCCGAGCCGCAACTCGTCGGTGACGTCGATGTCGTCCATGGTGGTCAGCCGGTTGCCCGGACGGACGATGATCTCCGGCGCGGTCGCCGGATCGTCGCTGATCGTGTACGGATCCGGCCCCTTGACGATGGCCACGTCCCCGGTGCGCATCAGCACCGGCTCACCTCTGCCGAGCGTGATCCAGGCGTGCCCGCGCAGCGTGGTGGCCAGGGCGAGCGGGGCACCGTCGGAGATCCGCAGCGACCACGGTGGTTCCAGTATCGCCTGACAGAACGCCGCACTTCGGGCACGAACGCCGTCGAGCAGGTCAGCGAGCGGATCCACCACCTCAGTTTAGACGGACAGAAATGGAAGTGAGCGTACGGAATATGGATCGTCTCTTTTGGTGCGTGTTCACTGGGGCGTGACCCACCTCGACGACTTACCGGAGGCATCCGATGTACGCGATCACAGGAGTGACAGGCCACGTGGGCGGGGCGGCGGCCCGGGACCTCCTGGCCAAGGGGGAACCGGTGCGAGCCGTGGTCCGCGACGCGGCCAGGAGCGCGGACTGGATCGGGGCGGGAGCCGAGGTCTCCGTCGCCGATTTCGGCGACAGGGCGGCGCTGGCGGAGGCGTTCCGCGGTTGCCGCGGGGCGTTCGTCCTGCTGCCGACGGATCCGGTGGCGGCCGACGCCGACGTCTACCATCGCCGGCTGGCCGACTCGATCGCCGGGGCGGTCCTGGACAGCGGCGTCCCGCACGTGGTGATGCTGTCCTCGATCGGGGCCGAGCTGGCCGAGGGCACCGGTCCCATCCGCTGGCTCCACCATATGGAGAACCGGCTGCGGGAGACGGGCGTGCTCCTGACCGCGATTCGCTCGTCGCATTTCCAGGAGAAGGTCGAAACGGTGCTCGGCGCCGCTCTCGGGGCCGGCGTCTACCCGGTCTTCGGCGCGTCGGCCGATGTGCCCGTCCCGATGGTCGCGACACGCGACATCGGCAGGGTGGTCGCCGAATCCCTCACGGCCCCCGCCACGGCCGGCGAGGCCATCGATCTGGACGGTCATCAGTACTCGGAACGGCAGGTGGCCGAAGAGCTGGCGGCCGTTCTCGGCAGGCCGCTCACGGTGGTGACCATCCCGCGGCCCGCATGGGTCGGCACGATGGTGGAGGCGGGCGTTCCGCCCCAGCTCGCCGAGGAGCTCGCCGGCCTGTACGACGCCGAGCAGCGAGGCATCCTCCAGCCCGGAGGCGACAGGCGATCCACGTGTACGACAGAGCTTGGCGAGACACTGCGCCATCTCGTGAAGACCGCTCTGTGAGTTGGGCCGAAGGGCTCTCACCGGGCGGTCTCGGCGCTGAGCCCGAGGCCGGCGACGTTGCGACCGGCTGAGATCCGGTACGCGCCGGCCGGGCCGCCGCGGGAGTTCGTCGGGGCGGCCGGCCTCACACCACGGCATCGGCGACATCGGCGGCCTCGGCGATTTCGGTGGTGGCGTGCAGGGCGGTCAAGATGGTCAGGATCCGCTCGGCGTCGGTGAGCAGGCTTCCGGTCACGGCCCAGCCATGCGGCTGGTCCAACCGGCCGGTGCGGACCTCTTCGGTCATCTGTTCCTGGATCGCGCCGGCCCGCTCCAGCGCGGCGGAGATCACCGCGTTCAGCCTCGCGGGCTCATCGGCGGTGCGCATCTGCGCTTGGAGCGCCTGGGCGAGCAGGTCCAGCAGTGCGGCGTAGTCGCGGGCGAACTCGTCGCTGATCCACGGCGGACCGTCGGCGTGGCGGTGCCGGCGCTGGGCGGCATAAACCAGCGCCCGCACCAGGGCGTGGATGTGCACGCCGATCTCGCTCATCGCCTCCAGCAGCCCTTCGTGATCATCGTTCGTCTCGTGGACGCGGGTGCGGCGCAGGTTGTAGCGGCGGCTTTCCGCGCCGTCGGCGATGGCCGCACTCGCTCGGGCCAGGTGGGCGTCCAGCCGGGCGGCGTGGCGCTGCCAGCCGGGCAGGTCCGACAGATCACAGCGCTCGCGCAACCCGCCTGCCACGGCCTCCAACAGTTCGGCGGCCTCCTCGCTCAGGCGGCGCACCGCCTCATGGGGGCGGCGCTGATACAGCGGCGGCCACAGCATCGCGTTGACCACTCCTCCGGACAGCGCGCCGATGCCGGTGGCCACCACATAGGCCAGCAGATAACGCTCCTGGGAGGCGGCGCCGAACGACAGCATCAGCACCGCGGTGGTCGCCACGTCCGTGCCGTGCCGGCCCATCCGCCGCCAGCGTGCGGCCACCAGCGCCGGTGGCACGACCAGCATCAGGCTGAAGGCGTTGAGGCCGATCAGGTGGCCGACGCTGCCGGCCAGGATGACACCGGCGGCCACCGCGCACACCCGCCGCGCCCCGTTGGTCAGTGTCTGGTACACCGTCGCGTGCACCATGATCACAGCGGTGGCCGGGGCGATCCACACCGTCTCGCGCGGCAGCAGCCGATCGGCCAGGAACCAGGCCAGCACCGCGGCCAGGGTCGCCTTGGCGATCTGACGCACCTCGAAGCGCTGCTCGGAATCTCGCCGGCCCAGCCCGGCCAGCTGGCCACGCAGATACCGCACCTCACGGCGAATCGTCGTCCGCATCCAGTTCATATTCCGGTTAATCACCATGTGGCCTTTACCTAATGTGGTGACCGGAAACCTACGCCGGGTCGGCGACGATCAGAGGCAGGGAAGATCGTCAGATGTCGGCCCGGCGGACCCTTCCGGTCTCAGCACCAGCGACCACCACTTGGCGGACGGCGAACGACACACCGACCTCTTGGGCAGTGTTTCCGCAGGTCGGGGTGACCAGCCGCGCCATGATCCATCTCACCGCCGACGGCCGTACTCGCGGTCCTCGACCCCGTGTCCGTGTCGCCCGCCGGACCGGCGGGCGGGCCGGGGTCAGGGGGGTGCGTCGCCGCGTGCGGCCTCCTGGGCGCACACCTCGTCCAGATCGTCGAGCCGCCGCATGCCGTGCACGCCGCGGGCCGTGCGCGGGTTGGCGGCCAGCCACTCCTGGTTGCGGGCGAAGAACCACCAGTAGCCCGCGGTGAACGGGCAGGCGTCCTCGCCGGTCCGCCGGGAGGGCCGGTAGCGGCAGGGCGGGCAGAAGTCGCTCATGCGGTTGATGTACGCGCCCCCGGCCGCGTACGGTTTGGTCGCCAGCATGCCGCCGTCGGCGTGCTGCGACATGCCGATCACGTTGGGCACCATCACCCAGTCGTACCCGTCGACGAAGCAGCGGTGGAACCAGTCGGTCAGCCGCGCGGGGTCGTACCCCCGCTGGAGCGCGAAGTTCCCGAGCACCATCAGCCGGACGATGTGGTGGGTGAACCCGGTGTCGCGCACCTGGGCGAGCGCCCACGACAGGCAGCGCGCCTCGACGGCGCCGGCGTCCAGCTCCTCGAACCAGGTGGGCGGCGCCGCGCGGGCCGACAGCCGGTTGAGGTCGCGGTAGTCCTCGCCGAAGTACCAGTACAGGTGCCAGATGTAGTCGCGCCAGCCGATGAGCTGCCGCACGTATCCCTCGACGCTCGCGAGCGGGGCGTGGCCCGCCCGGTAGGCGGCCTCGGCGGCCCGCACGCACGTCATGGGGTCGAGCAGCCCGAGGTTGACGGCGGGCGAGAGCATGCTGTGCGCCATGAACGGGTCGCCGGCGAGCATCGCGTCCTGGTGCGGGCCGAAGGCGGGCAGCCGGTGGCCGACGAAGCGCCGCAGCGCGCTGCGGGCCTCCGCGGCGGTGGCGGGGAACATGCGCGGGCCGTCGCGCCCGACGAAGGACACCTCGCCGTCGCGTTCCCACCGGTCGAGGTCGTGGCGCACCCGCTCGTCGATCTCGTCCTCCTCGGCCGTCCACGGGCCGGGCACGTCCAGCCCTCCGGAGGGCGGCGGCTCGCGGTTGTCCGCGTCGAGGTTCCACCGGCCGCCGGCGGGCTCGTCGCCGTCCATGAGCACGTCCAGGCGGCGCCGGGCGTCGCGGTAGAAGTCCTCCATGAGCAGGCGGTGGCCGCCCCTGCCCTCGGCCCAGGCGGCGAACTCCTCCGCGGTGCTGGTGAACCCGCGCGAGGGCAGGACGGTGACCTCGGGGCGGCCCCGGACGAACGCGTCGGCCGCGTGGCTGGTGGGACCGCAGACGGTGACCCGGCCGCCGGCGCGGCCGAGCGCCTCGGCGAAGGTGTCGGTCCGCAGGAACAGCGCGCGGTCGCCCAGCTCGGCCGCCCGGTGCCGCAGCGCCGAGAGCACCAGGTGCGCCTTCTGCCGGTGGTAGCGCCGCCGCCGCAGTACCGACCTGGCCTCGACCAGCAGCACCGGCTGGTCATCGGAGTCGAGGAAGTGGTCCCCGAGCTGATCGGCGAAGAGCCATCGCCTGCCGTGTTCCCCCATGTCGCCATCTTGGCGGCTCGGCGCGCCGCTTCCTCCGCGCCTCGCTGGTCGAACCGCGTGCGACACGGCTCCTCGTAGTCAGCGACAGGGCCGGTCAACGTGCAGGTGCGTCAACGGCGTCTTCGGGTCCCACCGGTCCGGCGTCGCCGGTGGCGGCATGAACCTGCAGGAGCCTCTCGACTCCGTGCAGGAAGGTCTCGCAGATCAGCGTCGGGTCGAACAGGCAGCCGGCGGCCATGGCGCCGTCGCGCATCATCACGAAGTGGCGGCCGGCGGGCTCGGCGCCCGTCTCCCGGACCTTGGCCAGCAGTTCCGTGACGGTTTCCAGGAACCATTGGCGGTGGACGAGCACGGCCCTGCGCACCGGGGACTCGGGGTCGGGAAACTCGGCGGCGGCGTTGAGGAAGGCGCATCCCCGGAAGCCGGGGGACCGGATGCCCTGAGCGATGGACGCGCTGAGGGCTCGGACGGTGTCGGCGGCCGGGAGCCCGGCGGCGACGGCCTCGTCCGCCTGGCTTCGCATCATCCGGTCGGCCTCGTTCAGGTAGGCGAGGACGAGGTCTTCCTTGCCGGGGAAGTGCCGGTAGAGGGTGGCCCGCGTCACCTGCGCCTCCGCGACGATGCGATCGATGCCGACGGCGTGGATGCCCTCCGTGTAGAAGAGCCGGGTGGCCGTGCCGAGCAGCCGCGATCGCGCTTCGGACGGCCGGCTTTCGGATTGGCTGCGCATGCCGCCATCCTAATAGGTAGAACGTTCGGTCTTGACAGTTCGCGCCGTAGATTGCCATGCTGTGTCGCGATAGAACGTTCTGTCTTGTGGGGAGCTGTTCCAGTGGTTCGTATATGCGAGTACGCACCGCCCCGCTGTCCGTCGGCACAGCCGAGGTCACCCGCGGCCGGCCTGCCGGCGGCGACCCCGACGTCGAGGCCCTGGTCTACGTGGCCGGCCAGGTCCTGGGCGCGGGAGAAGGCCTGGGCTCGCCGGCCCGGATTCCCGTCGAGCGTCCCACGCCGGCGCCGCGGACGGCCGAGGTCCTGACCGTCGCCGCCGACCTGGCCGCCCACCTGATCGAGAAGGCCGACCACGGGACGCGCCGAACGGCTCTCCTCGTCACTCATCCACCGAAAGGATCATCATGAGCACCATCGCTGCCTCGCCCAATGTTTCCGGGACCGCGTCCGCGCTGCGGCGGCTGTACTTCGTCCGGTTCGCGTTCGCCATCGTCTGGGCCCTCGCGATGTTCACGACCGCCTCGAAACTGGGTCCGGTCGCGGTCACTCTGCTCGTGCTCTACCCGCTGTTCGACGTGGCCGCCGCCATCATCGACGCCCGCGCGACGCGCACCACCGGCTCACCTGCCCTGCTGTACGTGAACGTCGCGGTCAGTCTGATCACCGCCGCCGGCGTGGCCGTCGCCTGCGCGTCCGGTATCCCGGCGGTGCTGCGCGTGTGGGGCGCCTGGGCGATCGTGGCCGGGCTGGTCCAGCTGATCGTGGGTGTCACCCGCCGCGGGATGGGCGGCCAATGGCCGATGATCATCAGCGGCGGCATCTCCGTACTCGCCGGTGCGTCGTTCATCCTCGGTGCCTCCGCGCCCAACCCGACGCTGGCCAACGCGGCCGGCTACGCCATCCCCGGCGGCATCTTCTTCCTCATCTCGGCCTTCCGTCTCGGCCGCGCCGCGAAGGGAAACTGACATGGACGGCAACACCTACGACGTCGTCGTCCTCGGGGCCGGCCCGGTCGGGGAGAACGTCGCCGACCGGGTGGTGCAGGGCGGGCTGAGCGCCGCCGTCGTCGAGCGCGAGCTCGTCGGCGGGGAATGCTCCTACTGGGCCTGCATGCCGACCAAGGCATTGCTGCGCAGCGCGGCGGCGTTGCGGGCCGCGCGTCAGCTGCCGGGAGCGCGCGAGGCGGTGACCGGTGGTCTCGACGTGGCCGCGGTGCTGGGCCGTCGGGATTCCTTCGCCTCGCACTGGAAGGACGACGGTCAGGTCGGTTGGCTCGAGTCGGCCGGGATCGCTCTGCACCGTGGTCAGGGCCGGATCGTGGCCGCGAACGTGGTCGAGGTGACCGGCGACGACGGAGTCCCGGTCACGTTGACGGCCCGGCATGCGGTGGTCATCGCGACCGGAAGCGGCGCGCTGCTGCCGGACGTTCCCGGTTTGCGCGAGGCCGCGCCGTGGACCAGCCGGGAGGCGGCCGCCGCGAGCGCGGTCCCCGGCCGGTTCGCGGTCATCGGTGGTGGCGTGGTGGCGTCGGAGATGGCGACCGCCTTCGCCGCCCTGGGGTCCTCGGTGACGATGCTGGCTCGTGACGGTGTGCTGCCGCTGGCCGAGCCGTTCGCCGGTGAGCGGGTCACCGAGTCGTTGCGGGAGGCCGGTGTGTCGGTACGCCTCGGCGCGGAGGCCGCGTCGGTGCACCGCGACGAGGCCGGAACGGTGCGCATCACGATGACCGGCGGCGAGCAGGTCGAGGCCGACGAGGTTCTGGTGGCGATCGGCCGGACACCGAACACCCAGGACATCGGCCTCGGCGCCGTCGGCCTGACGCCGGGCGCCTGGCTCACGGTGGACGACACGCTGCGCGTGGTCGGGGAGGACGGGGCGCCGGTCGGTGACGGGTGGCTGTACGCCGCCGGCGACGTCAACCGGCGGGTGCTGCTGACCCACCAGGGCAAATACCAGGCCCGCGCGGTCGGTGACGTCATCGTGGCGCGGGCGAGGGGTGAAGCGGTCGAGGACGGCCGCTGGGGCCGACACGTGGCCACGGCCGACCAGCGCGCGGTGCCCCAGGTGGTCTTCACCGAACCGGAGATCGCGTCGGTGGGGCTGACCGCGGCCGCGGCCGAGGCCGCCGGCGTGCGCATCCGCGTCGTCGACCACGACCTGGGCGCCGTCGCCGGATCCGCCCTGCACGCCGACGGCTACCGGGGGCACGCCCGCATGGTCGTCGACGAGGACCGGAAAGTGATCGTCGGTTTCACGCTCGTCGGCCCGGACGTCGCGGAACTACTGCACGCCGCGACGATCGCGGTCGTCGGCGAGGTCCCGCTGGACCGGCTGTGGCACGCGGTTCCGGCGTTCCCCACGGTCACCGAGGTGTGGCTGCGGCTGCTGGAGGCGTACGGACGCTGACCGTCGGGCCACGTGCCGGCGCCTGGCGGCCGCTCAACCGGAGCCGCGTGATCACACCGATCCATCAGGCCGTGACACGGGTACCGATGTCCCACGTCGCAAGATCAGTGACAGAGTCCGTTCACTCGTGCTCACCCTCGCACATCAACGCGCCCAGCCCGGCCCTCACGCCCGCCGCGCCGGGGATGTTCGGGCTGTGCCCGTGGTGGTCGGGCCGGAGCCGGTCGCCAGGGGTGTTCGTAGCGGTCATGAGGGGGACGGCGTCGCCGCCGCCGGTCGCGGTGGCCCTTCGGACGCAGCCGCGGAGCAGGGTGCGGCGCTTCGGCCCATCCCGGATACCGGTGGTCGGCAGCGAACAACTCCCGGATCGACGACGTCGGGAAAGCGGCCCCCCTGTGCGGGCGGGAGTCGATGAAGCGTTGCGCCGCCCTCGCCGGGAGCCGTTCTCCCCGCCGCCCCGCGAGTCCTGAAGATCCCGGTCCGTACGTGGCGCCCCCTCCTACCGGTCAGGCCGGTTTTTCACCGTATTTATTTATCTTTGCGGCCTGCTGCTGATAACAGATCGGTAAGACCGTACTGTCATGGGCCGCATACAGTGGGTGATTTTGCCAGGGTGGGGTGGCCAGACGCGACACGGGAGGCGAGATGCACGGTGAGCACGATCGCACTCACGGCCACGGCATCAAGGCGAGACCGCGAGGGCGCATGCCGTACGCCGACCCGCCGCTCCCACGTCCCGCCGAACCTCCGCACCCCGCCGGATTCCCCGGCTCCGCGGGGCCTCCGGAGCTGGCCGGGCCGCCGCGATCCGTACGCCTTCCGGAACCTCCGGAACCTTCGCGCGCCGGGCGCGTTCCGGCGCCCTCGGAGCCTCCGCGACCCGGACGATCTCCGGAGCCCGCCGAGCCTCCGCGACCCGGGAGGTTTCCGGAGCCCGCCGAGCCTCCGCGACCCGGGAGGTTTCCGGAGTCCCGGACGCCCGCGGAACCGGCGCTCCCCTCGGATCCCGGCCGGCGCGAGGGGGAGTGCGAGGGGGAGGGGGCGTCGGTGCCACGTGGGCCGGCGCGGCACCGGAAGGACGAGGAAACAGGCAACGCGGACGACGCGGACGACGCGGACGACGCTGCCACCCGTCCGATGGTCCGCCGCTCCTGGACATACCTCGACAGCAGGCCGTTCTCCATGCCCCCGCCCCCCAGCCCGTGGCGGCGGCCCTGGGCCCGCCTCTCGCGCGACCAGCTTCTGAGACCCGCGCTGATCGCCGGATTCCTCGCCGCAGCGGGGGTCGGCGTCTGGTCGTCCGGCTGGTCCCCGTGGGGCGGGATGCCCATCGCCGGCACGTCGCCCGCGTCTCCCGGGGAACGCCTTCTCGCCGGGCGCGACATGGTGATCACCCCCTCGCGGGCCCCGGTGGTGGCCGAGACGGACGCGAAGGCGCCGGCGGGGAAGCGGAAGGTCCTCGGGGGCGAGAAGGGGCCGGGCGCGGCGGGGGCCGGCGGCGGCGGGAAGAAGGTTCCGGGGCGTGATCCGGAGCGAGTGCTCCCGGCGGAACGGGCCCTTTCCGACGCCGGAAACATCCGGGACGAGTGGGTCGAGCGGGTGGAGCGTGCCCAGACCGTCAAGAAGCCGGCCAAGAGGGCCGGGCGGCACCGCGAGGGCGAGGGCTCCGCGCGGGCCGGCGCCGGGCGGGGAGGGGCGGGCGGGGCGGGAACCGCCGCGCCGGGGGCCGGTGCCCGGCGGGCGAACGGAGGCGCCGAGCGCGAGAGCGGAGGCCGGGGAGGCGAAGGCGCCGGGCGGCGCACCGCGAGCACCGGCGGGGACGCCGGGAGTGCCGGGACGGCGGGGCGGCCGCGCCCGGGGAAACAGGGCTCGGGGACGCAGGGTTCCACGGGGCAGGAGGGCAGGTCACAGCCCCGGGCGGGCAGGACGGGCACGCCGGCCACCAGGTCGCCGTCACCCTCGGCCTCCAGGAACAGGCCGCCGGCCACCGGGGGCGCCGCAGGCATCAGCGCCGCCTACGCCTGCCGCCACCTGCCTTCCGGGGACTGGCGCCACGCCTACTGCGTGCGGGTATGGAACGACTACAAGACCAGGAACGGCCTGCCCTGAGGCCCGTCCGACACTTCGAGGTGGCGGAGCCGGAGCATGACGGATGCCAGGGTGACACCTGCGAGCCGGCGGCCGGCGAGCTTGCCGGAGCGGGTGGCGACGGCTCGCCACCCGCCCCCCGGGCGCGTGCCACGCCGCTTGACCAACCGGGCTCAAGCCACCGCGACTCGGCGGCGGTACCGGCCGGGCGCCACACCGAACTCCCGCTTGAAGGCGTTACCGAAGGCGAACTCCGACCCGTACCCCACCCGCTCGGCCACCTCCGCCACCGACGCGTCGGACTCGCGCAGCATGCGCGCCCCGCTCACCAGACGCCACCAGGTCAGGTACGCCAGCGGCGGCTGCCCGGCCAGCCCCGTGAAGCGGCGGGCGAAGCCGGCGCGCGACATGCCCGCGTGGGCGCCGAGCGACTCGACCGTCCAGCGGTGGGCCGGGTCGCGGTGGATGGCGTCGAGCGCGCGGCCGATGGCGGGGTCGGCCAGCGCGGCGGCCCAGCCGGACAGCGTGCAGGGCTCGTCCTGGGTTTCGAAGTAGGCCCGCAGGACGTACAGCTGCAACATGTCCAGCAGGGACGACACGACGGTGTCCGTGCCGGGGCGCGGGGTGTCGATCTCAGCGGCCAGCAGCTCGACGGCGGCCCGCAGCTCCGGATGGCTGCCGAGCGTCGCGGGCAGGTGGATCACGCCGGGCAGCGAGGCCAGGATCGGGTGAGTCCTGTCGAGGTCGAGCTGGTAGCCGCAGGACAGGATCACCGTCTCGGGCCCGGCGCCACCGAAATCGGCCGAGGCGAACAGCTCCGAGTGCGAGGCGCAGTCCGACTCGACGAGCGGCCTCGCGGGATCGTCGGCCAGCCCGAACGAGTCGCTGTGCGGCAGGAACACCACGTCGCCCACGCTCAGCGGAACGGGCTCGCCATCGGGGGGAATGAGCCAGCAGGACCCGCGCAATACCACCTGGAAACCCGCGGAACCGGGCGCCGCGCGAAACGACACACCCCAGGGAGCCTGCCAGGAGACGCGGGCGGAGGAGGGGCGCCCACATCGCATGAAGGACACCACGTCGCTCAGCATATCCATGCGTCGAGTCTATAGCCTGAGACGCTGGCGTATAAATATTGGACAGGAGCGCATTCAGTATCTCATCAGATCTCCCTACTGTTGGTTCACGTAACCAATCGAGGGAGCGTCGACATGCTGAAGGTAGGCATCATCCTGGGCAGCACCCGTCCTGGCCGCAACGGCGAGGTGGTGGCGCACTGGGTCCGCGATCTGGCGGTCAAGCGAGGCGACGCCGAGTACGAGCTCGTCGATCTGAAGGACTACGACCTGGGCAACCTGGACGAGCCCGAGCATCCCGCCACGGGCAACTACCGGCACGAACACACCAAGCGCTGGTCGGCCAGGATCTCGCCCCTGGACGCGTTCGTGATCGTGACTCCCGAGTACAACAACTCATACCCCGGCGCGCTCAAGAACGCCCTCGACTTCCTGTACGCGGAATGGAACAACAAGGCGGCCGGTTTCGTCGGTTACGGCGTGGACGGCGCGCCCCGGGCGATCTCGCACCTGCGGCACGTCCTGGGCCTGCTCAGCGTGGCCACCGTGTCGAACCAGGTCGGGTTGTCGATCCACACCGACTTCGCGGACGGCTTCAAGCCCGCCGCCGTCCACGAGGACCGGCTGAACCTCGTCCTCGACCAGGTCCTCGCCTGGGGCTCCGCCTTGCGTCCGCTCAGGGGCTGAGCGAAACCGGCCGGAACGTCGTCGCGGACCCTGCGGGGACGGCTCCGGCGGGGGACCCCGGCCGTGACCGGTCATGACCCGGGCGTACGGGATCAGTACCTCCCGGCGCGGCGCATGGCACGGGGGCGGCCGTCCGGGTCGCAGAGGAAGCGGTAGAACGGGGTGGCCCAGGCGGTGGTCCACGGGGACATCCGCGGCACATTGTAGGCGCGGAGCCGTCCGGGGGGCCGGGGGCCGCGGCGGCCCCCGGCGTACCAGTGTTCGAGTTTGGCCGCGGAGGAGGCGAAGGCGTCGAAGAAGGAGGCGGGGTCGAGCAGGTCCGCGTCGGAGCCCTCGTGCCGGTCGAGGTGCTCGCGGGCGAGGGTGAGGCGCAGGTCCCTGGGCAGGCGGCGGGCGCCGTCGCCGAGCCCTCCGGGGTCGAGCGGTTCGCGGCCGTCGGGGGTCTCGTCGAGCACCGCGCAGGTCAGCTCGGAGTCGTAGGTCCAGGAGCGCCGGTTGAAGTTGTCGGAGCCGATGGTCGACCACACGTCGTCGATGACGCAGACCTTGGCGTGGACGTACACCGGGGTGCCCTCCCGGTTCTCGACCCCGTAGACCGCGACCCGGTCACCGCCCGCGCGCTTCAGGACGTCCAGCGCCTGGTTGCGGCCCAGGATCTGCGGGACACCGCTGATCAGGCCGTCCTGGTCGGGGTGGAGCGGCAGGACGCTGATCATCCTCAGTTCCGGGTTGGCCTTCAGCGCCTCGGCGAAGGACTCGGCGACCTGGGGCGACCACAGGTACTGGTCCTCGATGTAGATCAGGCTGCGGGCGCGGCGCAGGGCCTTGAGGTAGCCGCGGGCGACGCTGCGCTCCCCGCGCGGCGCGAAGGAGTAGCGGGTCCTGCGGTGGGCGTAGGTGCGCAGGAGCTGCACGGCGTGCGGGCCGCAGGCGGGCGGGTCGGGCGGCTGCGGGGGCAGCGGGTCCGGCCGGGTGTCCTCGCGCCGGACCAGGTCGGCGACGCGGTGCACGGGGTTGCGGGTCAGCGGCTGGGGGTCCTCCCAGCGCTCCCTGAAGACGGTCTCGACGTCGCCGACGGCCGGCCCCTGGATCGCGGCCTGCACGTCGTGCCAGGGCGGGCGGCTGCCGTACACCTTGGCCATGGGCGCGGCCTGCGCGTCGCCCTCGTGGGAGGAGTCGTCACGGCGGCTCCAGCACAGGTCGATGCCGCCGACGAACGCGATGTCGCGCCGGGGGTCGTCGCGGTGGCGCAGTACCACCAGCTTCTGGTGGTGCGAGCCCCCCATGGGGACGCGCATGTCGCGCAGGCACTCCCCGCCCGCCTCCTCGATGGCGTCGCCGAGGTGGCGGTTCTCCTCCGCGCTGAAGAAGAGTCTGTCCCAGTGCGAGCGCCACAGGAGGCCCTTGACCACGACGCCGCGCCGGGCGGCCTCGGCGAACACGCCGGCGACCTCCGTGCCGGGGCCGTCCAGCCTTTCCCCGGGGTCGCCGCGCCAGTCGGTGAACATCAGCAGGTCCCCCGAGCGCAGCTCGCGGACGCGGGAGAGCAGCTCGGTGAAGTAGGGCGCGCCGTGCGGGATGGGGCGCACGGTGTTGCCGTGCGACCAGGCGGTCCCGTCGTCGTGCCGGGTGTCGATCCGGGACGCCGGGTTGCCGCGCTCCTCGCGGTCGAGAAACCAGTTGTCTTCGGTCACCATGCCCGATCTACCCAATTTTTGCATGCTTCCACCCGTCGGGACTGGACGATCACCGGTTCGGCTCGACGCCCCTGAGGTTGCGGGGCGCAGGCGCGTAACTTCCGGCGCTCCCGCATCAGGGGACTGACCTGGGAAGCCTTGACAGGGGGTTTACACGAAGTTGCCTGCGTGTTAAAAATCTGTAACTCGCACATCGAGTCGCGAAAAAAACAGACTGCTGGCCTCCATCGGTCTGTCCCGGAGACGGCACCCTCCGGGACCGCGCGCAACAACCGCACCACCGCACCACCAGACCCGGCATCATCCGGTCGCGTGTGACAGCGCTGCCGGACGGCATAAGCGCGGCGGCGCGCGCCTTGCCTGACTGATCCCCCCAAGTCAGGAAAGGACCCTTCATGTCCCCACGCCCTCGGCCGTGGGCCAGGCTGCTGACCGCGGCCCTGCTCATCACCACCGGCGCCGTGGCCACCGGCCCGGCGGCCCACGCGGCCACCGGATCGACGGCCTCGGCGGCCACCGGATCGGCCACCGGCGCGGCGGCCCGCGCGATGGTCGACATCCCGGCCTCCGACTACCAGCAGGTCCCCCTGGCCACCGGCTCGAGCGAGCTCGGCGAGGCCATGTCGCTGACGGTGCTGCCCGACAGGTCGATCCTGCACACGGCGCGCGACGGCACTATCCGCCGTACGACCGCCGCCGGCGACACCACGACCGCCGGCAAGCTCGACGTCTACACCCACGACGAGGAGGGGCTGCAGGGCATCGCCGCCGACCCCGCCTTCGCCACCAACCGCTACGTGTACGTGTACTACTCGCCGAAGCTGAACACCCCGGGCGGTGACGCGCCCACCAGCGGCAGCGCGGCAACCTTCGAGGCGTGGAAGGGACACCTGAACCTGTCCCGGTTCACCCTCAAGGCCGACAACACCCTGGACCTGGCCAGCGAGAAGGTCGTGCTGGAGGTGCCCAACGACCGTGGCCAGTGCTGCCACGTGGGCGGTGACATCGACTTCGACGCGGCCGGGAACCTGTACCTGACCACGGGCGACGACACCAACCCGTTCGAGTCGAACTCCTACACCCCCATCGACGAGCGCACCGACCGCAACCCGCAGTTCGACGCCCAGCGCTCCTCGGGCAACACCAACGACCTGCGCGGCAAGGTGCTCCGCATCAAGCCGCAGGCCGACGGCACCTACACCATCCCCAGCGGCAACATGTTCGCCCCGGGCACGGCCAAGACCCGTCCCGAGATCTACGCGATGGGCTTCCGCAACCCGTTCCGGATGTCGGTCGACAAGGCCACCGGCATCGTCTACCTGGGCGACTACGGGCCGGACGCCGGCAGCAGCAACTCCAGCCGCGGCCCCTCCGGCCAGGTGGAGTTCAACCGCATCACGGCCCCGGGCAACTACGGCTGGCCGTACTGCACCGGCACCAACACCACCGCCGAGACCTACAACGAGTACACCTTCCCGTCCGGACCGTCCCAGGCCAAGTACAACTGCGCCGGAGGCCCGACGAACAACTCGTTCCGCAACACCGGCCTGACCACCCTGCCCGCGGCCAAGCCCAGCTGGATCCGCTACGGCGGTGACGCCGGATCGCCGCCGGAGTTCGGCAGCGGCTCCGAGTCGCCGATGGGCGGCCCGGTCTACCGCTACGACGCGGCCCTGAACTCGGCCGTCAAGTTCCCCGCCTCGCTCAACGGCCGCTACTTCGCCGCCGAGTACGGCCGCCGCTGGATCAAGGCCATCGAGGTCACCTCCTCCGGCGCGCCCGGCACGATCGACGCCTTCCCGTGGACCGGAACCCAGGTCATGGACCTGACCTTCGGCCCCGACGGCGCGCTGTACGTGCTCGACTACGGCACCGGCTCCGGCAACCAGGCCCTCTACCGCGTCGAGTACATCGGGGGCAGCAACCGCAACCCGATCGCGAAGGCCGCCGCCAACAAGACCTCCGGGCCCGCCCCGCTGGCCGTCACCTTCTCCTCGGCCGGCAGCTCCGACCCCGAGGGCGGCGCGCTGACCTACTCGTGGAACTTCGGCAACGGCGCCACCTCCACCGCGGCCAACCCCACCTACACCTACACGACGAACGGCACCTACACCGCCACGCTGACCGTCAGGGACTCCGGCGGGCTGACCGGCACCGCCAACGTCACCATCACGGTCGGCAACACCGCGCCCACGGTGAACCTCGCCCAGCCCGTCAACGGGCAGCTGTTCTCCTTCGGCGACACGGTGCCCTTCCAGGTCAACGTCAGCGACCCCGAGGACGGGACCATCGACTGCACCAAGGTCAAGGTCACCTACCTCCTGGGCCACGACAGCCACGCGCACGAGATCACCAGCAGGAACGGCTGCTCGGGAAGCATCGCGGTCCCGACCGACGGTGAGCACGACAGCGCCGCGAACATCTACGGGGTCTTCGTCGCCAGCTACACCGACAAGGGCGGTCTGACCAGCGAGAACACCCGCACCCTGCAGCCTCGCCACCGCCAGGCCGAGCACTTCGGCGCCCAGTCCGGCATCCAGATCGCCGAGCACGGCCCCGCCGAGGGCGCCAAGACCGCCGGGTTCATCGACAACGGCGACTGGATCTCCTTCACGCCGTACGCGCTCGGCAACGCGACCTCCATCACCGCCCGCGTCTCCTCCGGCGGGGTCGGCGGAACGCTCGAGGTGAGGGCGGGGTCGGCCACCGGCACGCTCCTCGGCACGGCCACCGTGCCGGTCACCGGCGGCTGGGAGAACTTCCAGAACGTCTCGGCCAACCTCGGCAACGCGCCCTCGGGCACCACCACGCTGTTCCTGGTCTTCAAGGGGGTCACGGGTCAGGGCAACCTCTTCGACCTCGACGCCTTCACCCTGAACACCGGTGGCAGCGGGACCAGCACCACGGTCGAGGGGGAGGCCTACACCTCCAACTCCGGCGTGCAGCCGGCCGCCCACGCCGCGGCCAGCGGCGGCACCACCATGGGCTACATCGACAACGGCGACTGGGCCGGGTACACCACGCTGACCGCTTCTGGGGCGAAGACCTTCAGCGCGCGCGTCTCCTCGGGCGGTCCCGGCGGCACCATCCAGATCCGCGCGGGCTCGCAGACCGGGACGGTGCTCGGCTCGGTGGCCGTGCCCAACACCGGTAGCTGGGACACCTTCCAGAACGTCACCACCACCCTCACCGGGACGGGTTCAGGGGCGATCTTCCTGACCTTCACCGGCGGCTCCGGCGCGCTGTTGGACGTCGACACCCTCACCATCACCAAGTAGTGACGGATCTCCGGTGCGGCGGTCTCCCGCCGCACCGGGGATCTTTCCGCACACGAAAGGACAGCGATGCGCAGTCTCATCGCACGCGGGCTGGCGACAGTCGCGGCGGCCACCATGGCGGCCGCGACCGTGCTCGTCCCGGCCGCGGCCCAGGCCGCCGCCCCGTACGAGGTGCTGGTCTTCTCCAAGACGGCCGGGTTCCGCCACGACTCCATCCCGACCGGCATCCAGACCATCAGGGACCTGGGCGCCGCGAACGGCTTCAGCGTCACCGCGACCGAGGACGCGAACGCCTTCAACGCGTCCAACCTGGCCACGTACGAGGCCGTGATCTTCCTCAGCACCACCGGTGACGTGCTCAACGACACCCAGCAGACCGCGTTCCAGAACTACGTCAACGGCGGCGGCGGCTACCTCGGCGTCCACGCGGCGGCCGACACCGAGTACGGCTGGGCCTACTACGGCCAGCTCGTCGACGCCTGGTTCAGCGGCCACCCCGCGATCCAGCAGGCCACCGTCAGGACCGAGGACAACACCCACCCGGCCACCTCCCACCTCGGCGCCACCTGGAGCCGCAGCGACGAGTGGTACAACTACGGCACCAACCCCCGCTCCACCGCGCGCGTCCTGCAGTCTCTCGACGAGAGCAGCTACAGCGGCGGCACCATGAACGGTGACCACCCCATCACCTGGTGCCACCCGCAGGGGTCGGGCCGCTCGTTCTACACGGGGCTGGGCCACACCATCCAGTCCTACGCGGAATCGGCCTTCCGCAGCCTGCTTCTCGGCGGCATCAAGTACGCCGCGGGACAGGCCGCGGCCGACTGCAGCCCGAGGACCGGCGGCACCAGCACCACGGTCGAGGGGGAGGCCTACACCTCCAACTTCGGCGTGCAGGTGGCGAACCACGGCCCGGCCAGCGGCGGCAGGACGGTGGGCTACATCGACAACGGCGACTGGGCGGGGTACGCGTCGGTGAACGCCTCCGGGGCGAAGACCTTCAGCGCCCGCGTCTCCTCGGCGGGTGCCGGCGGCACCATCCGGGTCCGCGCCGGTTCGCAGACCGGGACGGTGCTCGGCTCGGTGGCCGTGCCCAACACCGGCAGCTGGGACACCTTCAGGACCGTCTCCACCACCCTCACCGCGACGGGCTCGGGGCCGATCTTCCTGACCTTCAGCGGCGGCTCCGGTTCGCTGTTCGACGTGGACACCTTCACCATCACCAGGTAGTGCCCGGCGGTCGGCGAGTGCCTCACACGATCGTGATCAACCTGATCGGTTGCTCGCGGAAGTGGTCGTACTCGTCGACCGCGCCCAGCAGGACGTCGGAGTCGCGCTCCTAGCGGCGGGCCGTCTCCGGCACCTCCCGCCCCGCGGGAGTGATCTCGACGAGGGTGCGCCGCCGGTCGCGCTCGTCGGTCCCGCGCTCCACGTACCCGGCCCGGTGCAGCCCCTCGATCGTCCGGCTCATCGTCTGGTCGGTCACCCGGCACAGCGTCGCGAGCTCCCGCTGCGACAGGCGGCCGTCGACGACGTGGTGCAGGGCGATGCCGCGAACGTCATGACGGCGCCCGCCTCACGGGGCGGCCGTCGCGGTGATGAGCCAGATCCCGGTCGTCAACCGGTAGCCGGACGCCGGCTCGCGGAAGCGGGCCAGCAGCCGGGCCGCCCCGGCGCGTGCGGCCGCCCGCCGCGGTGGCGCGGCGTCGCGGTACGCGGCTCCGGCCGGGCCGATCTCGATCAGCCATTCGGCCACGGTGCCGGGGTCGTCGGGGGCGTGCAGGGCGATGTCGTGCGGCTGGACGGCGACGGCCTCGAAACCGGCCTCGATCAGGATGCGCGTCACCCGTTCGGAGTCGGCGAACGCGAACGGGCCCGGCTCGTCGCCGGCGGGCATCGGCGCGAGCGGCCCGAGGTGCGGCGCGGCGCCGAGCAGCACCGCGTGCATCCAAGGGCTGGTCGCGCCGTCACGGAAGACGGTGGCGGCCATGCGCCCGCCCGGGCGCAGCGCCCGCCGGATCGTGGAGCAGCCGGCGACGGGGTCGGCCAGCAGCATGAGGGCCGTCCGGGAGAAGACCGCGTCGAAGGGTGCCCCCGCGACGGTGCCGGCGGTCTCGATGTCGGCGGCGGTGAAACTCAGGCCGGGATGGCGGTCGCTCGGGAACCGCGCGGCCGCGGCGGCCATCATGGACTCGTCGAGGTCCAGGCCGACCGCCGCGCCGGTCGGGGCGACCGCCGCCGCGAGTTCCGCGGTGGTGCCGCCGCACCCGCAGCCGACGTCGAGGATCCGCTCTCCGGGCCTGGCGCGCAGCCGGTCGAGCGCCGCGGCACCCAGCGGCCGGCCGTACTCGTCCTGACGGTCGGCGTGGTGGATCCATCCCGGCGCGGCCTGCGCCCAGAACGTGACGTTGCGGGCCCGCATGCCGGCGATGTCGGTCACGGGAAGGGCATCTCGGCGCCGTCGACCGTCACGGACCGGAAGTTCGCGGCCTTGCCCGCGTCGAACCCGTCCGTCTGGGCGGCCAGACCGGCGGCGCGCATGAGCCGCTCGGACTGGAAGCGCCGGAACGCCTCCGCGTCCTGCCAGACGTTGATGATGCGCCAGCCGCCCTCGACCGGCCCCGCGACGTGGGCGAGCAGGCCCGGCGGCCGGTCCGGGCCCAGGTTGCGCTCCACCGCGAGGTATTCCTCCTCGGTCACGCCGGGCATCTCCTGCAGCACTCCGAACGGCATCGCGACCACCTCTCAATTGAATAGAGCGAAACTCTATCCAATGGAACCTTATACTAACGCGGGTGGAGGGCAAGCGGAGCTACCAGTCGGCGCAACGCCGGGAGCGGGCCCGCCAGACCCGGCGGGCGATCCTGGAGGCGGCCGGCAGGCTGTTCGTCGACCCCGGCTACGCAGCCACTCCGCTGACCGCCGTCGCCACCGAGGCCGGTGTGGCGGTCCAGACGATCTACGCGACCTTCGGCAGCAAACAGCAGTTGCTGTCCGAGCTCGTCGACGTCACCGTCGCCGGCGACGACGAGCCGGTCGCGCTGCCCGACCGGCCGTTCGCGGCCGAGATCCGGGCCCTGTCCGATCCTCGCGCCAAGCTCGCCCGCTACGCCCGGCACCTCGCCGTCACCCACGCCCGCCAGGCCGATGTGATGCTCGCGCTGGCCGGCGCGGCCACCGCGGACGCCGACGCCGCGCGCATCTGGCACAAGAACGTCGAAGACCGCAGGCGCGGCATGACCATGTTCGCCGCTGAGATCGTCGCCACCGGACGCGCGCGTCCCGACCACGACGTCGACAGCGTCGCCGACGTCCTGTGGCTGGCCATGGACTTTCGCAACTACGACTGGCTCGTACGCCGGCGCGGCTGGCCGGCCGAACGGTTCGAGCGCTGGTACATCGACACGGTCGCCGCCGCGGTGCTGACGTGAGCGGCCGGAGGCGGACGCGGCGGGAACGGAAGCCGTCCACGTGATGGAGCCGGTCCGGCAGCCGAGGGCCTTCCGGTAGGCCAGGGCCATCTCCCTGCCGAAGTGCTGCGGGTGATCGCCGGACGGAGAAGTGCGTCAGCCTTTTCCCGCCTGTTTCGGCCCCCCTGTGCCGAGGCCTTCACGAGCTGGTCGTGGCGGGTGGGTGTACGAGGCGCTGTGGAGGTCGTGGCAGGGCTCGCGGAGTGTCGGTGCCGAACACGATTCTCCGCAGCGCCGACCTGTGAGGCCGGGAGATGACCATGCGATTCCGCCGACCACCTGAGCATGTCTTTCGGCGCGAGCGCTCTCGCCGGCGTTTGCAGCCGGCCGGACGGTCTCGATCGACCGTTTCCTTACTCTATACGTCAGATAACGCTTGAATAATCAACTAAATCGGGAGAGGATCTTCACGTCAACTGATCCACACGATGGAGATGTTCAGTGCGCAAAACAACGGCGATCGGCTCTGCCCTGCTCACCGCCACAGCTCTCGTGCTCGGGGGTGGTGCCGCCGCGTCGGCGGCTTCCGCCACCTCGGCGAATGTTTCCGACCCCTCGGGCCTCTACTTCTTCGACGCGGCACGGAACGTGGTCGCCCACTACCCGACCCCGCCCGCAGGGTGCACCCCGGTGCCCTCGACCGCGACCCTCCACGCCGCCTGGGAAGCCGGATTCTCGAGGTTCCAGTTCTTCGGCACGGCGGACTGCACCGGGGGCTTCACGGTCCTGGACACCCTTCGCAGCTACTCCGCCGGGCGGTTCAAGTCCTTCGTCCCCATCCCCTAGAAGAAGGTCGCTGAAAATCTCGCCTCGATCCCGGGGCGGGCGGATGCCCATCGCTGTCAAGCGGTGGGCATCTTCGATGACCGGCCTCCTCGCCGGACTCCCGGCCGGACCTCGCCGATGCGGGTGAGCCCGAGATGCCGCGGTACGGCGATTCGCTTCAGGTGGCGTCGGGGTCTTCCTGCACGCTGACGTGGCTGCCGACGTCGTCGGTCTCGGCCGCGGCCAGCACCGTCCGCATCAGCCCGGGAAAGCGCGCCTGCAGATCCTCCCGGCGCAGGACCACGTAGCAGCGGGTCCCCTTCTGCCGGGTGCGGGTCAGCCCGGCGTCGCGCAGGACTCGCAGGTGGTGGCTGAGTGTCGACTTGGCCACCGGTGCCCGTAGCTCTCCCCAGCCGCGCTCGCGCCCGTCGGCCAGCACGCGCACCAGCCCGACCCGGATCGGGTCGCTGAGAGCGGCCATCACCTTGGTCAGTGCGATTTCGCCAAGCTCGGGGTGGTGTGCCTGCCTCATCCTGCGATGTTATACGTTGTTCGATGTTTCATAAACATCGAACGATGGGGAATTCCATGAACGACCAGCCCAACGGCCGCCTGCGGGACCATGTCGTGATCGTGACCGGAGCCGGGTCCGGGATCGGCCGCGCCACCGCGCTCGCCTTCGCCCACGCCGGAGCGCGGGTCCTCGGGGTGGGACGCCGCGCGGAAACCCTGCGGGACACGGCCGCCCGGCATCCCGGTATCGCCGTCCTGGCCGCCGACATCCGCGCCGACCAGGCCGCTCGGACGATCGTCGACGCGGCGATCGACCGGTGGGGACGCCTGGACGTCCTGGTGAACAACGCCGGAGCCACCGCGATGATGTCGCTGGCCGACACCGACGCCCAGCGCATCGGCGACCTGTTCGCCCTCAACGTCACCGCGCCCAGCATGCTCGCCCACGCCGCGCTGCCGCACCTTCGCGCCGGTCGCGGCACGATCGTCAACGTCTCCTCCACCTACGGGCATCGGCCACTGCCCGGTGCGGCCCACTACGCCGCGTCCAAGGCCGCCCTGGAGCAGCTGACCCGCAGCTGGGCGCTGGAGTTGGCCGCCGACGGCATCCGGGTCAACGCGCTGGCCCCCGGTCCCACGGAGAGCGAGGCCCTGGCCGCCGCCGGACTGTCCGAGGCGGCGGTCGAGCAGATCAAGCAGAACGAGGCCGCGAGCATCCCGCTCGGCCGCCGCGGGAGCCCCGAGGAGGTGGCCGCCTGGATCGTGCACCTGGCCGACCCCGAGGCCGCCTGGATCACCGGCCAGATCCTCACCGTCGACGGCGGCCTGGAACTCATCTGAGGCGGCACGCGGGCCGCTGACGGAATGTGCCTCAACTCATTGAGTCAGCAGTTCCAAGCGAATCGAGAATTTGGTCATCGGACCTGAGATCAGCGCAGTTCAGCGGCTACTTCGTTGGAAACTTCTTCATCACTACCGGGATCCCCGGTAGCGTTCTGAACCCTTTTATCGATAGGGAGAAGGGAGGGTGCGATGCTGGAGGAAGTGCTTACGCTCGCGATGACGGGTGCGACAACGGTGGTGGCCGCGATGGCGACGGATCTGTGGGATGACACGCGTGACCGGGTGGCACGATTATGGAGACGCGGTGAGGAAGGCGCGGATGCCGGTGGCGCGGTCGAGACTCTTCTGCGGATCGACAACGCCTCGGTCAGCGGGTCGGCCGATGCGGATCGCACCCGGCAGGCTCTCGTCGGGGCATGGCAGATCCGGTTCGAGGAATTGCTCACAGAGCGCCCCGAAGTCGCCGTCGAGGTGGCCGCATTGATCGCCGCGGTAGACAAGAAGATGTCGGAGGCGCGGCGGCAGTGGGTGCAGAACGTGGTGGCCACGCACGGCGGACACGCGTACGGGGCCCAGCACGGTGACGTCCACGTCCACCACCATGGACCGGGAGAGGCCCGGCCGGCCGGATCGTAACCGTCATGGCCGACCATGATCGACGACAGACGGTATTCGGCAGCGGTTTCGCCTACGCCGCCTCTCACGCCGACGTCAACGTTTTCCACGGCCGAGGGCCGCTCTACATGCTGACCGAATACCGTTCCCGGCGCGAGCAGGATCCGACGCAAGCGTCGTCGCCACCGAGCAGGCTGCTGGACGCCCGCTACGAGATCGTGCCGTTCGTCGGACGCGAAGAGGAACTCGGCCGGCTCGTGGAATGGCGAGATGGTCCGGCCGGCTTGTCGGTCCGATGGCTGCACGCGCCAGGTGGCCAGGGCAAGACGCGACTCGGGGCCGCGTTCGCCGGACTGAGTGGTCAGGCGGGGTGGAAAGTGGTCACCGCGGTGCACGGTTCCGCGACCGTTCTGCGCTCCAGCGAGCGGCACGAGGACCTGAGCTCAGCCGGCCATACGGGGCTGCTCGTGCTCGTGGACTATGCGGACCGTTGGCCGCTGTCTCACCTGACGGTGTTGTTCAGCAACCGGATGTTTCAACAGGCACCGTGCCGGGTGCTCCTGCTTGCCAGGACAGCCCAGCCGTGGCCCGCCGTACGCGCGGCGCTGACCGGTCTCGCGATCACGGCCGAGACCGGTTCGCAGCGACTGTCCCCGCATCACGAAGCGAGATCGGAACGGGAGTACATGTTCGCCGCCGCCCGTGACGCGTTCGCCGCTCGCTATCAGGTCGATCCCGCGAGGATCGGGTTTCCCGACCTTTCGCACTCCGACTTCGGGCTCACGCTCGCGGTGCACATGGCGGCACTGGTCGCCGTCGACGCTTCGGTCCGCCGGGAACCGTCCCCCACCGGCCTGGCTGGGTTGTCCGCTTACCTTCTCGATCGGGAGCGCCGCCACTGGGCCGTGCTGTACGCAGGCGGTGCCGAGGGACTGTCGTTTCGGACCCCGCCTGAGGTGATGTCCCGCACCGTTGTCACCTCCGTCCTGACCGGCCCGCTTCGCTACGAGGTCGCCGCGGAGATACTGCGGCGGGTCGGCGCCGGGGAGGCGGCGGCGTTGCAGGACCACACCGTGTGTTACCCGCCATTCGACGAGGAGACCGTGCTCGAGCCGCTGCGCCCCGACCGGCTCGCCGAGGATTTTCTGGCCCTCGCCCTGCCCGGTCACGACATCGACGGCCACCCGCCGGACCCGTGGGCGGCCGACGCGGTCGGGCGGCTCATCGGGTTGACCCTCGGCACGGAACTCGTCGGTGCGTTCGGCGTCCAGGGCGAGATCGAGCGCGTCCGGCGCGAGCGAGCGGACCTGCCCGGACCGGACTTTCACCTCCATTCCGATCTAGATAGCTGGTCGCTGCCGTATGTTCCCGAGTCACCGTGGCAGCGATCGGCGATGACCATCCTGGTCGAGACCGCCGCCCGCTGGCCGCACGTGGCGCGAGGATGTCTCTACCCACTGTTGCTGGCCAGGCCCGACCTGCCGGTCAGGGCGGGCGGGATGGTACTCGGCGCCTTGGCGGACTTTCCCGATCTCGACCCCGGACTGCTGGCCCGGATCGCGGCGCGGCTGCCGCACGGGCGGCACGCAGACCTGGACCATGCGATGGCCGCCGTCAGCCAGCGCCTGCACGACCATCTACTCACTCAGGACCCGGACGATACGACCAAAGCTGGGTCATACCGCATGCTCTCCGTCCGACGGTCCGGAGCCGGTCAGCCGGCGAGGGCCCATGAGGCCGCGCAGACGGCGGTCGCCCTGCGCCGCCGCCTCGTCCAGGAGCAGCCTGTGGACGCGGCCCGGCAGGCCGCGCTCGCCGATGACCTATGTCTTCTGGCGGACACGCTCCGCGCCGGCGGACGGGCCGATGAGGCATTGGCGGCGGTGGAGGAAAGCCTCTCCTGGCATCAGCGCATGCCCTCACCGCGCCTGCCCGTGCGACTGTGGCTGCAACACCCTCCGTGGCGTCCGGTGTTGTCCGACGGTGACGCCGCGCAGGCGCGGGCATTGATCACCCGCAGTGTGATCCTCGCCGACCTCGGAGAATACGACGAGGCGCTGGATTCGGCCTCCACCGCCGCGACGCTCCAGTGGAGGCGGATGACAGCCATGACGGGACGCCGGGCTGTCCGCCGGTGGCGGCGTGAGGGGACGGCTCCGATCGAGCCGGGACTCGCGCACGTTCTGGCGAGCCTGGCCGGGCGGCTTTCCGAACTCGGTCGCCACGAAGAGGCCCTGGCCCCCGCCCTCCAGGCGTGCACCGCTTACCGGCACCTCGCCGCCATGCGGCCCGGTGAGTTCCTCGATCGCCTCGCCGAGGCACTGAACCAGGTAGCCGACCTGCTACGGCTCACCGGACGGGCGGCGGAGGCCACGGCGGCCGCGGAAGAACATCTGGACCTGCTCCGCCGCATGTTCGCGCGTGACGCGGCCGCGCGCCTACCCTTGGCAATGGCCCTGGTCAACCTGGCGAGTGTCCACTACACCGAGACCCGCAGGTGGGACGACGCCTTAAGGGTCACCGACGAAGCCATCGGCCTGTGCGACGATGCGCCGGGGGTCCGATCCGCGTGGTTGCTGGAGATCTCGGCGGCGGCTCTGGGCAACAGCGCCTCCTACCTGCGTGCGCTGGGGCTCTGGGATGAGGCCGGAACGCGTTTGGAGAGGGCGGCGGAGCTGTACGCCGAACTCGTGGCCGCCGGATACGAAGAGTTCCGCGACGATCTGATCGACCTCACCGAGAACCTCGCTTCACCGGCCGACGCGCCGGAATTCCTTCTGGAGCACGGCGATGAGACGCTCGCGTACGCGCTGAGAGTCGCCGCCGCCGTCTCCGACCCCGCGCACGGGCGGGAGGTCGCGGACCGCTGGGCCGAGGTCATGCGCATGTTCGACGACATGGTCGCACACGAGCGAAAGGTCGGCGGCGGGTCTCTCGCGTCCGCGCTGTCCGTGCAGGCCACGCTGAGGAGCACGTCCGGTGACCACGCTGCGGCGCTGGCCCCCGGCGCCGAGGCAATCGCGATCTATCGGCGCCTGGCCGCACGCGACACCAGCGTCCTGCCGCACCTCGCCCTCGGTTTCCACGGCCACAGCGTCGATCTGTCGGCGGCCGGCCGGAAGTCCGAGGCGATGGACATCGCCCGAGAGGCGGTCGCCCTTTATCGGCAACTGGGCGACGACCACCGTCCCGGACTCGCGAACGCCCTCAACAACCTGAGCATTCGACTGGCTGAGGCCGAGCGATGGGACGAAGCACTCCTGGCCGCAGAGGAAGCGGTCGAGCCAGGCGCCGTATCCGATGACCTGGCCGAAATCGAACGCGCTGGTCGGCTCAGCGACCTCGCAAGGATCCTGCTGCACTCACACCGGCCAGCCGAAGCGCTCGATCGAGTCGAACAAGCCATCGCCATCTGTCATCAGCACCGGCAGGATCATCCGGAAATGACGTGGCGGCTGTTACGCACGGCCAATGGCGCCAAGGTCGCGATCCTTGAGACGCTGGGTGCGTCCCGTGAGGCGGCGGATCTGCGGCAAATGCTTACGATCGAAGAGAACCGGCACGCCCTGGCCATGACAGCGAAGACCCGCAGGCTGCGTCTTCGTGAACGCCTCTACGTGTGGCTCACCACCCCCAAGTGACGAACACGGCTACAGCGACAAGCGGCCGGCGTTACCGACGTGACTCATTCCGCGCTTGAAGAAGGCGCCAGCGGCAGACGCAGCACCAACCGAGCGGCACGAAGACCGTCCTCAGCGGTCAGGGTGCCGCCGTGGGGGCAGCCCGTAGCTTCCCGACCAAAAGGCCCCGAGCGCAATGCCGCGGCCCTGCTGCCGTCGCGGCGATCGAGGTCTGGCAGGCCCATCTGGCTGAGCAAGAGCCGAGCAGCGGCGCCGCGCCGAGGAGACCGCGCTCGGCGAGCGCCGACCGACTCGGTACCCGCGGCGTGGGATGTCGGCTCACCGGCGGTGGCAGGAGCCGTCCAGAGGGAAAGGGATGAACGCCGAAAGAAGCCCAGAAGGAGGCCATGGGTGGAACGGAGCCGGCCCTGGAGACCGGCCCTTTCGGCGTTACCTGGTCTGCGTCCCTTCTACGGGCGGCCGGCGACGGCAAGGTTGACGCCGAGGGCGATCAACGCGGTTCCGGTGAGGCCGTCCACGGTCTTGCGTACGGCCGGCTTGGCGAACAGCCGGCGCAGTGCCCCCACGATGTTGGCCACCAGGAGGAACCACAGTACGGTCCCCGCCACCGCGACCAGCGACAGCACCAGCGCGTCGCCCGGCCCGGCGTCGCCGGAGACGAACTGGGGCACCAGCGCGATGAGGAACAGCGCCGCCTTGGGGTTGAGCATGTTCGTCAGCAGCCCCTCGGCGAACGCCGCCAGCGGGCCGCGCCTTCCCGAGGCGGGCAGATCCAGTCGCAGGTCGCCGCCCTTGCGCAAAGCCGCACGCCAGGCCTTGACCCCGAGATACAGCAGGTAGCCGGCCCCGACGACCTTGACCACGGTGAACGCCATGGCTGAGGTCGCCAGCAGAGCCGCGATGCCGCTCGCCGCGGCCAGCACCCAGACGAACACCCCGACCGAGACCCCGGCCGCAGCGGCCATGCCGTACGCGCGGCCGGACACGGCGGAACGCCGGACGACCACGGCGAAGTCGGGCCCGGGAGACATCGCCCCGAGTGTCATCACACCAGCGAAAGCCGCCATCTGCGCCAAATTCGTCACGGCGGCCACTGTATGACCTCGCAGACCCCGCCCCACAGAGTCCAGCTCACTGACCACCGACCCTTACCGAGCATCGAGGCGGGCCGGCAGCGCGGCCGCGGCCGCCGACCGCGCGGCCGCCCTGGAACTGCTGACACGATGAGTTGAGGCGTCGCAAGCAGATCAGAGCGCAGCCGAGGCTGAGGGAGGCCTCGTGGACGTCGTCACGGACTTCCCGGCGGATGCGCGGTCGGCGGAAGTGATGCCGGTGTAGGGCGCGAACAAGATGCCCTGCAGGGCGAGGCGGTCATCGGGTCGCCTACGTCCTGGCCAACGGGCTCGACGCTGATGTGTGGGCAGCAGTGGTTCGACGACCGCCCGCAACTCGTCACCGACCTTCAACGGCTTCGGCCGCGCCACCTGCCCACGCCTCTCGCCGTCGCTACAGCGAGAGATCAAAGCACGGCAGAGCCCATTCTGTCAGGAGCTCTCAACCGCGACACGACGGGAGAATCTCCGGCCTTCAAACCGGCGAGGAGTTCAATTCAGCCAGTCGGTGTAGTGGGTGGGGGCGATGCGGGCGCCGTCCTTGGCGGTGAGGACGTCGCCGGGGACGGCGGCGAACATGCCGCCGTCGTCGTCGGTGGTCACCGAGCGCTTGTCGCCCCTGGCGGCGAGGGTGATCCGGCCCAGCTCGTCCAGCGGGTACACGTCGGGGCCGGCCAGGTCGAGGATGCCGCCCAGGGGTGCCCCGGCCGCGACGTCGGCGACGGTGGCGGCCACGTCCGCCGCGGCGACCGGCTGGAGGGGGGTGCGAGGCAGGCGGACGGTCTCGTCGTCGGCGGTCCAGGACAGGATGTCGCCGATGAACTCCATGAACTGGGCGGCGCGCACGATGGAGTAGGGGATGGGGCCGGCCTTGAGGAGGTCCTCCTGGAGGGTCTTGGCGCGGTAGTAGTCGATGGGGACCTGGTCGACGCCGATGATGGACAGGATGACGAAGTGCCCGGCGCCCGAGCGCTGGGCCGCGGCCAGCAGGTTGTCCATCGAGGTCTGGAAGAACGCGGGGGAGGCCTCGTCGAAGGTCGGGGAGTTGGTCAGGTTGACGACCACGTCGGCGCCGGCCAGCGCCGCGTCCACGCCCTGGCCGGTGAGCACGTCGACTCCGGTGGACAGCGAGTGCGGCACCGCCTCGTGCCCGGCCTCGTTCAGGATCTTCACGACCTTCGACCCGATCAGCCCGGTTCCGCCGATGACTGCGAACTTCATGGCACGTCCTGCCCTTCCTCGGTGATCCATGCCCGCTAACTCGGACATCTGTTATCCGGGATACTACACGGACATTTTTTGTCCGAGTCAAAGGGGGGTGGATAGAGTGAGGAGGTGAAGATGTCCGGTGGGGTCGAGTGGGCTCTGCACTGCTGTGTCGTGCTGACCTCGGTGGAGGAGCCGGCGCCGGCCGCGCGGCTGGCGCAACTGCACGACGTCTCGCCCAGTTACCTCGCCAAGCAGCTCCAGGCCCTCTCGCGCGCCGGACTCGTCCGCTCGGTCCAGGGCAAGGCGGGCGGCTACGTCCTCACCCGCCCTCCCGAGCTGATCACCGTGCTCGACGTCGTCGAGGCCGTCGACGGGCCAGGCCCGGCCTTCGTCTGCACCGAGATCCGCCGGCGCGGCCCGCTGGCCGCCTCGCCGGAGTCGTGCACCGCCCCCTGCGCCATCAAGCGCGCGATGGCCGGTGCCGAGAACGCCTGGCGGGACGCCCTGCGATCCGTCACGGTGGCCGACCTGGCCCGCGACGTCACCTCCGACTACGGCCCCGGCGCGCTGTCCGGGATCAGCGCGTGGCTGAGCGCGGCCGAGGCGTAGGCTCCCGGCCCTCCGGGGATCGGAATGTCCCTGCTCCTGGGCAGCCTGTTCATGACCCGTGCGCGCACCAACCGCTGGTGGACCGTGACGCTGGAGCTGCTCGTCGCCGTACACGGCACCCTCGTGGCGGCGAGGAAGGCGCCGTCCGCCTCCCCCTTCGGTTCCGGCCGCGTCGTTCGGCGTGAACACGGACGTCCGGTCGCCGAAAAGCCCCGACAATCCCGCAAGTGAGACCGTACTCCAGGGCGCTTGCACCATAAAGACTGGACATACCAGGACAAATGCTGTCGGAATGGGGTTTTTCGCGAATAAATGATTCACCCTGCGTAAGGGGCGGTCGAACACTTCCCGATGGTGGCGCATGGACACTGCTCTGTCGTTTCGAGTTCTCGGTCCGCTTGAAGTCCTGGTAAGTGAGCAACGGGTCTCGATCGGCGGGTCACGCCAGCGCATCATTGTCGCCACGCTCATCCTGCGCGCGGGCCGGGTCGTCCCCGTCGACCTGCTCGCCGAGCGCCTCGCCTCCCAGGCGCGGTTCGCGGAGAGCGCGGGCGACCTCGCCGGAGCCGCCCGGCTGTTCGCCGAGGCGTGCGGCCTGTGGCGCGGCCCGGTCCTGGCGGGCATCGAGAGCGTGTTCGTCGAGTCGGAGGCGCGAAGGCTGGACGACCGCCGGCTGACGCTCACCGAGGAGCGCGTCCAGCTGGAGCTGGCCCTGGGCAGGCACCGGGAACTCATCGACGACCTCGCCGTCTTCGTCGACGCCAACCCGCTGCGCGAGCGGCTGCGCGCCCAGCTGATGCTGGCCAGGTACCGGTGCGGGCGCCGGGCGGAGGCGCTCGACACGTACCGGATCGGGCGGATGCAGCTGGTCGAGGAGCTCGGCATCGAACCGGGCACCGAGCTGCAGGCCCTGCACGACGCCGTCCTCCGCGACGACCTGGAGCTGACCCCGGCGCCCGCGCCGGCCGCCCGCCCGGACGCCCGCGCCCGCCCCCGAGGCCGCCGCGGAACCGGAACCCGTCACAGCTCCCGCTCCCGCTCCCGCCGAGCCCACGGCGGTCCAGACGGCCCAGGTCGAGCACCGGGTCGCCTCCCGCTTCCCCGACGGCCGGCTCTTCGTGAACCTGCGCGGCTACGACCTCGACGCCCGGCCGCTGACGCCCGGCGCGGTCATGGACCGCTTCCTGCGGGCCTTCGGCATCGGCGGCGAGCGCATCCCCGAGGACCTGGACGAGCGCGCGGGCCTGCTGCGCACCGTCATCGGCAAGCGCCAGGTGCTGCTGGTGCTGGACAACGCCCGCGTCATCGACCAGGTCAGGCCGCTGCTGCCCGGCTCGGGCACCTGCTGCGTGATCGTGACCAGCCGGGACCCGCTGGGAGACCTCGCCCCCAGGGAGGGGGCCAGCGTGATCCATCTGGAGGTGCTGGGCCGCGACGGCGCCGACCAGATCCGCTACCGCTTCCACGACCTGGTCAGGTTGTACGCCAGGGAGTGCGCCCACGCCGAGGAGGCGGCCGGGGACCGCGTCGCCGCGATCACCCGCGCCCCGAGCTGCTGGCTCGCGCTGGCCGAGGAGGCCCACCAGCGGGAGTACGGCGGCGCCTTCACCCAGCTGCACGGCTCGGTGCCCCGCTGGCGGCCCGCCGACTCGGTTGAGGACGACATCGAGGTCATCCGATGTGACCGCCTCGGCGGGCTGATTCACGAGTACGTGCGGGCCGCATAGGTGGCCGAGTTCTTGGCACCCACACGTCTCGCTCAGACGCTGTGACGGCGTGACGTCCTCAGCCGGTCGCGGCCGGATGGCTCCGCCACGCCGATGCCGCCGCCCGGGGATCCTCCCGCGCGCATTCGGCGGCGTACACGCCGATGAGCGCCGGGAAGCGGTAGCGGTTCCGGCCGACCGGTTCCAGCAGGTGGTTGGCGGTGAGGACGTCGAGAAGCTGCTTGGCGTGCACCCAGGTGACGCTTGCCAGCACCGCCGTTTCCGAGACCGTGATCACGGGCTTGTGAGTCCGGCCGAGCAGCCGGAACATGCGCGCCGCCTGGGGCGACAGCTCCAGATACGAGGCGGCGAACACGGACCGCAGGCTGGCGGTGGCGTCCCCGGCGATGGTCAGCCGGTCCAGCCGGCCCTGCTCGGCGGCATACCGGTCGGCCATGTCCGCGAGCGTCATCATCGGGTCGGCGGCGAACTGCTGCGCGACGATCCGCAACGCCAGCGGCACGTGACCGCAGAGTCCGGCGAGGCGCTGGGCGTCCGCGGTCTGTGCCGCCACCCGTTTCGGCCCGGCGAGATAGCTCAGCAGATCCAGCGATTCGTGGGGAGCCAGCGGAGCGAGGCAGATGCGGTGGGCTCCGTCCCGGGCGACCAGACCGATCTGCTGGCGCCTGCTCGTCACGAGCACGCAGGTCGGGCCGTTGGGGATCAGTGGTCGCACCTGCTCGGCGTCGGACGCGTTGTCGAGCACGGTCAGCATCCGGCGGTTGTGCAGGAGGCTGCGGTACAACGCCGTCCGGTCCTCCAGAGTCGCGGGCAGCCGCCGTTCCTCCACGCCGAGCCCACGCAACAGGGAGGCCAGCGCCGCCGATGCGCTCAGCGGGTCGCGGTCCGGGTCGAACGCGCACAGGTCGATGAAGAGCTGACCGTCCGGATAGAGGTCGGAGAGGCGGTGCGCGATGTGTACGGCGAGTGCCGTCTTGCCCACCCCCGCCGTCCCGTCGATCACGACCAGCTTGGTGCTCGCGTCCTTGGACTCGCGGTGGGGCATGAGCACGTCCCGCAACAGCGCCTGCTCCTGGTCGCGGCCTACGAAGCCGCGGACGTTCGGCGGCAGCTGCGCTGGCCGCGGCAGCGCCGGGTCGGGGGTGTCCTGCGAGTCCAGCACGGTCAGGGGGAGGTTCGGCGCCGTCTCCGCGGCGCCACGGGCGATCAGGTCGGGGCAGCCGGACAGGATCCGCTGGTGCAGTCGCTGCAGGTCGAGCCCCGGTTCGATGCCGAGCTCCTCGCTGAGCAGCCGTCGCGTCTTGTGGTACACCGCGAGGGCCTGCGCTTGGCGGCCGCACCGATACAGGGCCAGCATCAGCAGCCACCGGAGCCGCTCTCGCAGCGGCTCCTTGACGACCAGGTCCGACAGTGCGCCGGTGACCTCCGTGTGTCGTCCGGCGGCCAGCATCGCGGCGGCCCAGTCCTCCGCAACCGTCAGTCGCGTCTCCGCGAGGTACGTGCGTTCCATCTCCGCGAACGGACCGGGGACGTCGGCGTAAGCGTCACCACGCCACAGGTCGAGCGCCGCGTCGAACGCCTCCAGCGCCGCGTCCGGCCGCCCTTCGGTGTTCAACCGCCGCGCCCGCGCGTGCAGCCGCAGGAACCGCTCGACGTCGATGTCCTCCTGGTCCATGCGCAGGCTGTAGCCGCTGCCTGCGGAGACGATGAGAGCGCCGGACTCCCGCCTGCTTCGCTCCGGCTCAAGGGTCCTGCGCAATCCGGCGATATAGGTGTGCACACAGTTGGCCGCCGACTTCGGGACATCCTCGCCCCACAAAGCATCGATTATCTCGTCCGGCCGTACGACGTCGTTCACCTGGCGTCCGAGCAGAGCGAGGACGGCACGCTGTTTCGGCGCCCGGATCGTCACTTCCCGCCCGCTCTGCCAAACTCTCATCAGACCCAGCAGGTCAAGTCGCATCGGTTCAAGCGCAGCTGACAATGTCGGACGCCTCCTTTCGCCTGCGTTCATGGGTCGCCGAATCCGCGCGGCATTGTTATTCGTTATTCAGCCGTCAAGCCGTCGCCGATCTTTTCTGGATATAACCCAGAATGCAACGCTCGGGACGAAGCGGTCATCGCCCAGATTGCCCTCAGTCCGGTGGCCTTCGCGAAATCACAGTGGGATGTTGCCGTGCCGCCCGCGCGTGCCGGCCTGATGCGTCGCGAACACCTCAAGCAGCCGGACGCGGGTCGCGGCCGGGTCGATGACCTCGTCGATCACGCCGAGGTCCAGCCCGTGGACGAGGTCGCGGTTCGCCCGCCGATGTTCCTGGGTCAGGCGGGCGCGTATCGGTTCGCGTTCAAGCTCCGGGACGGCTTCGATCTCCTTGCGGTGCAGGATGCGCACCGCGGACTCCGCGCCCATGACGCCGACCTCGACGTCCGGCCAGGCGAAGACCGCCGTGGCCCCCAGGGAACGCGAATTCATCGCGATGTAGGCCCCGCCGTAGGACTTGCGCGTGATCAGGGTCACGCGCGACACCCGAGCCTCCGCGAACGCGTACAGCAACTTCGCGCCGCGCCGTACGACGCCGCTCCACTCCTGCTCGACGCCCGGGAGGTATCCGGGGACGTCGACGAGGACGATCAGCGGGATCCCCGCGCTGTCGCACATCCGGACGAACCGGGCCGACTTCTCCGCACTCAGCGAATCCAGACAGCCCCCTTTACGCAGGGGATTGTTGGCGATGATCCCGACCGAGCCTCCGCCCAGCCTGCCGAGACCGATGACGATGTTGGGCGCCCACTTCGGCTGCAGTTCGAGGAAGTCGCCGCCATCGACGATCTCACGCACGAGCGGACGCACGTCGTAGGCCCGTCGCGGCGACTCGGGCAGCAACGCTCGCAGGTCCTTGGGCGCCTCCGTCGCGCCCGTCTCGAACGACCCGGGGCAGCCCAGGAATCCGGCAAGCCGGCGCGCCGTGTCGTACGCGTCGTCCTCCGACTCGGCTGTCACGTGGGCGACCCCCGATTTGCGGCCATGCGCCTCGGCGCCGCCCAGGCTCGTCATGTCGATCTTCTCGCTGGTGACGCCGGCGATCACCTCCGGTCCGGTGACGAAGATCCGGCCGGTCGGCGCCATGATCACGAGGTCGGTCAGCGCCGGTCCGTACGCCGCGCCTCCCGCGGCCGGGCCGAGCACGACGGAGATCTGAGGCACGATTCCGGAGGCCCGGACCATCGCGGAGAAGATCCGGCCTATCCCGTGCATCGACTGGATGCCGTCACCGATCTTCGCTCCGCCGGAGTGCCACAGGCCGATGACCGGGCACCCCTCGCTCGCCGCCAGGTCGATGGCCTCGGCGATCCGCAGGGACTCCGCCAGGCCCAGTGCGCCGCCCCGCCGCCTGGCGTCGGTGCAGAAGGCGATGACCTTCACCCCGTCGACCTGGCCGCGTACGGTGGTCGTCGCGATCTCGTCCGTCTGGTGCAACATCACCGGGGACCCGGGATCCAGCAGGCGCGCGAGCCGATGAAGCGGGGCCCGGGGATCGTCGTCCTGGCCCAAAGGCCCGGATGTGATGGAGGATTTCATCACTTGTTCTCCTTGTGGCCTTTTGCCGGGCCGTTGTTTCGGTGAGGCATTCAGTGGCTTATGGCCCCGCGAATACTTGGTGGACCCCGAGGAGACCCGCCTCTTCGCGCGAGCGATTCTCGATATCGGCGGTCCTGGTCGGATGTAAGGCTCGAACGCCGACCGGATCGCCGCCGTTCCCGCGCCGGCGGTGCATGGGGTGTCGCTGCTCAACGAGATTCGCAAATGGCCAGGGGAACGTCTTCTCCGAAATTGCCGCCGACGCAGGAGGTGTCCTGGTCCGGCTATGAATCATCAATTCGGCGCGCCTGATTCGTGGCACAACCGATCGCCCTGACGGCCTGTTTCAGTCGGCCTACAGATGGCCTTCAGACGCCCCGGCGCAGACTGAGTCCGACGTACGGCCCAAACGTGCGCGACCGGATCGGAAAAAGGGAAGGTCACGGATGTCGTCCACTCTCTTCGGGGTTCCTGACGATTTCGACGTCGTCGTCATCGGCGGCGGGCCCGCCGGCGCGACCGCCGCGGGTCTGCTCGCTCAGCGAGGTCGCCGCGTGCTGGTGCTCGAGAAGGAGCGCCACCCGCGCTACCACATCGGCGAGTCACTCATTCCCGCGGTCATGCGGCCCATGGAGGAGCTCGGGCTGACCGAGCTCATGGACGCCCGCGGCTTCGAGCGCAAGTACGGCGGCAGCCTCGTCTGGGGCAACCAGCAGATCCCCTGGAACTTCTCGTTCATCAAGGGCGGCAAGTTCACTCACGCGTATCACACCCGGCGGGCCGACCTGGACGCCCTCATCCTGAATCGGGCGCGTGAGCTTGGCGCGTTCGTGATCGAGGAGGCGACCGTCAAGGACACCGTCGAGAACGAGGACGGCCGTGTCATCGGGGTCCGCTACCAGATCCGTGGCATGGACGAGGTGCGCGAGGCCCGCAGTTCGCTGGTCGTCGACGCGTCGGGGCAGGCGCGTCTCCTGAGCCGCAAGTACGCCGACGTCACGTGGCACGACGAACTGCGGAACGTCGCCGTCTGGACCTACTTCGACAACTGCCACCGGCTCCCGGGCGACGAGTGGACGAACATTCTCATCGAAGGTCTCGAAGAGGGCTGGTTCTGGGCCATTCCCATCGAGAAGGGCAACATGAGCGTCGGCTACGTGACGCGCTCGGAGACGGCGGGCGCGACCGACATGTCGCTCCAGGAGCTCTTCAACGCCGAGCGGGAGCGCACCACCCGCCTCAAGGAACTGCTCAAGGACGCCCACCAGGCGAGCGGTTTCCGTACGGCGCGTGACTGGTCCTACACCGGTCACAAGTTCTACGGCAACGGCTGGGTGCTGGTCGGTGACTCGGCCGCGTTCGTCGACCCGCTGTTCTCCACCGGCGTGGCCCTGGCGACGCTCGCCGCGAGCGTGCTGTCGAAGATCATCGACAAGATCCTCGACAACCCGGGGATCGAGCAGGTGGCCCTGCAGCGCTACGCGGACGCGTACAGGTCCTTCTTCGACGAGATCCGCGTGTTCGTCGAGCGGTTCTACGACCGGACCCGGCACAAGGAGTTCTACTACAGCCTCGCGCAGGAACTCGTCGACCCGGAGAAGAAGAACGAACCGTCGAAGGACTTCGTGACGCTGATCTCCGGGCTCAGCGGCCAGCACGCGCTCTTCAACATCGATCTTGAAGACATCCAGCTTGATTCGCTGACCACCGCGGTCTCCTGACCCCTCCGGGCGGTGGACACGGCGCCGCCACCCGGATCACCCCTCGTCCGCGGCCCGACTAGCGAGCGGAGCTCTCCGAATTGACGAGCCATGAGGTGCAACTGCTGCTCTTGGGTCTCGCGCTGATCCTGATATTGGCACGCGCTCTCGGAGCGCTCGCCGCCCGGCTCGGGCAACCACCCGTGATCGGTGAGATCATCGCGGGCATTCTGCTCGGCCCCACGATCATGCACGGCGCGATCGCCGACGTGTTGTTTCCCGAGGCGCTGACCGGGCCCTTGACGGCCTTGGCCAACATCGGCGTCGCCCTGTTCATGTTCCTCGTGGGCATGGAGATCGAGTTTCACACGATCAGCGGCCGGACAAGGGTCGTGGCCGGCGCGGCCCTGGGCTCCGTCCTCGTTCCGTTCGCACTCGGGGTGGGGCTGGCGGCGTCCCTGCTGGGCGACCACGCGCAGGGCCCAGGGAGCGCGTTCGTGGTGTTCTTCGGGCTGGCGGTCTCCGTGACCGCCTTCCCCGTGCTCGCCCGGATCCTGGCCGACCGCTCTCTCATCAGGACGAGTCTCGGCGGAATCGCCCTGGCCACAGCCGCGGTGGTCGATGTGGTGGCATGGATCGCGCTCGCGATCCTCGTGGCCGGCGTGAGCGACCAGGGCGGCGCCTGGCACGTCGTGCTCATCGTCCTCGTCGGGGCGGTGATGATGCTGGTGGTCCGGCCGCTGCTGCGCCGCCTGCTGACGCCCCGCGGAATCGGCGCGCCGCTGACGGGATGGACATTCGCGCTGGTGCTGGCCGGCGCTCTGGCGTCCGGGGCCGTCACCGAGGCGATCGGAATTCACGCGATCTTTGGTGCCTTCCTCTTCGGGCTCGCGATGCCGCGCCAGGGGGCCACCGCGGTGCGGGTCGACGTGCAGGATCGCGTCGGTCAGCTCACGTCGCTGCTGCTGCCCGTCTATTTCGTGACGGCCGGGTTGAAGGTCGACTTGGGCCGCCTCGATCTGGCCGACCTCGGGCAGTTCGGCGTCATCCTGCTGGTGGCGGTGCTCGGCAAGTTCGGCGGAACGTACGCCGGGGCGCGTCTTCAGCGACTGCCCGCCCGACCGGCCATCGCGCTCGCCACGCTGATGAACACCCGAGGACTGACCGAACTCATCATTCTCGGCGTCGGCCTGCAGATCGGCCTGCTCGACAACTCTCTCTACTCCCTGATGGTGGCCATGGCGGTGATCACGACGGTGATGACCGGCCCGCTGCTGTCGCTCATCTACCGCAAGCCGGTCGAGACGCCGGCGCCCGGGGGCACGGAGGGCTCGGGATCCGCGACCCGGACCTCGACCCGGTCCCCGGCGGAGCCATAGCAGGACCGCCATCGTGAACGCGCCCCGGCGCGCACGGCGAACTTCGCAGACCAGCGAGACCTTCCACAAAACCAGGAATGAGAGGTGAGGGAGTTGCAGCGAGACACCACCTCACAAACGCGTGCCGACCACTACGACGTCGCGATCCTCGGCAGCGGCATGGCCGGCGGGATGCTCGGCGCCGTGCTCGCCAGGAACGGCGTCAAGGTTCTGCTCCTTGACGCGGGCACGCACCCGCGGTTCGCCGTGGGCGAGTCGACGATCCCGTACACCTCGGGCATGACGCGGCTCATCTCGGAGCGGTACGGAGTCCCGGAACTCAAGGCGCTGTCCAGCTTCAAGGGAATCCAGGAGCACGTCTCCCGCAACTGCGGCCGCAAACAGAACTTCGGCTTCGTCTACCACGAGGAGGGCAGGCCGCAGGATCCCGGACAGATCAACCAGCTGGTCGTCCCCTCGCTGCTGCGTACCGAGAGCCACCTGTTCCGGCAGGACGTCGACGCCTACCTCTTCCATGTCGCGGTGAAGCACGGCGCGCACCCCCGGCTGAACACGCGCATCGCCGACGTCGAGATCGACCCCGAGACCGGCGCGGTGCTGCGCACGGACCGCGGCGAGGAGTTCAGGGCGAGCTACGTCATCGACGGCAGCGGCTTCCGCTCGCCGCTGGCGGAGAAGTTCGAGCTCAGGGAGACCCCGACACGTGCCCGTACGAACTCGCGCTGCCTGTTCACCCACATGGTCGGCGTCACCCCGTTCGACGACGCGCCCGCCGCCCGGCACCACGACCAGCCGAACCCGTGGCACAACGGAACCCTCCACCACGTGTTCAAGGGCGGCTGGCTCTGGGTGATCCCGTTCGACAACCACCCGGGCGCGATGAATCCGCTGTGCAGCGTGGGGCTGACCCTCGACCCGCGGATCTACCCCAAGGGCGACATGTCGCCCCAGCAGGAATTCGACGCCTTCCTGGAGCGCTTCCCGGAGATCGCGTACCAGTTCAGGGACGCGAAGTCGGTGCGGTCGTGGGTGTCCACGGGCCGGCTGCAGTACTCGGCCAAGCAGGTCGTCGGCGAGCGGTTCTGCCTCACCTCGCACGCTGCCGGGTTCATCGACGCCCTCTACTCTCGTGGTCTCACGAACACGATGGAACTCGTCAACGCCCTGGGCTGGCGGCTCATCGCGGCTTCGCGCGATGGCGACTGGTCCTATGAGCGCTTCGCCTATCTGGAGGGACTGCAGCAGGGGCTGTTCGACTTCCACGACGACCTGGTCTACAGCTCCTTCGTCGGCTTCGATGACTACGAGCTCTGGAACGCCGTCTGCCGCACCTGGATGCTCGGCACCATGCTCGGCAACGTCATGCTCGAGGACGCCTACTACCGCTACATCAAGGGGGGAGGCGAAAGCGTCTTCCTCGACCTTGAGCAGAGCGTTCGGCCTGGGTCGCCGTTCCCGGTCAGCGACGGGTTCAACGAGCTCGGCGTCGTCACCCGCGACCTGTGCCGTGAGGTCGAGGGCGGCTCGGTCGCGCCCGAGGCGGCGGCCCGTCAGATTCTCACGCGCATCAAGGACGCGGACTTCATCTCGCCGGCCTTCCGCCTGGGGGAACGCGACACCCGGTGCTTCAACATGACGCCGATGAAGATGGCCAAGAACGCCATATGGTGCCGCCGTGAGGCGCCGCCGCAGATCGGCCCGCGGATGATCCGGGCGAGCAAGGGCCTCGTGCGGATGCGGGTCAAGGAGTAGACGCCGCGCCCGTCACCGCCGCGACAGGAAGACCCGCCCTCCGCGGGATACGGGGTCGTGGTGTGCCGGCATGACCGCACACCGGACCCTTGTGGCCATCAGCGAGACGCAAAGGCAGCGAATGGACGCGAACGCAGCACAGGACCCCGCGGACCTGATCGCCGTTGTCGGCATGGCGGGGCGGTTTCCCGGCGCGCCGGACACCGAGAGCCTGTGGCGGCTCTTGGCGGACCGCGGCGACGCGATCAGGCCGGTCCCGGCGGACCGCTGGGACACCTCGGTTCAGCTCGACCCCGAACGGCAGATCCAGGCGGTCGGCGGGTTCATCGACGGGGTGGACCTGTTCGACGCCGACTTCTTCGGCGTCTCTCCGCGTGAGGCAGAGGCCATCGACCCACAGCAGCGGCTGCTGCTCGAGGTGAGCTGGCTCGCGCTGGAGGACGCCGGGCAGCGTGCGGCCGACCTCGCCGGCACCCGCACGGGCGTCTACATCGGCGCGTCCTGGCACGACTACGAGATCCTCCGCCGCGAACGCGGCGCCCGGGCCACCCCCCACAGCCTGGTCGGCAACGCCCTCGACGTGATCGCGGCGCGGCTCTCGTACTTCTTCGGGGTGCGCGGGCCCAGCCTCACCGTCGAGACCGGATGCTCGTCCTCGCTGGTGGCGTTGCACCTCGCCGCGCAGGCACTGCGGCAGGGCGAGATCGAGTCGGCGATCGTGGGCGGTTCCAACCTCATACTGGACCCGCACGTGACCGTCGGGCTGACCCATTTCGGCGGATTGTCGCCCGACGGCCGCTCGAAGTCGTTCGCCGCGTCCGCGAACGGGTTCGTGCGCGGTGAGGGCGTCGCGGTGCTGTACGTGAAGACGCTGGAGCGCGCGTTGCGCGACGGCGATCGGATCCACGGCGTCATCGTCCGTACGGTCGTCAACAACGACGGCGGCGGGGACAGCCTCGTCACGCCGAGCCGCGAGGGTCAGGAGGACCTGCTGCGCCGAGCGTACGGCGACGGCGCCGTTCCCCTGGACGCGCTGGCCTATGTGGAGGCGCACGCCACCGGCACCGGACGCGGTGACCCGGTCGAGACGACCGCGATCGGCAACGTCCTCGGCAGGGGGCGTGCCGCGGGCCCGCTGCCCATCGGCTCGGTCAAGACCAACATCGGTCACCTGGAGGCCTGCGCCGGCCTCGCCGGACTCTTCAAGAACCTGCTCGCGCTCCGGCATCGGACGGTGCCGCCGAGCCTGCACTCGGAGGAGCTGAACCCGGAGATCCCGTTCGACGACCTCAACGTCCGGGTCGTGCGCGAGCCGCTGCGGCTGCCGAAGACCGGCCCGATCTACCTGGGGGTCAGCTCCTTCGGCTGGGGCGGCACCAACGCCCACGTCGTGATCAGGAACCCGCCGGAGGCCGCCGAGGAAGCCGGCGACGACACCCCGGACCTGGGCCTGCCCGCCTTCCTGCCGATCTCCGCCAAGCGGTCCTCCGTGCTCGCCGAGCGGGCCGCCCTGCTGCGTGACGCGCCGGCGGAGACACCGGACGCGGCCACGGCACTCGCCGGCGCCCTCGCCTGGCGTCGTGACCACTTCCCGGTACGCGCGGCGGTGCTCGCGGACGACGCGGAACGAGCCCGGGCCGCCCTCGACGCGCTGGCCTCCGGCGACGCGGAGCCGGACGCGCCGGGCCTGGTGACGGGCCGTGCCGTCGGCCGCGGCCGGGTGGCGTTCGTCTTCCCCGGTCAGGGCTCGCAGTGGGCGGGCATGGGCCGCGAGCTCTACCGTGACAGCCCGCTGTTCGCCCGGGTCGTACGGCGTTGCGCCGAGGCGCTGCGCCCGCACGTCTTGTGGGACCCGCTCGCCGTCTTCCTCGGCGAGGCCGGGGACGAGTGGACCACCCGCATCGACATGCTGCAGCCGACGCTGTGGGCGATGTCGCTGGGCCTGGCCGAGACGTGGCGCGCCGCCGGCGTCGTGCCCGACGTCGTCCTGGGCCACAGCCAGGGCGAGATCACCGCGGCCACCTTCGCCGGCATCCTCTCCTACGAGGACGGCGCCCTCATCATGGCGCGGCGCAGCGCCATCGCCCGCCGTACCTCAGGGAAGGGCCGCATGCTCGCGGTCGACCTGGACCGGGACGCCGCGCTGCGGTCACTCGAGGGCTTCGAGGGCAGCGTCTCCTTGGCCGTGCACAACGGGCCTCGCTCGTGCGTCCTGTCCGGCGACGAGGACTCCGTGCTGGTGCTGAAGGAGCTGCTGGAGGCCGAGGGCGTCTTCTGCCGTCTGGTCAACGTCGACTATGCCTCCCACAGCCCGCAGATGGACGACCTGCGGGAGGACCTGCTCGCCGCGCTCGCCCCCGCCGAGCCGGGTGCGGGCGACATCGAGCTGATGTCGACCGTCCGCAACCGCCGTCTGGACGGCACCGAGATGGACGCGGCGTACTGGGTGGAGAACCTGTGCAACCCGGTGCTGTTCGCCGACGCGATGGGCACGCTGTTCGACGAGGGCGTCAGCCACGTCATCGAGGTGAGCCCGCACCCGGTGCTGACCCCGGCCATCGAGCAACTCGCCGCGGGCCGCGCCGAGCCGCCGGTGGTCCTGCCGACGCTGCGCCGTGACGACGGCGGGCCCGGGAGCTTCGCGCTCGCGCTCGCCCGGGCGTACACGGCGGGTCTGGAACCGTTCGGCGGCCTGCCCCGGCGTCGTTTCGCCGAGGCGCCCGGGCACCCCCTGCACGGGGAGAGCCACTGGACGCCGGTCCGCCGGCCCGGCCCGGCCACCGTCACCGGCTTCGACGTGGCACTCGTCCCCGCGCCCGGTCAACCGGACACGTGGCACGGCGGCCTGGAGATCTCCGCCGACGACCTGCCGTGGCTTTCCGATCACCGGGTGTACGACGCGCCGGTCCTGCCGGCCACGGCGATGCTCGCCGTCGCGGTGAACGCGGCGCGGGCGCGCAGGGACGCCGTGCCGCGCAGGGTGGAGAACGTCGTCTTCGGCAGTGAGATCGCGGTCGGCGGCGGGCCGGTCCGGCTGACCGCCGAATGGAGTGACGACCTCGCCGACGGCGGCGGCGTCCGGATCCTGTCGCTGCCCGACGGCGGCGCCTCGTGGGTCGTGAACGCGACCGCACGGGTGTACTTCGGCGGCGGCGACGGCGGGCCCGCCCCCGAGTTTCCGGCCTGGGCCGGGGACGTGGAGGTCATCGACGGCGCCGACTTCTACCGGCGGTGCGCCGGACGCGGACTCGATTACGGACCGGCGTTCCAGCGGGTGCGGTCGCTGCACATCCTGCCGGGAGGCGCGGAGACCGCCGGTCAGGTCCGGCTCGAGCAGCGGCTCCTCCCGGGCAACCGCCCGCACGTGCTGCACCCGGCCCTGTGGGACGGCGCCCTGCAGGTGGCGCTCGCCCTGTTCGACGGGGACGAGGCGCTGGTACCGACGGCCGTGCGTGCGGTCCGGCTGCTCAGCGCACTGGACGAGCCCGTGACCGAGGTCTGGTCGCACGCGGTGCGCCGCGACGACGGCCTCGTGGACGTCCGTGTCTTCGACGAGGCACACGCACCCGTCCTCGTCATGGAAGGGCTCGCGCTGAAGCCGCTGCCCGGCGTGAGCACGACCGAGGCCGGCGCCGAGCGCCTGCACCGCGTCCGGTGGACCGACGTGACCGGGCGGGAACCCGGCGGGACGCCGGCGCCGCCGGGCCGCTGGGCCGTCTTCGGAGATCCGGCGCTCGGCACGGCCATGAAGGCCGCAGGGGCCGAGGTCGTCCTCGTCGCGGACGCGGACACGGCCGTCACCGCCGACCTGCCCCCCGCGGACGGCGTCGTGTTCGCCGCGCCTCCCGCGGGCGCCGGATTCGACGCTCAGCGCCGCGGCCTCGGCCGGCTCACGCGGCTGGTACGCGCCTGCGCCGGGCAGGGTGTGCCACCGCGCCTGGTGGTGGTCACGCCGATCGCCCAGGCGGCCACCGCCGCGGATCAGCCGGACCCCGGAGCGGCGATGTACTGGGGGTACGCCCGTGTGCTGTGCCGCGAGCATGGCGAACTGACCCCACGCGTGATCGACGTGGACCCGTCCACGCCGGGCTGGGCGGCGGCCTGCGCGGAAGAGATCCTGCGTGGTGACGGCGAGGACCAGGTGGCGCTGCGCGACGGGCGGCGGCTGGCGGCCCGGTTGACCGCGGGGGACACATCGGACGAGGCCGCCGCCGGGCTGCCGGTGGCCCGTACGAAGCCGCAGCCGTTCCGCGTCGCCGTCCTGCGCCCGGGACGGCCCGACGGCGTCGACTGCGTCCCGCTGTCCCGGCGGGCGCCCGGGCCCGGCGAGGTGGAGGTCGAGGTCACCGCCGCCGCGCTCAATCCGACCGACGTGCTCAAGGCCGTCGGCGCCTTCCCCGGCCTGTCCGGGGAGGCCGCGCTGCTCGGCGGCGAGTGCGCGGGCCGGGTGGTCGCGGCCGGGCCGGGCGTCACGATGCTCTCGCCGGGAGACCGGGTCGCCGCCTGCGTGTTCGGCGCCCTTGCCGATCATGTGACGATACGCGCCGCGCAGGCGCTGCCGGTGCCCGCCACCCTCGGCGACGCGGAGGCGGCGGGGATCCCCCTCGTCATGGCCATGGCGTGGTACTCGCTCGTCGACCACGGCCGCGTCGGCCAGGGCGACACGGTTCTGATCCACGCGGCGGCCGACACCATCGGTCTGGCGGCAGTGCACGTCGCGTTGCTCCTCGGTGCGCGGGTGATCGCCACGGCCGACAGCGAGAGCAAGCGCGCTCACCTCCATGAGCTGGGGGTCGCCGACGTCTTCGACTCACGTGACCTGTCGTGGGCCGAGGCGGTCATGGCCGCGACGGGAGGCCGCGGGGTCGACGTGGTCCTCAACGTCCTGCCCGGCGCGGCGATCTCCGCGGGGTTGGACGTCCTCGCTCCCGACGGCCGTTTCGTCGAGGCCGGCAAGCAGGACATCGCGAAGGGGCGCAGCATCAGCCTCAGCGCGTTCGCCAAGGGCATCACCGTGTCCGCCGCCGACGCCAACGGACTGGTGCGGCGCAACCCCATGCGGTTCGCCGAGATCCTGCACACCGTCTGGGAGCACGTGAGCTCCGGCCGGCTCGAACCCCTGCCGGTGCACCGTCGTCCGTTCGCGCAGGCCGGTACGGCCCTGTTCCAGATGGCGCGCAACGAGCACGTCGGCCGTTTCGTGCTCACGGAGCCGGAAGGCGTCGGCCGGGTCGCCGCGGTTCCGATGCCCGGCGGCCGGTTCAGCGCCGACGGCACCTATCTGATCACGGGAGGGCTCGGGGCGCTCGGTCTGTCCCTCGCGAGGTTCCTCGCCGCGAACGGCGCCGGTGCCGTCGCCCTCATGAGCCGCTCGGCGCCCGACGACGCCACGGCGAAGCTCGTGGCCGGCCTCCGCGAGGGCGGCACGAGAATCGAGACCGTCCAGTGCGACGTCGCCGACGTCGCCGCGCTGCGGCGGAGCCTGGAAACACTGCGGGCGGACCTGCCGCCGCTGCGCGGTGTCGTGCACGCCGCCGGCCTCCTGGACGACGCGGTGATCCAGAACATGACCGACGAGCAGATCGCGCGGGTCCTCGCGCCGAAGGCCGAGGGGGCACGGAACCTCGACGAGGCCACCGTGGACGACCCCCTGGACCTGTTCGTGCTGTTCTCCTCGGCCGCGGCGCTCGTCGGCAACGCGGGCCAGGCCGCGTACGCCGCGGGCAACGCCTACCTGGACGCGCTCGCCGAGGCCCGCCGCAGACGGGGTCTGCCCGGGCTGAGCGTGCAGTGGGGACCGTTCACGGGTATCGGCCTGGCCGCCGCGGACGAGCAGCGCGGTGCCCGCCTCGAGGAACGCGGCATGGGCGGGATCACGGTGGACGAGGCGTGGCCGGCGCTGGCGGACATGCTCGGCCGGGGCGAGCCCGTCGCCGGGTACGTGCCGCTCGACCTGCGGCGGTGGTTCGACGCCTACCCCGACACGGCGGCGCTGCCGAGCTGGGAGACGCTGCGGGCCGCCGCTGCGCGAGCCGCCGGCGCCGGCGCCTTCGGCGGGGAGTTCCGCTCCCGTCTGGGGGAGGCCGCCCCGGAGGTCAGGGCCGAGCTGATCGAGCAGAAAGTGCGGGAACTGACCGGCCGCGTACTGCGCGCGGATCCGGCCCGTCTGGAGCCTGAGACACCGTTCAAGGCACTGGGTCTTGACTCGCTCATGAGCCTGGAACTACGCAACCGCCTGGAGTCGACGTTCGGCCTGCGGCTCTCGCCGACCTTGTTGTGGACGTACTCGACCACGAAGGCGCTGGCCGGCGCGCTGTGCGATCAGCTGGACGACGCGTCCTGACGCGCAGCCGACACCGTCAATCGGACGATGAGGAACCGAGCGTATGGATGAAGCCATTTCTTCTGGTGCGGCCCAGACTCCTCTCACGCGGGCGCTCGCGACGATCCGGTCGTTGCGGCAGCGGCTGGAGGAGCAGGAAGGGAGGCAGCCGATCGCTGTCGTCGGCGCCGGGCTCCGGCTGCCCGGCGGCATCGACGATCTCGACGGCTACTGGGATGCGCTGGCCGGCGGCCGTGACCTGGTGCGGACCATGCCGGAAGCGCGGAAGGGACCGTTCGCCGAAGCGTGGGCGACCCTGCCGCGGCGGGGCGGTTTCCTGGAGGAGGTGCTGGATTTCGACGCCGCCTTCTTCGGCATCAGTCCTCGCGAGGCCCAGAGCCTGGACCCGCAGCATCGGCTCCTCCTCGAGGTGACGTGGGAGGCGCTGGAGGACGCGGCGCTGCCGCCGGACCGGCTCGCCGGCACCCAGACCGGCCTCTACCTGGGCATCATGTGGCAGGACTACCGTGAGTGGCTGACGGATGACCCGGACGCGTACTGGACGACCGGGAACGGCCACAACTTCGCGGCCGGTCGCATCGCGTACACGCTCGGGCTGACCGGACCGGCCATGGCGGTCGACACGGCCTGTTCCTCGTCTCTCGTGGCGGCCCACCTGGCCGTCCAGGCCCTGCGCAGGGGCGAGTGCGACGTGGCGCTCGTGGCGGGGGTGAACCTCATCATGTCTCCCCGGTCGACCCGTCTCGTCCAGGAGACCCGCTCGCTGGCGCCCGACGGCCTCTGCAAGACCTTCGACGCGCGCGCCAACGGCTTCACGCGCGGTGAGGGCTGCGGAGCGGTCGTCCTCAAGCGCCTCGACCACGCGCTGCGGGACAACGACCGGGTGCACGCCGTGATCCACGGTTCGGCCGTCAACCAGGACGGCAGGTCCGGCGGATTCACCGCCCCGAACGTGCTGTCCCAGGTGTCGCTGATCGAACGGGCGATGGCGGACGCCGGCGTCGAGCCCGCGGACATCGGCTACGTCGAGGCGCACGGCACCGGCACGTCCCTCGGCGACCCGATAGAGATGGAGGCACTGGCGACGGCGCTGGGGCGGCGCAACGGCGGCGCGCCCCTGCAGGTCGGCGCCGTCAAGACCAACCTCGGTCACCTGGAGTCGGCGGCGGGGATCGCGGGCCTGCTCAAGGCGGTCCTGTGCCTGCGGCACCGCAAGGCGCCACCGGTGGTGCACTTCCGCACTCTGAACCCCCGCATCGACCTCTCCGGCACGGGGATCACCGTCTCGGCCGAGCTCACGGCCTGGGACCCGGCGAGCGGAGGCTACGCGGGGGTCAGTTCGTTCGGGATGAGCGGTACCAACGCCCACCTGATCCTCTCCGCGCCCGATCCCGGCGCCGATGCGCCGGCGGCCGGGGAGGCGCGGGCCGATGGGTTCGAGATCTCGGCCAGGACGCCTGAGGCGCTTCGCGCGCTCGCCGGCCGGTACGCGAACCGGGTCGCCGGGCTCGGCCCGGCCGACTACCCGGCGTTCGCCTACACGGCCACGCACGGGCGCGCCCGGCATGACGTACGGGCCCGCGTCACGGCGGCGGACCCCGCCTCGGCGGCCGCGGCACTACGGGCGCTGGCCGCCGGTGAGCCGTCCCCGGCCCTCACGATCGGCGGCCGGGACGAGGGCGGCGACGCGGCCGCGTCGCCGCCCCGCCGGATCGTCGGCCTGCCGTTCTACCCCTGGCAGCGTGTGCGGCACGCGCCCGAGTACGTTTCCGCGGAACGAGGCGCGTCCACGGCGTACGAGCTGGTGTGGGCGGCGGCCACGCCGGAGGGGACCGGTGACGGCGGCGCGCTGGTCGTCGCGGGTGCCGACGCCGAGCCGCTCGGCCTGCTCGTCCGGGAGGCGGCGGGGCAGGGGCGGACCGGCACCGTGCTCGGTCCGGTCTCCGCCGGCGTTCCCGCAGGATGGGAGCACGGTGAGCTGCCCGGCGGAGCGGACGGCTGGCGCCGGTTCTGGGAGACCCGCGGCGACGGACCGGCCACGCTCATACTCACCGCACAGGAGGTGCCGCTCCCCGGCGCCGCGGATGACGTCGCCGCGCCGGCGGCGGTCACGGCGGCGCTCTGTGCCGCCGTGACGACGGCGGTCGGCGCGGCGGCCGGCGACGGCGGGCCCCACGCGCGCGTGTTCCTGGTCACGCGTGCGGCCCGCCGCGTCGATGACGGCGATTCGTTGATCACGGTCGGTCACGGCGCTCTGCACGGCCTGGCGCCCGTCCTGGGCCTGGAGGCAGGCGCCGCCTGGGGCGGTGTCGTCGACCTGCCGGCGCGGCCGACCGCCGAGGACACGCGGGCGCTTCTCGCGTTCGTCGCCGCGGAGTCCGGGGCGGGGCCGTCGGCGGTCCTCGAGGACCTGGCGGCCGTACGCGACGGCCGGGTGCTCACCGCCCGGCTGCGCGGGAGCGAGGGGTACGTCCCGGAGCTGCCCGTGCACGCCGACGCCACCTACATCGTCACCGGCGGGCTCGGCGCGGTCGGCCGGGAGATCACCGTCGAGTTGGTCCGCCGCGGCGCCCGCAACCTGCTGCTGATCGGCCGCCGGGCCCCGGAGACACTCGGCACGGCGGCCACCGCGCTGCTGGCCGAGCTGCGCGGACGCGGTGCGCGGATCGAGTACCGGGGCGGCGGCTGCGAGACGCCGGCCTCGCTCGCCGCGGCCTGTGCCGGTCTCGCGGACCTGCCGCCGGTGCGCGGCGTGGTCCACGCCGCGGGGGTGGCCGACCCTGTTCCACTGTCCCGGCTGCGCACCGCCGACTTCGAGGCGGCGCTGCTCGGCAAGTTCGCGGGCGCGTGGTGGCTGCACGAGGCCGCACACGCGTGGCCGCTGGACTTCTTCGTCATGGTCTCCTCGGTTTCGGCGGTCTGGGGAACCGAAGGGCATTGCGCCTACTCCGCCGCGAACGGCGCGCTCGACGCGCTCGCCGCGCACCGGCTGTCCCTCGGGCTGCCGGCGACGAGCGTCGCGTACGGGCCGTGGGCGCTGGCCGGCGCCGGAATGGCGGACGAGGCCTCGTTGCGTCGCTACGACCGGATCGGCGTCGGCGCGTTGAGCGCGGAGCAGGGCGTCGCCGCGCTGACCGCACGGACCACGGGCCCCGCCGGCCACGTGGTGGCCTGCCCACTGGACCTGCCGCGGTTCGCCGAGGTGATGTCGGTCGTGCGGCCCCGCGGCCTGTACGCGGGCATAACCGGGGGAGCCCACGACGAAGGCCAGGCGGACGGGCGAGACGAGCCGTCGATCATGGCGGAGCTGACGGCGCTGCCCGAACGCAGCCGTCCCGCCGCGGCCCGGGCGCACGTGCGGCGTCTGGTCGCGGCGCAGCTGGGCCACGCGGACCCGGCGGAGGTGGCCGAGGACACCGGGTTCTTCGACCTCGGCATCGACTCGATCATGGCGGTCGACCTGGTCGGCCGCTTGTCCGGCGCGTTCGGCGTGGAGCTGCAGTCCGCTGACGTGTTCGACCACCCGACCGTCGCGGAGCTGGCGGAGTTCATCCTGGCACGGACCACGGCGGCGGGGACCGGCCGTGCCACGGCCGGCCGTCCTGACGCCCGCGTCCCGCGGCCCGTGCCCCGCCAGGAAGGCCGGACGGCACCCGGGACCGCGACCGGCGAGGGGATGGGCGGCCGGAGAGAGCCCATCGCGATCGTCGGCATGACCGGCAGGTTCCCCGGCGCGGACTCGGCCGACGAGCTGTGGACCCTGCTGCGCGATGGGCGGGACGGCGTCGCGACCGTGCCGGAGGACCGCTGGGACACGATGGTCTTCACCGGAGACGTCCGCCGGTCCGGCAGGATCACCACCGATCAGGGAGGGTTCCTCCGCGACATCGACCGCTTCGACGCCTCGTTCTTCGGCATCCCGTCCCGCGAGGCCGACAATCTGGACCCGCAGCAGCGGTTGCTGCTCCAGTCGGCATGGCACGCGCTGGAGGACGGCGGCATCGACCCCCACGGTCTGAAGAACTCCCGCACCGGCGTCTTCGTCGGCATCAGCTACGGCGACTACGCGCGGATTCTCGCCGGCGGCGGTCCCGAGCAGATCGACGCCTACTACAGCACGGGAACCGCGTTGAACGCCGCCGCCGGCCGGATCGCCTACCTGCTGGGGCTCAACGGCCCGGCGGTGGCCGTGGACACCGCGTGCTCCTCGTCGCTGGTGGCCCTGCATCTCGCCGTCCGGTCACTGCGAACCGGAGAGACCGACGCGGTGCTCGCGGGCGGCGTCAACATCATCCTCGATCCGATGTCGTCGGTCGCGGTGAGCCGGGCCCACATGCTTTCGCCCGAGGGACGGTGCAAGGCCTTCTCCGCCGATGCGAACGGGTTCGTCCGCTCCGAGGGCTGTGGCGTGCTGGTACTCAAACGGCTGAGTGACGCCCGGCGCGACGGCGACCGGGTGCTGGCCGTGATCCTCGGCAGTAGCGTCAACCAGGACGGCGCCTCCTCCGGCCTGACCGCGCCCAGCGGCACCGCCCAGGAGGCCATGCTCCGCGCGGCCCTAGCCGACGCCGGCGTGGCCGGCTCGGAAGTGTCCTACCTGGAGGCGCACGGCACCGGCACCTCCCTGGGCGACCCGGTGGAGATCGGGGCGGCATGGCGCGTCCTGGGGGAGGACCGGCGGCCGGGCGACCCGCTCCGCATCGGCTCGGTGAAGAGCAACGTGGGGCACTGCGAGTCCGCCGCGGGCGTCGTGGGCGTCATCAAGACGGTCCTGGCGATGCGCAACGAGGTGATCCCCGCCAACCTGCATTTCCGCGAGCCGAACCCCCACGTGGCCTGGTCCGAGATGAACGTCGAGGTTGTCGCGGCGCCGGCGCCGTGGCCCGCCGCCGGCCGGCCGCGCATCGCAGGCGTATCCGGTTTCGGCTTCACCGGCACCAACGCCCACGTCATCCTGGCGGACCCGGAGGACGTCCCGGCTCCGCGTGAGCCGGACGCGGACGACGACGCCGGTGTCCCCCACCTGGTCACGCTGTCGGCACCCGACGCGGCGGGGCTGGCACGGCTGTCCGGCGCCTGGGCCGAGCGGCTCGAGGCCGCCCGCGAGGACGAACTCGGCGCGCTCGCCGCCGTCTCGGCCACCGGTCGCGCCCACTTCCCGTACCGCCGTGCCCTGTCCGGGGCCACGCGGGACGCGATGGTGGCCGCCCTGAGGGCGCCGCTGCCCCAGGATCCCGTCACCCGGGCCCCGCGCGTCGCGTTCCTGTTCACCGGCCAGGGCAGCCAGTACTTCGGCATGGCACGCGAGCTCTACGAGACCGAGCCGGTCTTCCGCGAGGTGTTCGATCGCTGCGAGCGGACTCTCGCCCCCTTGCTCGGCGCCTCCCTGGCCGACTTGATGATGTACGGCGACGATCCGGCGCTGATCGACGAGACCCGGGTGACCCAGCCCGCGCTCGTCACCGTGGAGATAGCCCTCGCCGCGCTCTGGGAGTCCTGGGGCGTGACTCCCGCGGTCCTGATGGGACACAGCGTCGGCGAGATCGCCGCCGCGATCCACGCGGAAGTGCTGGACCTGGAGACGGGGCTCACCCTGATCGCGGAGCGGGCGCGCCTGATGCAGGCGACGGAACGCGGTGCGATGCTCGCCGTCGTCGCCGGCGAGACGGACGTCGCCGGCTGGATCGCCGGGCGCGATCTCGACGTCGCCGCGGTGAACGGGCCGGAGTCGACCGTGGTGTCCGGTCCCTCCGAGGCGATGGACGAGTTCGTGGGATGGCTGCGGGACCAGGGGGTGCGGCACCGCCGGCTCAGCGTGTCGCATGCCTTCCACTCCCGGCTGCTCGATCCGATGATCGAGGACTTCACGGCGGCGGTCGCAGCCATGGAGATGCGCGACCCGCAGGTGCCGATCATCTCCAATCTGACCGGGCGGCTCGTGGCGCCCGGGGAGTACGACGCGGAGTACTGGGCGCGGCACGCCCGCGAACCGGTCCGTTTCCACGCCGGAGCACAACGGCTGGCCAACCTGGACGTCGACGTCTGCCTGGAGATCGGTCCGGATCGCACGCTCGTCAACCTGGTGCAGGCCGCCGGGCTGACGCCCCGGGGCGGCCTGGTCTCCTCGCTGCGCCGCCGGTCGGGCGACCGGGCGGCACTGCTGACCGCGGTGAAGTCGCTGTACGAGCGGGGCCAGGACTTCGACTGGAAGCGGATCCACCGGCGGAGCGGCGGGGACCTGCCGCGTGGTCCGCTCTACCCGTTCGCCGGCACCCGGCACTGGGCCGACGTGCCCGGGCAGGGCGGGTCCCGGTCGGGCCTGCGCGTGGCCGCCTGGGGCACGGAACTGCGCTCGCCCGGGCTGCGCGGCCGGGTCTTCGCCACCGAGCGCAGCACCGACTTCCCCGCGCATCTCACCGACCACCGCCTCTTCGGCACGGTGTCGGTGCCGGGGGCGTCGCAGACGGCCACCGTACTGTCGGCTCTCGGAGCCGATGGATCCCCGATCGTCCTGGAGGACCTGCACTTCCCGCGCGCCCTCGTCCTGCAGGAGGGGGAGCGCTATGAGACGCAGATCATCCACGAGGTGCAGGACCACGGCGCGCACACCGTCAGCGTGCAGAGCCTCGTCGCCCCCGACGAGGGCCGCTGGCAGGAGCACCTCGCCGCCCGGATCGTCCCGCCGGTCCCGTCGGCGTCGTGGCCCGTGCCGGACCCCGGCACGTTCATCGGCCGTGCGGAGCGTTACCTGTCCGGCGACGACTTCTACCGCCATCTGTGGACGCTCGGCTACCACCTCGGCCCGTCGTTCCGCTGGATCCGCGATGTCTGGATCCTCGGCGACGAGGCGCTGATCAGGTACGCCGAACCCGCGGAGATGAACGAGAACCCGGCCAGCTACGAGATCCACCCCGGTCTGCTGGACTCGGTGCTGCAGAGCGCGGTCACCTTCGCCGTCGGGCTGCCCGGGGAGGACGCGACGGAGCAGACGGCCCTGAGCATCCCGTTCGCGGCCGCGCGGCTGGCCTTTCCCGGCCGTCCTGTGCCCGGTCGCGAGCTGTGGGGGCACGTGCGGGCCACCCGCCGTCACGACGGGGGAGCCGGTGACCTGCTCCACATCGAGGCCGCGGACCTGCACGTGTTCTATCCGGGCGGCGGCACCGTCCTGGTGGTGGAGGGGTTCCGGTTCCGCCAGGCCCCCCGCGCGCTGCTGCAGCGCTCCCTGCGGGAAGGCAGCGACCTCGCGTACGCCCTCTCGTGGGTCGAGCAGGAGCCCGCGGTCGAGGGAGCAGTCACGCACATGTGGCGCATCGCGGTCGTCGACGCCGACCATGTCCACGGGCTGCCGGAGGAACTCGACTCCCTGGGCCACCGGGTCACGGTCATGGGCGCGGACGACCACGACGGCGCCGCCGACCTCATCGTGGACACGTCCTTCCACGCGACGGACGGTACCGCGCCGGACGACGCCCTCGCCGCGGTCCTGGCCCTCACGGAACGGCTCCGGGCCGTCCCGCGGCACATCCCGTACGCGGTCCTGTGCGCGGACGGCGCACGCGCGGCGCCGGTCCGCGAGTCGCTGTACGGCCTGCTCACGGCGCTGGAGGCGGAGCAGCCGGACCGCCGGCTGCTGCGCGTCACGCTCGCCGAGGGGTGGGACGACGCCACGGTCGCGGAGGCGCTGGTCCGCTCACTCGACGAGAACGTTCCCGAGACGCGGCTGAAGATCGGCGCGGGGGAGGTCAGAATGGCCCGCCTGCGACCGGTGGACCGCAGCGACGGCGACTCCGCCCGAGTGAGCGGCGACGGCGCCGCCCTGATCACGGGTGGTCTCGGGGCGCTCGGTCTCAGCGCCGCAGGTTTCCTCGCCCGCCGGGGTTTCCGCTCGATCGCTCTGATGGGCCGCTCGGCTCCGGACGAGGCCGCGCGGAAGGTCATCGACGAGCTGACCGCGCGCGGGGTCCGCGTTCACGTGCTGCGCGGTGACGTGAGTGAGCCGCAGGCGTGCCGCCGGGCCGTGGCCGAGGCCGCACGAGACCTGCCGCTCCGCGCTGTCCTGCACCTCGCCGGGGTCAACGACGACAACGCCTTCGACAACCTGACCACCGCGTCCTTCGAGAAGGTGTTCGCGGCGAAGGCCCGCGGCGTCGCCAACCTGGCCGCCGAGCTCCGGGATCACGAACTGGACGCGTTCGTGCTGTTCTCCTCCGCGTCGGGCGTCCTGGGGACGGCCGGACAGGCGAACTACGCGGCGGCCAACGGCTGTCTCGACGGCATGGCCGAGTCGCTGCGCGCGGCGGGCGTCCGAGCGACGAGCATCGACTGGGGCGCGTGGGTCCCGCAGGCGAAGGGCGGCATGGCGGCATCCGCGGCGACCCGGCGGGCCATCGAGCGGATGGGCGTGCGCGCCCTGTCCGACGACGAGGCCGAGGAGCTGTTGCGGCAGGCTGTGGAGGACGGGCACACCCGGCTCGTGGCCGTGGCGCTCGACCCGGAGCGCTACATCGAGAACGCGGCCGGCCATCCCCGTGCGGCGCTGCTCGCGGGCCTGGCCGTACCGCGACCGCGGCGGACGACACCGGAGGCGGACGGCCGGCCGCGCGGCTGGCTGGCCGGCGTCCTCGCCGACATGGATCCCGCGGACCGTGACGACCGGCTTCGCGACACGCTGCGCGACATGGTGGGCGATGTCCTCGGCGCTGCGGTCCTGACCGACGACGACCTCGGGTTCGGCGACATCGGCCTCGACTCGATCATGGTCATCGACCTGCGGACCCGGCTGTCCCACGCGCTCGGGGAGGACCTGCCCGCCACGGTGGCCCTCGACCATCCCACCGTCGGGCAGCTGTCCGCCCACCTCGCCGAGCTGTTGCTCCCCGCGGATCCCGGGCCGGCGGATGAGAACGGGCCTGTGGATGAGAACGGGCCGGCGGACCAGGTCGCGACGCCTCCAGCCGAGATCGACCCCGCGGACCTGTCGCTCGACGAACTCATCCAGGCCGTGCGGACCGATCTGGCATCGAAGAGATGAGGGTGGACATGGTGGACGTCCCGGAAATGCGCAACCTGCTGGAAGATCAGCTCAGGCTGTCGCAACGGCTCAGGGCACGGATCCGGGAACTGGAGGAGGCCAGGCACGCCCCGATCGCCGTCGTGGGCATGGGTCTGCGGTTTCCCCGTGAGATCGACTCCCCGGAGGACTATTGGGACTTCCTGCGCGGTGAGGGAACCGCGTTGTCGGAGATCCCCGAGGACCGCCCCGGCCTGCGGTCGGTGTACGACCCGGTCGCAGGCAGGCCGGGCCGCTCGTACGTCGACCGCGGCGGGTTCATCTCCGACATCGCGGGCTTCGACGCCGAGTTCTTCGGCATCTCTCATCGCGAGGCCAAACAGCTCGACCCGCAGCAGCGGATGCTCCTGGAGACCGCGTGGGAGGCCCTGGAGCGGGCGGGGGTCGCCGTACGGCGGTCCGACCGGCTCGACGTCGGCGTCTACCTGGGCATGATGGCCTCGGAGTACAGCGAGCGGCTGGAAGACCCCACCCGGGCCCGCATCAGCCCCTACTACACGACCGGCGGCGGCCTCTGCTTCGGCGCCGGGCGGATCAGTTACGTCATGGGCTTCTCCGGACCCGTCGTGAGCGTCGACACCGCGTGCTCGTCCTCGCTCACCGCTCTGCATCTCGCGGTACGCGGCCTGCGGGACGGCGACTGCCGCTACGCGCTCGTCTGCGGATCCAACCTGTTGCTGTCCGCGAATCTCATGGTGTCGCTGTGCCAGACAGGGGCGCTGTCGCCCGACGGCCGGTCCAAGTCGTTCCTCGCGTCCGCGGACGGTTACGGTCGTGCCGAGGGCGTCGGAGCGGTCCTGCTGATGCGCCTCGGCGAGGCCGAGCGCGGGGGCCACCCGATCCTCGCCGTCGTCCGGGGCACGGCCGCGAACCACGACGGCGCGGCGTCCGGCCTGACCGCGCCGAGCGGTCCCGCGCAGCAGGAGGTCATCCGGGCGGCGCTCGCCGACGCGGGCGTCGATCCGGCCGACCTCGGCTGGATCGAGGCCCACGGCACCGGGACCGTGCTCGGCGACCCGATCGAGGTCGGCGCCCTGGACGGCGCCGTCGGCACGGCGATACGCAAGCGGGACACGCCGTTGGCGCTGGGAAGCGTGAAGTCCCGCCTGAACCACATGGAGGCCGCGTCGGGCATCGCGTCGTTGATGAAGACCGTGCTGATGCTCCGGCACGCGGAGATCCCCGCCGCCGTGGACGACGAGGACGGCGACCTCAACCCGCACATCCCCTGGGACCGGCTGCAGTTCACGGTGCCGCGCCGTAACCAGCCGTGGCCGCGGTCCCTGCCCCGCAGGATCGCGGGGGTCAACTCGTTCGGCATGAGCGGCACCAACGTGCATGTCGTTCTGGAAGCGTACGAGCAGGGGGAGCACGCGTCACCCGCCGAGGGCACGCGGCGCGAGCTGCTGACCCTGTCCGCGAAGCATCCGGAGGCCCTGGCCGATCTCGCCAAGGCCGTCGCCGTCCACCTGGAGAAGGCCGACCAGGCGGCGCTCTCCTCCATCTGCCACACGCTGCGAGCCGGGCGGGCCGCCTTCGCGCACCGCCTGACGGTCACCGGAACGACCCCGGCGGAACTGGCCGAACGCCTCATCGAGGCGGCGCGCGGGCCCGTGGGCGCGGTGACGCCCGTGCGGTCGGTGACGTTGCGACTTCCGGAGGACGGCGCGGACGCGGGCCCGCTCGCCGAAGCGGTCGCCGCGCTCGTGGCGGCGTTCCCCGCGCTGGAGGAAACCGTGGACGACGCGCCGCCGGGCGAGCGGCTGGTGCGTCTCCTGCGCCGTCTCGGCGTGCCGGCCCGGCCACGGTTCGGCGGGCCTGGGGATCGGGGCGACGTACGGCTGGAGTGGCGGTCCGGGCACGACACGGGAACCCACTCGATGCCCCTGGCCGGCGACTCCCCCGAGACCGCGCCGGACCTGCTCCTCGACGCGCTCGCGCAACTGTTCGCATCGGGCGGCGACCCGCGTCTGGACGCGTTGCGCGCCTCGGGTGCGCGGCTGGTCGGAGACCTGCCGACCTACCCGTTCCGCCACGTCCGGTTCTGGATCGACGAGCCGGCGGCGTCCTCGGCCGGCGTCCCTGCCGCGGACGCCGAGACCCTTGACGCCGGCGGGACGCCGCCGGACTCGTACGACCGGGAGAGCATGCGGACGTACCTGCTGGCCGTGCTGAAGGACGTCCTGGACGCGCCGGACGACATCGACCCGGAGTCGTCACTGCTGGAGGCCGGCGGTGACTCGTTCATCTTCACGCTGTTCCTGGCGAAGGTCGAGAAGCACTTCCAGACCGGGACGCCCCCGGAGGACCTTCCCCTTGAGGTGCCGATGGCCGAGCTCGTCGAACTCCTCACCGACCACATCGTGGAGACGACGGGCGCGGCGCCCGCGGCGGCGGGGACGGGGGCGTGAGCGGGGCGGGCGGTCACATCCGGGCGGCGTCGCCGCCCGGCTTCGTCCGGCCCCGGCCGGTCGAGGATCCCGAACTGCGGCTCCTGGTGTTCCATCACGCGGGAGGGTCGGCGGCCGCGTACTACCCGCTCGTGCACAGCCTGCCGCCGACCTGGGACCTGGTCCTGATCGACCTTCCCGGCCGGGGCAAGCGCCATCGGGTGCCGACGATCGGGGACATGGCCGGGCTCGTCTCCGTCGCGGCTGAGGACGTCCTCGGCTGGGCCGGTCCGCCGATCGGGTTGTTCGGACACAGCCTCGGCGCCATCGTCGCCGCCGAGGCCGCTCGGACGGTGATCGAGTGTGTCGACCTGGCCTGGCTGGGGGTGTCGGCGCGTCCCGCGCCGGACCGCCGGGTGCGTACGGCGTTGGACCGGCCTGACCTGTCCGACGAGGAGTTGCTGCGGGAACTGGCCGGTATCGGTCATGTCCCCGGCCGGATCGACGAGGTGCCGGAGTTCCGCGATCGGTTCCTCCGGCTCGTCCGGGCCGATCTGCGGGCGCTCGGGTCATACCGCCCGGCTCTGGACAGGACGCCGCTGAGGGTGCCAGTGACGGCGTTCGGGGGAACGCAGGATCCGCTGGCTCCGCCCGACTCGGTCGCGGCCTGGGAACAGGAGACGACGGGCTCCTTCCGCCGGCGATTGTTCATCGGGGCCCATTTCTACTTCCTGGGCACCGCCTTTCCGAGGTTCGGCAGGGTGATCCGGCAGGAGATCCAGCGCTCGTTGACATTCCGTTCCCGCGTCGCGGCCGGGCTGTCCCAGGGAACCGCGGCGCCTCGCCCGATCACCCTTCCTCAGAAGGAGGCTTCACCTTTATGAACCCGGACAACGCGATACCGCTGCGCGGCAAGCAATCGCAGCGCCTCACCCCGGCCACGGACCAGACGGAGGAGTCGGTCGACATCCGCCCGCTGTGGGCGGGCTTCCCGACGGGCGTGTCGATCGTCACGGCGATGGACGGCGACGGCCGGCCCTGGGGGATGACCTGCACCTCCCTGTGCAGCGTGTCACTCGACCCCCCGATTCTGCTGATCTGCCTGAGGTGCGGCAGCCCGACGCTGAAGGCGGTTCAGGACCGCGGGCTCTTCGCGATCAACCTGCTGCACGACGAGGCCCAGGCGTCGGCGGAGCTGTTCTCCTCCGGGGTCGTGGACCGGTTCGACCACATCCAGTGGCGCGTCGACGAGCGTGCCGCCGGACCACACCTGCCGAACTCCGCCCACACCATCGCGGACTGCGCCGTGGTGGAGGACAGCACCGTCGGCGACCATGTGGTGATCATGGGAAGGATACGCAGGATCACCCGGGTGGGCGCGCACAAGCCTCTGCTCTACGGGCTGCGCCGCTACGCGACCTGGCGCGAGACGGTGGCCGGCAATCCCATCTCTTATGAGTACGACTTCATCTCGTGATGCGCACGCAAGTGTCCGGGGCTCGCACGGGCCCCGGACCGCGGAGTCAGGCCACGCTGGGAAGGGGGTCCAGGCCGGGGAGCGCGAGGAGGATCGGCGGACGGGTCCAGTCCAGCGGCCGGATCGCCACGTGCAGTTCCACCTCACGGTTCGGCCGGCCCGTGATCGGCCCTACCGTGTCGACGAGCAGCGGCTGGTCGCAGTAGGGCGTCATGGGAGAGTGCGCTCCGTGCGCCACCGCGTGGAGGTACCAGGTCCCCGGCGGTATGGAGGTGAGGCGAAAGGGGCCGGGCTGGTCGCGCATGGCGCACGCGTACGGGTGGCCCTGCAGGATGGGGCTGTCGAACACCCCGATGTAGATCGACGACAGGGGCGCGCCCAGGACTTCGATCGTGCCCGTCACCGAGCCGCATGCCTTGGTCAGCGCGTGCGGGACGGCGGTCCCGACTCTGATGTCCTCATCACCCTGGGTCATCCTCCGATACTGGGTGGGGGAGAGGCCGACGGACTCGCTGAACCGGCGGGTGAAGGTCCCGGTACCGCTGTAGCCGACCTGCGCCGATATGTAGGCGACGTTGAACGAGGTCGTGAGCAGTAATCTCTTGGCCTCCTGCAGGCGGACCGCGCTGAGGAAACGGCCAGGCGTCACGCCGGTCGCGCGGCGGAACATCCGGAGGAAGTGAAATTTGCTCAACATCGCCATTTTGGCGAGATCTTCGAGGTGGAGCGGTTCGCTGTAACGCTCATGGATCGCCGTCACGGCACGCTCGATCAGGTATTCCATTTTGGGCTCCCGTTAAGAGGCTCTTCGGCGAGGATTACTCCTGTATCGCGGCGGGGCCGGGGCCCCGACATGATGAGTGGGGAGGGTCGCGACGCGCCGAGGCGCGTGTCGTCTTCATTCACGGGAGCCCGCTCGACAAGGTCCCCGTAGAACAGTCGGCGTTCGGTGACGAGAGGCCGGTTCTACCTTGTCCATCTTGACCTCGACTCCAGGATGGTCAGAGTCAACGCAGAGTGAGGAAACAGAAGTGATGTGGAGGTGGCGGTATGCTGCCGACTCCTACCCCGTGCATATTTGGAGTTGCAGTTATTACCCCTGGTATGCGAACTTTCATGTCATGCTTACGTAATCGGCGCAATATGTCTTCTTCCTCCTTGCTCAATGCTCATCGAATGTAGGCCGTAACATTCCGTGAGTCCCTGGTACGCTCTTCTATTCAGCCGGGCATCTTTCCGCCATCCGGGCCGACCTTAAATCGGTCGGCGGGCGGGCGGGACGGGGCGTCCGGGGCGCTGGCGACGCCGCGGGGCGGGTTCCGGCGCGTCATAAGGGAGGGGGTGCGCGACCGGCGCTTCCTTTTCCGGTTCCGCGAAATCGCCGTTCACGCTGGTCGCCGGGCGGGGAAGGAGAACGCCGGCGGCGTCGGTGCGAGGACGTCACCGCGAAGGCGGCGGCATCTCCGCCGGCAACGGTCAGAAGTTTTGCGGGATGCCGCGGGACTGGCGGAAAGTTTCAGATGAGGCGTCATCCACGGCCGCGGCTCCGCCTGAATTTCCGATCGTGCGGCCGCCTATTTTTTTATCATCCGCCCGTGCTCTCTTTTTTGATAAATCGTTGTTAATTTTATGTGACGCCCGGGTGGACGTGTTGGTCTCGGCCGCGGCGGGCACTCTCGATCGGGGTGTTCCGGCCGGAGTTCTCCAGCGGGCTCCGTCCGCCCCGGCGATCACCCGGCCCCGTGTACCCGGCCTTCGCCGTTCACCGCGAAGGTGGCGTGTTCCGCGCGGTCACGAGCCCGGTCTCGTACGCGAAGACGACGAGTTGCGCGCGATCTCGGGCGCCGAGCTTGGTCATGGCTCGGCTGACGTGGGATTTCGCGGTCGCCGGGCTGATGACCATGTGGGTGGCGATCTCGTCGTTGGACAGGCCCTGGGCGACGAGCGCGACCACCGCGCGCTCTCGGTTGGTGAGAGTCTCCAGCTTCTTCGGGCTGACGCTCGGCGGCCGGGTGACGAACTCGCCGATGAGCCTGCGCGTGATGGCCGCGGACAGGAGCGCGTCCCCCCGGGCGGCGACCCGTACGCCATGGAGCAGGTCGGACGGCTCGGTGTCCTTCAGGAGGAACCCGCTGGCCCCTGCCCGGAGCGCGTCGTAGACGTACTCGTCCAGGCCGTAGTTGGTCAGGATGACGACGTGCACGCCGGACAGCCGCGGATCGCCGGCGATCCGTCTCGTCGCCTCGATGCCGTCCATCACCGGCATCTGCACGTCGATCAGGGCGACGTCGGGCATGTGCTCCACGGCGAGTTCGACCGCTCGCCGCCCGTCCGCGGCTTCGGCGACGACCTCGATGTCATCCTCCGCCTCCAGCAGCGCGCAGAAACCCGCCCGGATGAGAGCTTGATCATCGATAAGGATGATACGGATCACGCTCTCTCTTTCGCTTCGCGACCGGCCATGGGGTCATGTCCGCCCGGCCGATCGTCCGGCGGCACCCGCAGGGGGATCTGGGCGTCGACGGAGAAACCGCCCTCGGGCCGGGGCCCGGCGTACAGCCGGCCGCCGAGAGCGGTGATGCGCTCCCACATACCACGCAGGCCCACCCCCGGCTCGGAGGGCGGTCCGAGCGTCCCCGGGCCGTCGTCGTCGACGCGTATGGTCAGCAGGTCGGAGCCGTAGTCGATCGAGACGGTCGCGGTGGCGGGCCCGGCATGCCGTGTCACGTTGGTCAGCGCCTCCTGGATGATGCGGTAGACCGCGCGTTTGAGGTCGGCGGAGAGCGCGCGGCGGTCACCGGTGACCGTCACCGTGGTGGGCAGGCCGGCGGCACGGGTGCGGTCGATCAAGCTGGGCAGGCGGTCGCATCCGACGCCCGGCTCGTCGGCGCCGCTCTCGGGCCGGTGTCGCAGCACCTCAAGGGTGGCCCGCAGCTCGTTCATGGCGTCCGCGCTGGCCTCCTGGACGGCCAGCAGGGCCTGCGGGACTTCTTCGCCCCGTTTGCGCGCCAGGTGGATGGCGACCCCGGCCTGCACCTTGATGATCGAGATGCTGTGAGTAAGAGAGTCGTGCAGTTCTCGTGCGATCCGCAGGCGTTCCTCACCGGCTCGGTGGCGCGCGGCCTCCTCGCGCGCGCGTTCGGCCTCGGCCGCCCGTTCCTCGACCTGGCGGGTGTAGGCCGTCCACTGCCGGAACGTCTCGCCGAGGACCGCGCTCGCCACCAGCCACCCCGTGAGCAAGAACCGGTTCTCGACGATCTGGCGGACGTCCTGCCCGACGACTGTCAGATCGGCGACCACGACGATGACGATGGCCGCGGCCGGTATCAGCGTGCTGAGGCGGTGGCCGCTCCGCACCGCGATCAGCAGCGCGACCATCACCGGGACGGCCGCAGCCACCCCCGGGTAGCCTCGCAGGAGATAGCCGAGCGCGCACACGGTGGTCACGAGCAGCGCCGAGACGGGTGCGCGCCGACAGGCGGTGAGCGCGAGCGGGCCGGTGAGGAGCAGGACGTAGCCGAGCGGGTCGAAAGGGGCGCGGCCGTTCGGAGCGAGGGCCGCGCTGGCCAGCGCGAAAGCGGCCGTGGCGGCGGCGAGAGCCACGTCGGGCAAGAACTTTCTGAGCCCCCACGGGATGTCCATATGCGTATCCTAGATACGACCGAATTTCCCCGCCTCCGTCTAAGAGACTAAATTGGCACTACTCCCGGGGAAGTAGTCCGCCGAGAAATGCGCCGTGTGCGGGAGTCGAAAGAGTCATCCCATGGATGAAGCCGTGCCGGTCTCCTGTCAGGACAATGGTCACGGCATGGTGTCAACTCGGAGAGGAGCCGATATTGGACCCGCATAGCGCTCTGGCCGTCCAGGCGCGCGATCTGGTGAAGATTTTCGGCGCCGCGCGGGCGGTCGACGGCGTGGACCTCAATGTGAACACCGGTCTGGTTTATGGGTTGCTGGGGCATACCGGCGCAGGTAAAACGACATTGCTGCGAATCCTTGGCGCTCGATTACGCCCCAGCGCGGGAATTGCGCGGATTTTCGGACATGATGTCGTTCTGGAAGCGGAGCGGATACGCGGTCGCGTCAGTATAACCGGACAATCCGCCCTGATTGACGAAAACCTCACGGTCAGGGAGAATCTCCTCATGCGGGCCCGGCATTCCTGCCATCACCGGACACCGCCCGAGGTGTGGGTCAGCCGGTTCCTCGAGGTCTTCGGCGAGGGGTTCGCCGATGGCAGAGCGAGTGAGTGCCCGCCCCGCCTGCTGCGCTGCCTGGACTTCGCTCTGGGCATCGTCTCCTGTCCCGACCTGCTGCTTCTCGACGAGCCGACCGTCGGCCTGGACACGTACACGCGGGAATGGGTCTGGGACGTCGTCCGGTCCTTCGCGGCCGAGGGCACGACGGTCCTGCTCGCCACCCAGTACCTCGACGAGGCCAGCCGGCTCGCCGACCGGATCGCCGTCCTCGACCACGGCCGCGTCGTCGTCGAGGGCAGCGTGGAGGAGTTGCGCGCCGATTCGGAATCCGACGTCATCCGGATCCGGCTGCGCGACCCCGGCGACCGGTTCCGTGCCGAGCAGCTGCTGTTCGAAACGCTGGGGGTGCGCGTGCACGGAGAGAGCGACCCCGCCGTGCTGTCGGCTCATGTCAGCGATCCGGAATCCGCGGCGATCGCCCTCGCCGAGCTCTCCCTCGCCGACATCGAGGTGATCACGTTCGTGTTCGGCCGGGCCAGCATGGGCCGGATGCTCTTCAGTGCGACCGATGACCCCGGCGACCTGCCCGCCCCCGGTGGCTGCGGCGAAGGGGGCAGCGGCGCGGCGCCGCCGGCCGACGAGTGACATACGAGCAGTGAATCGGGCGCCGGACGACCGATGCCGCGCGGGCGGCGTTCAGGTCGCCGGTAACCGGATGTCGGCGTGATCTCCGATCATCAGGCGGTGATGTCCGCCATCGGCTGCCACCAACGCGGCCCGGCCGATGATGGAGCCGTGGATGCCCCGGACGCCGGTGATGGCGGCGCCCTCCAGCACGATGGAGTGTTCGAGACCCGCCGACACGAGCACGCAGTCCGCTGCGATGGAGGTGTGCGGGCCGATGTAGGCGTCCTCCACGACCGTGCCGGCGCCGATGATCGCCGGGCCGATGATGTGCGATCCGATGACGTGCGCGCCATGCTCGATCACGACGGGTCCGATGACCTCGCTGCCCTCGTCGACCTTGCCCGCCACACGGCGTTCCAGCCGGGTCAGCAGTTCGGCGTTGCAGCGCAGCGCCTCCTCGACCGTGCCGGTGTCGGCGTGGAAGGCGGTGTAGAGGCTGGCTCGTACGTCACCGCCGTTCTCCACCAGCAGCTGGATCGCGTCGGTGATCTCGAGCTCGCCACGCCTGCTCGGCCCGATCGACCAGACCGCCTCGTGGATGGCGGGCCTGAAGAAGTACACGCCGAGTACGGCCAGGTCACTGGCCGGAACCTCCGGCTTCTCCGTCACCCGGACGACTCTGCGATCCGGCGTCATTTCGGCGACGCCGAACGGCCGCGGATCCGCCACCCGGTGGACGACGAGCTGCGCGGCGGCCGTGCCGGCGAGGAACTCGGCCGCGGCCTCCGCGATCCCGTCGGGGAGCATGTTGTCGCCGAGGTAGACGACGAAGTCGTCCTCCCCGAGGAACGCGCGTGCGACCTTCATGCAGTCGGCCAGCCCTCGTGGTGCGTCTTGCCGAATGTAGGTGATCTCCACATTCAGCGCCGAGCCGTCACCCAGGACCTCGCCGATCTCCTCGGCGCGATCGCCGACGACGACTCCCACCTGGGAGATCCCGATCGCGCGCAGGTTCTCCACGATGTGCACGAGTACGGGCTTGTTGGCCATGGGAATGAGCTGCTTCGCCATCGAGTGGCTGAACGGGCGTAGCCGGGAGCCCGTCCCTCCGGACAGCACGAGGCCTTTCACGGCACCCCCAGATATGACGAGACATCCCGCCGGGGCGAGACGCTTCCCGAGCGAAGCGACGTCTTCCGCTGCAGATTTCGACAGGGGCCGGTGTTTGGGCCCGAACCATGAGCGACCCCGCCGCGGAAGGTCATGACCAGAGTCTGCGGCATCCGCGCTGACACTGTCTTCGCCTGTATTGCTCCGGCGGGAGGAGCGCCGGTGGCCGGCACGCTCGGCGGAAACAGACACGCCATGGTGGAAGTGCCGGAGAGATGCGCAATCTGGGAGACGCCCGACCGCGTTTACCTGTGCGAACGTAACTCACTACGAAGGGCGACTGCGTGGTGTCCGACGTGGTCCACGGGATTCACCGCCGGGAGCCGCCGATCGCCGAAGCGAGAGCTGCCATGACAGACCTTTTCGCCGTTTCTCCGGTTCTCACGCAGGCGGCACGGAGCGCACCGGACGGTCTCGCGGAAGCAATGCGGCGTTCATCCGACGCCGTTCGCGAGCAGCAGGACGTCGAAGATTGGCTGCGCGCCGTTAGAAGCCGTGTTTATGCGAATGCCGAGCGCGTTCCGCTGGAGAGCGTGGCCGACTGGAGCATGGATCCGGCGATCGGCGCCATCGGGCATCGAACCGGCGGATTCTTCCGGATAGAAGGTCTGGCGGTGTATATGCCGGGCGCGGTCGTGCCGCGCTGGGACCAGCCGATAATCAACCAGCCCGAGGTCGGCATCCTCGGCATCCTCGGCAAGGAGATCGACGGCGTTCTCCACTTCCTCATGCAGGCGAAGGACGAGCCAGGCAACTGCGACGGCGTCCAGCTGGCGCCCACCGTCCAGGCGACCCGGAGCAACTTCACCCGCGTGCATCAGGGCCGGCCTGTGCCCTACCTGGAGTACTTCACCGACACGGCCCCGCATCACGTGATCGCCGATGTCCGCCAGTCCGAGCACGGGGCGTGGACGCTGCGCAAGCGCAACCGCAACATGGTGGTCCAGGTGGGGGACGACACCGAGGTCGAATCCCGGGACGGCTTCCGCTGGATGACCGCCGGCCAGGTCCACGCGATGCTCGCCGTCGACGACGTGGTCAACATGGACGCGCGCACCGTCCTGGCCTGCCTTCCCTTTCACCGTGCCGAGCTCGCGAGGAGGCTCCCGGAGGTCCCCGACGACTTCACCGCCGCGCTCGTCCGTTCCTACACCCGGGAGGGTATGCACGCGACCGGCGACATCCTCGGCTGGATCACCGAGTTACGCAGCGAAACCGATGTGCGTCTCGAACGGACGGCGCTGTCCGGGCTGGCCCGCTGGCACGTCGGCGCCGACCGGATCACCCATGAGACCGGCCGGTTCTTCGACGTCGTCGGCGTGAAGGTCGAGGCATCCGGTCGTGAGGTGAGGGGTTGGTCCCAGCCGATGATCGAGACGCGCCAGCCGGGGCTCGTCGCGTTCCTGGTGACCCGGATCGACGGCGTCCTGCACCTGCTGGTGAACCTGCGCGTCGAACCTGGCCTCCTGGACGTGGCGGAGCTGGCACCGACCGTGCAGTGCACCCCCGGCAACTACGACTGCCTTCCCGCGGCGGCCCGTCCGGTCTTCCTCGACGAGGTGCTGGGGGCTCCGCCCGACCGGATACGCGCCGACGTGATGCTCTCCGACGAGGGCGGCAGGTTCCTCGCCTCGATGCACCGGCACCTCGTCGTGGAGACCGACGAGCGGTTCGACCACCCCGGCTTCCGGTGGATGACGCTTCGTCAGTTCGCCGAGCTGCTGACCCACAGCCACTACGTCAACGTCCAGGCCCGCAGCCTGCTGGCCTGTGTCAACGCACTGCTGCTTGGGCCGGTCCGGTGACGGGGCGCCCGCCCGAAGGGCTCCCACCGCACCTCGAACCGGGAGGAACACACCCTGACACGACGTCCGGATCGTTGCGGACCCGGCCGTTGATCACCGTGCTCGGGGCCTCGGGCTTCGTCGGTTCCGCGCTCGTCGCCGCACTCGCCCGCCGTCCCCTCCGCCTGCGCGCGGTGGCCCGCAGGCCGAGTGTCGTGCCCGATGCCGGGATCGCCGAGGCGGAGATCCGTACGGCGGACCTGACCGTGCCCGACGAGGTGCGCCGCGCCGTCGCCGGGTCGGCGGCGGTCATCCACCTGGTCGCGCACAGCGGAGGCTGGCGGGCGGCGGACAAGGACCCGGAGTGTGAACGCGTCAACGTCGGTGTGATGCGGAACCTCATCGCGGCCGTACGCGACGGTGCGGTCGGCGGACGGGACGGCGGGCCCCCGCTGGTCGTGTACGCCGGCGCGGCGTCGCAGATCGGCGTGCCGCCCGACAGGGCGATCGACGGCAGCGAGCCGGACCACCCCGAGACGGAGTACGACCGTCAGAAGCTGGCGGCCGAGACGCTGCTGAAGGGCGCCACCGCCGAAGGGGTCCTGCGTGGCGTCACCCTGCGGCTGCCCACCGTGTTCGGCCACGGGCCGGTGCCGGACCGCGGCGTCGTAGCCTTCATGATCCGGCGGGCTCTCGACGACGGGCGGATCACGATGTGGCACGACGGCACCGTCAAGCGCGACCTGGTGTACGTCGAGGACATCGCGGACGCCTTCGTCGCCGCCCTCGATCATCCCTGCGAGCTGGCGGGCCGGCACTGGCTGCTCGGGGCCGGACGCGGGGACCCGCTCGGCGAGGTGTTCCGCGCCGTCGCCGAGATCGTGGCCGGTCACACGGGCCGGCCGCCGGTGCCCGTCGTCTGCGTCGAGCCGCCGCCGGGCTCCCCGCGCACGGACTTCGCCGGCGTCACCATCGACTCCTCACCGTTCCGCACCGTCACGGGGTGGCGTCCGAGGGTGGCGTTGCGCGACGCGCTGGAGCGCACCGTCACGGCCCTCGCCGTGGAACGGATCGGCCACCGCTGAAAGGGCGCTGCATGTACGGTCCGAAATTCGCCGAGATCTATGACGCTGTCTACACCCTGCGTGGAAAGGACTACGAGGCCGAGGCCGAGTACGTGGCCAAGGTGATCCTCGCCCGCCGGCCCGGGGCGGTGTCCCTCCTCGACGTCGCGTGCGGGACGGGCGCCCACCTCGCCTGTTTCGGCAGGACGTTCGGCCATGTCGAGGGGCTGGACATCTCCGAGCCGATGCTGGAGATCGCCAGGGCCAGGAACCCGGAGGCCGCCCTGCACGTCGCGGACATGCGCTCGTTCGACCTGGGGCGCCGCTTCGACGCGGTGACGTGCATGTTCACCGCGATCGCGCATCAGCGATCGGCCGACGAGCTGACCGCCACGCTCAGGTGCTTCGCGCGGCACCTGACGCCGGAGGGCATCGCGGTGATCGACCCGTGGTGGTTCCCGGAGACGTTCCTGGACGGATACGTCGCGGCGGATGTCCTCGAACCCGGCCACCACGTGATCGCGCGGGTGTCGCACACGAGGCGAGACGGGGAGGACGCCTCGCTGATGACCGTCCACTACGTCGTCGCCGACGAGTCGGGTGCCCGCCACTTCGCCGAGACGTACTCGCACAAGCTGTTTCCCCGCGGTACCTACGAGCAGGCGCTGCGCGACGCCGGATTCGTGTCCGAGTTCATCGAGACCGTTCCCTCCGGGAGAGGTCTCTTCATTGGCGCACTCGAAAGGGCAGGGCAGCCGTGACCACTCTCGTTTGGGACTACCGCCGCGAGTACGAGAACGAGCGCAAGGACATCCTCGACGCCGTCGACGGTGTCTTCCGTTCCGGCCGGCTCGTGTTCGGTGAGAGCATGTACGGTTTCGAGAAGGAGTTCGCGGCCTACCACGGCACCGCCCACTGCGTCTCCGTCGACAACGGCACCAACGCCCTCAAACTGGCCTTACAGGCGCTCGGGGTGGGACGCGGGGACGAGGTCATCACCGTTTCGAACACCGCGGCGCCGACGGTCGTGGCGATCGACGCGGTGGGGGCCACCCCGGTGTTCGTCGACGTGCTGCCCGGCACCTATCTCATGGACACCTCCCAGGTGGCCGCGACGATCACCGAGCGCACGCGTTGCCTGCTGCCGGTGCACCTGTACGGTCAGTGCGCCGACCTGGAGTCCCTCGAACGGCTCGCGGCCCGGCACGGCCTGGTGATCCTGGAGGACTGCGCGCAGGCGCACGGCGCGCGCCGCGGCGGCCGGATCGCCGGCACCACGGGCGCCGCCGGCGCGTTCTCCTTCTACCCGACGAAGGTGCTCGGAGCGTACGGCGACGGGGGAGCGGTCATCACCGCCGACGACGAGGTCGCGCGACGGCTGCGCCGTGCCCGGTACTACGGCATGGAGGAGCGCTACTACGTCGTCGAGACACCCGGACACAACAGCCGGCTCGACGAGGTGCAGGCGGAGATCCTGCGGCGCAAGCTCGCCCGGCTCGCCGAGTACGTGGCGGGCAGGCAGGCCGTCGCCGCCCGCTACGCCGAGGGCCTGGCCGGCACCGATCTCGTGCTGCCGGAGGTCGCGGACGGCAACGAGCACGTGTACTACCTCTACGTCGTCCGCCATCCGCGCCGTGACGAGATCATCGAGGCGCTGAAGGCCTACGACATCCTGTTGAACGTCAGCTATCCGTGGCCGGTGCACACGATGACCGGCTTCGCGCACCTCGGCTACACGGAGGGGTCGCTTCCCGTCACCGAGTCGCTCGCCGGACAGATCTTCTCTCTGCCCATGTACCCGTCGCTGCCGCGTGACCTTCAGGACAAGGTCATCGATGCGCTGCGCGACGTGCTGGCCGGCCTCTGAACCCGACGACCATCGTTCCCGTCGCATTGCGGAGATGACATGAAGTCACGCAGCCTCGCCGTCGCCGGCGCCTGGGAGTTCACGCCGCAGGTCTTTCCCGATGACCGGGGTCTCTTCGTCTCGCCGTTCCAGGAGTCCGCCTTCGCCGAGGCGGTGGGGCGGCGGCTGTTTCCGGTGACGCAGACGAACCACAGCAAGTCTCGCCAGGGTGTCGTTCGCGGTGTGCACTTCACGGTGACGCCGCCCGGCTCGGCGAAGTACGTCTACTGCGCGGGTGGCGAAGCCCTCGACATCGTCGTCGACATCCGGGTGGGGTCGCCGACGTTCGGCCGCTGGGACGCCGTCCGCCTCGACCAGAAGGACTTCCGGGCCGTGTACTTCCCGGTCGGGGTGGGCCACGCGTTCGTCGCGCTGACCGACGACACGGTGATGTCCTACCTGATGTCCGAGAGCTACGTCACCGAGAACGAGTTGGCCGTGTCGGCCCTCGATCCGGCGCTGAACCTGCCGATCCCCTCGGACATCGAGACGTTCATGTCCGATCGTGACCGGGCCGCCCCCACGCTCGCCGAAGCCGAGGCGATGGGGCTGCTCCCGGACTACGACCTGTGCCGTGAGCTCGAGGCGAAGGGACGGCTGTGACCCGAAGCGTCCCGTGCCCAGCGGCGCGCGGCGACCCCGCCAACTCGGCATCAAGGAGGAGTGACATGTTCCGAAGACTGTCCCGGCTGACGGCGGTGATCGCCGGGCCGGCCAGGCCGATCGCCGCCGGTGCGACGCCGGCGTCCGCGCACGTGTTCGCCGGCACCGCGGCGAGGTCGTAGCGATGGACGTCACATCGACATCGCCGCAGACACCGGCATCCGGCACCGCCGCGCTCAGAGGGCCGGTGACCGGCGGCGAACGCGCCGCCACGCCCGACGTCGCCCGCGGGTTCATGCTGCTGCTGATCGCCCTGGCGCACGCATCGCTCTACGTGCGTACGGAGGAGTCCGTACTGATGAACCACCCGGTGGGAGGCTCCGCACTCGACCGGGCGGTCACCTTCGCCGGCGTCATCGTCATGGACAACCGCGCCTATCCCATGTTCGCCGCGCTCTTCGGCTTCGGCATGGCGATGATGGTCACCCGCCAACTGGCCGCCGGCGCCACGGCGAAGGCGGCGTCCCGGCTGCTGCGCCGCCGCGGCCTGTTCCTGCTGCTGTTCGGCTACATCCACTTCTGCTTCATCTTCCCCTCCGACATCCTCGGCCCGTACGGCCTGGCCGCGATCGTGATCGGATGGGTGATCGTGCGTGGAGGACGCACGCTGAACGTCGCCGTCGTCGTCACCGGGGTAGTCGCGGTCGTGGTGGCGACGCTGCTGTCGATCGCGCTCGCCTTCTCGAACGACCCGCACGGCAACAGCTTCCGCGGAACGCTCTGGGCGCGGGACTACGGCGAAGCGGTGCTCGCGCGGCTGCAGGAGGCGCCTTTCGCCGACATCCACGTGATGATCGGATGGCCCATCCTCCCGGCGATCCTCGTGGGAGCCATCGCCGCGAGGCGCGGCTACCTCGACGACCCCGTCCGGCACCGCGCGGTGCTGCGGCGCGTCGCTCTCGTCGGCCTGCCGATCTCGATGGCCGGCGCGTTTCCGATCGCCCTCGTCGCCGCGGACCTGTGGCATCCGAGCGGGCTGGTCACGGGATTGATCACTACGGTCGACATCGTCACCGGCTTCGTCGGCGGTCTCGCGTACGTGGCGGTGTTCGGGCTGATCAGCGCGCGCCGGAAGGAACGCGGCGGGGAGGCGGGGCCGGTGTTCCGCGCGATCTCCGCGGTGGGACGCCGGTCACTGACCTGCTACGTCCTGCAGACGTCGTTGCTCACCGTCTTCCTGGCTGGCTACACGCTGAACATCGGCGACCAGATCCATGCCACCGGCGCGGCTCTGTTCGCCCTCGGCGTCTGGCTCACGGGCGTCATGGTCGCCTCGCTCCTGGAGCGCGCCGGGCGTCGCGGTCCTCTCGATGCCCTGCTCCGGCGTCTCGTGTACGGGCGCAGGCAGCGGGCGGCGGTTCCGGCACAGGGGTAGGAAAAGCGCGAAGCGGTGTGCGGCCGTGATCCCCGGCCGCACACCGCGTGGCGGTTGTGCTTGCCGTTCTCAGTAGCGGCCGAGGGTGCCGCGGCGCTTGGCCACCCGCTCCAGGCCGATGAACAGCACGATTCCGGCGAGAAGCAGGAGCACTGGCTGGAGGAGGACCCAGGTCAGGCCCCATCCGTCGTGCAGGCCCGTGAGCGAACGGCCCTTCAGCAGGATCTCACGCATCGCCTCGATGCCGGGGGCGATCGGGATGAACGCGCGGCTGAGGAACGCGGCCCAGTCGGGCATGCTGACGAGCGGTACGAAGGTGCCGCCGGCGACGAACCACAGCGCGATCGAGATCTGGGTGGCGACCTCGACGCGTTTGTACACCAGGGTCAGGCCGCTGAGGATCAGCGCCAGGCCACACGTGCCGACGACGATCGACGCCATCGGCACGAGCGCCTGCACGTCGAACGGCATGTCGGCGTGGTTGACCTTGATGGCGACGAACCCGGTCACGAACACGGCGAGGGCGTACGGCAGCGCCCCGACGACCGACGCGACCTGGCGGCCGAGCAGGACGACCCAGGAGGGGAGCGACGTGAGGTAGGTCTGCTCGAGCGTGCCGGACTGGATGTCGCCGAGGTAGCTCCAGAACGAGCGATTGACCTGTTCGTGGATGAAGGTCAGCGGCACCATGCCGAGCAGGCCGGTGACGAGCAGGTCGGCGCGGAGCTGTCCCCGCCCCATGAACATGACGACGAGCAGGTAGAACAGCCCGAACATCACGATCTGGATCAGCGTGCCGCGCCACTCGGACCTCAGTCCGATCAGGCCCTTGTGGACCTCGTTGCCGAAGCCGTTCACGAAGGTGGCGGTGCGGGAGCGGGAGGGTGCGGCCCCGGGAGCGGGCCGTGCGGTCGTGGTGAGCGTGCTCATGATCGTCTCCGCTTTCAGTACTGGCCGAGCCGGCCCTCGGCCAAGGCCTTGCGGTGGTTGCGGACGAAGATCCACCAACCGAGTAGCGCGAGAGCGGCCGTGTAGGCGATCAGCCACGGCAGGGTGCCGTCGGACCAGATGTCGCTGAGTGACTTGTCCTGGAAGAGAACCTTCGTGGTCGCCTCGACGCCGATCGTGGTCGGCAGCAGCCGCGCCACCACCGCCAGCCAGTCGGGGAAGAAGGAGAGCGGCAGCACGGCACCGTTCATGAGGATCACCATGGAGGTCAGCATCGTCTGGAGGACGCCGATCATCGGTGAGCTCAGCGCGAAGGCGGCCAGCATGAAGGTGAACGCGAGCACGTTGATCAGCACCAGCGCGTAGGGAACGAGCGCCGCCCACTGCAGCGGGATCGTCACACCCGTGACCAGCATCGGCACCAGAGTGGCGACGACCGCGACGACCACACCCATGATCGACGCGGTGATCAGCCTGCCCCCCATGACCAGCCACAGTGGCGCCGGCGCCATCTGGGCCGCCGCGAACGTGCCGCCGCGCTTCTCCGACACGAGGTCGGCGACCATCACCATGCTGGCGAACTGCAGGAGCCAGTAGCCGCTGATGCCGATGAGCGTCTGCGGGAGCAGGTCGCGCTGGATCTGGCCCTGGCCCATGACGTACTGCAGGCCCAGATACACCGTCGCGGTGAAGACCACCATGACGAGGTGGGCGATGGGGTGGGCCAGCTGCGTGGTCAGGCCCTTGCGGACCTCGGCGCCGAGCACGGCCAGTCCCGAGCGGGGAGTGAGCCGCCAGCGGGTCGTGGGGGGGACGTACACGCGCGATGCGCCGGCTGTGGACACGGTGCTACTCATGGGGCGTCTCCTTGATCAGGTCGAGGAACACGTCCTCCAGCTCCGGCTGGACCTGCGTCAGCGACTGCAGGACGATACCCCGCACGCGCAGGCGCTCGACGAGCGGGTAGAGGTCCTGCGGATCGTCGAGGCGTCCGGTGATGAGCGTCGTCTCCTCGCCCGGCGTCACGACGAAGCCGTCGGGCAGGCTCAGGCCTTCGCCGTCGCCCTCGATCCTGATCTCGTACTTGTCGCGCTGGCGGGCGCCGGCCAGGAGGCGCTCGGTCGGCAGGTCGGTCACGACCTTGCCCTTGCGGATGACGGCGACCCGTTCGCACAGCTGCTCGACCACGTCCATCTGGTGCGTCGTCAGCAGGATCGTCTTGCCCTGCTCGGTGGACAGCGCGTGCACCCACTCCTTGACGGTCCGGGTGGCCTCGACGTCCAGGCCGATAGTCGGCTCGTCCAGCAGGACGATCGGCGGGTCGGCCATGAGCGCCGCGGCGATCGCCACCTTCTGCTGCATACCGCGGGAGTAGCCGCCGACCTTCTCGTCCTTGCGATCCCACAGTCCCAAGCCCTTGAGCAGTTCCTCGCCCCGGGAACGCGCCTCGGCCGTGCGCATGCCCTTCAGCCGGCCGAAGTAGACCAGGTTCTGCATGGCCGACAGCGTCCAGTAGACGTTGCGGGAACCTTCCAGGACCGCGCCGAACTGCTCCATCGCCGCGGCCCGGCGGCGGGTGACGTCGAAGCCGTTCAGCAGGACCTCGCCGCTGGTGGGCGACAGCAGACCCGCGAGGACCTTGATCGTCGTGGTCTTGCCGGCGCCATTGGGGCCGAGAAAGCCGAAGACCGTGCCCGCGGGGACCGACAGGGACACGTCGTCGACGGCCTTCTTGTCGGAGCCGCCGTACACCTTGGTCAGGCCGCGAATCTCGATCGCGGGCACCTCGGCCGGTGCGTCGGAACGCCCGATTCCGGTCATCACATCAGTTCGCGTCACTGCCATGACACCTCGATTTCCTGCTCGCTCCGCTGGTGCCGGCCGTCGGCAACGCGTCCCAACTTAGAGAAACCATCTCTTGCTCGTGGACAGGACACCTATGAGTTATCGGTGTTCACTCTCTCTATGCTGTACGCTAATGTCAAGTGCCGTCTGGCGGAAGTGGCGGACGGGACGGAACCGGAGAGCAGGCGACGTGGTATCACTGACGTGGCGCGAAAGGCGGCGCGCGGAAGCCGTTGCGGAGATGAAGGACGTCGCGCGGCGACTGCTCGTCACCGGCGGACCCGCCGCGGTCTCGCTCCGCGCGATCTCCCGCGAGATGGGGATGACCACCTCCGCGCTCTATCGCTACTACCCGAGCCTCGACGCGCTGGTTGCGGCGCTCCGCGTCGACCTGTTCGAAGAACTGGGCGGAGTCACCCAGGCGGCGCGTGACGAGGTCGGCGACGATCCCGCCGTGCGGGTGGCCGCGATGGCCCGGGCGTTCCGGCAGTGGGGGCTCGAGCACCGGCAGGAGTTCGGGCTGATGCTCGGCCCACCCGTGCACGGACCGGTCGGCGCGGACGGCTCGACCGAGTCCGATCACGCGGCCGCCTGCGTCGGTGTCGCGTTTCTCGGCGAGTTCGCCGAGCTGTGGCGGCGCGGCGAACTCGCCACACCCCAGGTCGAGGCCGCCGAGGAGCGGCTCGTGCCCACCCTCGGCGCCTACGTCGCCGAGAACGAGCACATCGAGTTGCCCGTCGTGTTCGCCTTCCTGTCCGCGTGGACCCGGCTGTACGGCATGATCGCCATGGAGATCTTCGGGCACATGGACTGGGCGGTCACCGACCCCGAGGAATTCTTCGAGACCGAGCTGGGCGAGTTCATCCGGCAGTTGTCCGGCGGCGACGGGCGCGCCCGATAGCGGGTGATCCGCGTCGCCGGTCGCCCTCCCGCCTACTCGATCGTTCCGAAGACGTAGACGTACACCACCGAGGAGGCGACGCCGTCGAGGCCGAGCACCTGGTTGACCGTGTCGTCATAGAAGCCGCCGAGACCGACGCACCCCTTGCCGAGCCAGGTGGCGACGAGCGACAGGTTCTGCCCGAGGTGGCCGCTCTCCTGCATCACGAGCCGGTAGGAGCGCAGCCCGTAGTGCAGGCGCTGGTAGGTCAGGTCGGCGACCATCATGATCCATAGCGGGCATTCCCCGGCGTCGATGTTCCCGCCGGCCTTCGGCGGGGTGGGGATCCGCGGATCGGTGGCCGGCGCCATCCGCATCAGATCGGCGGAGATGTCACGGTCGCTCAACCGTCCCAAGGCGTGCTCCGCCGGGTCGTACAGGTAGGTGCCGCGCGGCAGGCCCTCGACGTCGTGACAGTACGCCAGCAGGCGCAGCGGGTAGCGGGTGCCGCCGCTCGGATAGGGCCGCACCCGGTAGGAGGACTCCGCGCCGGGCAGGGTCTTGTCGGCGGTCTCCGCGGCCGAGAAGTACAGCAACGTGCTCAACTCGGCGACCGTGAGCGGGCCCCGGTAGCGTCCGTACGCGCTCCGGCGGGCGAGCAGCACCTCCTCGAACCCGCGTGCGGGGCCGTCCGGCGCAGACGGCTCCGGTAGCCGGACCACCTCTTCCGGTGTACCCATGTCCTGCCGGCCGGTGGAGACCTTCGCCGTAATGTCCGGGACCTGGACCGGCAGCCGCGCGGGGAAGTACTTGCTCTGCTCGTGCAGTTGCCGGTCGACGGACTCCACTGTGTCGGCGAAGAAGGGCAGGCGCGGGCCCGGCGCGACCAGCGCCATCGACCACAGCCACGCCACCTGGACCTCCTCCTCCGGGCACAGGCCGAGCCGGTTGTTCGTCGCGTGGGCCAGTTCGTGGAAGACCGCCTCGGGAGAGGCATCCAGGCGGCCCATCTGGCGCAACCGCCGCAGTTCCGACCAGATGCCGCACTGCCGGAGGTGCCAGAAACCGGCGGTGGTGCCGGGTGAGGAGATCTCGGCGCGGACCCGGTCATGGTGGTGTTGCCAGGTGGCCTCGTCGCGGAAGTAGGCCGTCTCGGCGGTGTCGCGCGCTCGCGCCGCCTCGGTGGCCGGCGCCCGTCCGCGGGCGTACCCGCGCAGCCAGCCGACGGCGGCGCGCCAGTCCGCTCCCATCGCCCGGGCGGAGGCGAGGAGGAAGCCCCCGGCCGCGAGCAGCCTCGTCGCCCGGGAGGTGGTCTCGCGGAAGGTCTCGACGGCGAGGGCGCTGGAGGCCGCGAAGTGCGCCATGCAGGCGGCCACGCCGTCGTCGCCCCCGAACCGGGAGGCGTCCAGTTCGCGATCGCATTCCTCGACGACCGCGCCGGGGAATCCGTTGGCGAACGTCTCGGCACGCGCGCGCAGCTCGTCCATCGCGTGCCCGGCGGCGTCCCGCAGATGAAGCCGCAGGTCCGTGCCGTCCTCGCCGGGACGCTCGAAGTACCAGCCGTCGATCTCGCCGGCCGCGCTCGCCCCGGTCGCCCAGGTGTCCACCACGGTGGTCAGCAGCCGTTCGATCCCGTCCGGCGGGACGGACACGCGCAGCGACCGCCACTCTTCCGCCATGTGCGCGCCGACATTCTCGATATTGGTGGTAGTCGTCATCCGGCACCCGTTCGGTTTCTCGCGGACCTGCACATGTGACCGCGATGCTAGGCAGCGAATTCAGGGTTTACAAGTAAATGACCGAGAATTTCAGGGAGTGCAATTCGGGAAATCGCGGCTGAGCCTCGCCGAAGCGCAGGCCGGAGTCGCGCCGGCGAAATTCCGGAAGAACGTGAAGCAACCTGGGAGAAGACAGTGACGCGCCACTCGCCGCATCATTGATGATGCGGACAGGAGCGGGCGCGTGATTCCGGTTTCGAACCACGGCATGGCCTCCCCCGCGCCGACCCATGGGCAACGTCCGCATCTTCTCAGGAGGCCGGCATGAAGCCGATCAAGGTGTTGATCGCGGGCGGCGGGATCGGCGGGCTGGCGCTCGCCGTGGCGCTGCGTGAGCGCGGTGTCGACAGCGATGTCTTCGAACGGGCCAAGGGCTACGGCAACCGCGGATCCGGCATCGAGCTGACCCCCAACGGGGTCAAGTCCCTCGACCACATCAGTGCGAACCTCGGCGCCGAGGTACGGCGGGCCGGGTGGACGAGCGACCGGCACAAGGACGTCATGCGCATCATGGCGTCCGACGGGAAGCTGCTGAAGAGCCGCGATGTCCAGGCGTTCTCCAGCCGATGGGACGTCCCGCTCGTCGGGATCCTGCGCGCCGAACTGCACCGCCTGCTCGCCGAGGCGGCGGCGAGCCCCGGTCCGAACACCGTCGCGGTCCACCACGACTCCGCCGTCGCGTCCGCCGAGACGTCGGGCGACCGCGCGATCCTGCGGCTCGTGAACGGCGGTTCGGTGACGGGAGACGTCGTCGTCGGCGCCGACGGCCTTCGCTCCACGGTGCGAGGGACCGTGTCCGGCGCGGCCCGGCCCCGCTACCTGGGATTCACCTCCATACGCGGCATCTCGCCGCGGCCGTCCAAGTACGGCGACGGGTTCGTCTTCGTGGGTCCCGGCGGGCATTTCTTCGCGGAGGCATGCGACGAGGGACGGCTCTTCTGGACGGCCACCGTCAACGGGCCGGAGGACAGCTGGCCCGCGAAATCGGTCGCCGAGGCGAAGGCCGACCTGCTGGATCTGTGGGGCGGCTGGGCCGCCCCCCTGCCGGAGACGGTGGAGTCCTGCGATCTGAGTGACATGGTCGTGACCGACGTCCATGACTGCGACCCGCTCAAACGCTGGTACTCGGGCCGGGTCGCGCTCCTCGGCGACGCCGCGCACCCGATCGGCCCCGTCCTCGGCCAGGGGGCCAACATGGCGCTGGAGGACGCCGCCCGGCTCGCGGACCTGCTGGCCTCGGGCAAGCCGTTGCCTGCCGCCCTGCGCGCGTACGAGCGGGCCCGCGGACAGCGGGCCAACAAAATCGTCCGGCATTCCCGGCTGATCGCCAAGCTCGGCCACACCCACAATCCGGTCATCGCCAAGGCGCGGGACCTCGCCATCAAGGTGGCGAACCGCCGCGACGAGGTCTACCGGGACAACGAGCTGTTCAGCTACCAGCCGTGACAGGCGGCACACCGACCCGACGAGTCATTCGAGGAGCCCGATGACGAACACCGCTGACTACGTCTTCCACAACGTCCCCGCGCAGTTGAATCCGCTGGAGACGTTCCTGGATCCCTTCACGAGCGCCGAGCTGGACGAGATCGCGGTGGGCAAGGGGTGGCGCTGCATGGACCTCGGCGCCGGCGGCGGGTCGGTGACCCGGATGCTGGCCGAGCGGGTGGGCCCGCAGGGCTGGGTCACGGCCGTCGACCAGGACGTGCACATGGTGCCCTCGCTCCCCAACGTGGACATCCACACCCGGGACATGAGCAGGGACGAGCCCCTTCCGGGAGAAGGGGGGTTGGACCTCATCCACGCCCGCCTGCTCACCCATCACCTGCCGAACCGCCGGGAGGTCGTGCACCGGTTCGCCGAGGCTCTCCGGCCGGGCGGCTGGCTCCTGCTCGGCGAGTTCATCCGCACCCCGGCCCGCGCGCTGGTCATGCCCGACCCGGCCAAGGGCGAGATCTTCACGCGTGTCGTGACGGGCTTCTACGACATGATGGAGGCCAAGGGCATCGACGGTTACTGGGGCGAGCGGGTGCACGAGACCATGCTCGAGGCCGGGCTGACCTCGGTGCGGACGCGTTGGCTCGCCGAGTCGTGGACCGGCGGCGAGTACGGCTGCAAGCTCCTGCACAACAACATCGCGCAGAAGCGTGACGCGATCGTGGAGATAGGCGTCCCCGCGGAGGACGTCGACGTCTTCCTGAACGACATCATGGGCGACCCCTCGGTGGTCATCCGCAGCCACCAGTTCCTCTCCATCCGCGGCCGCAGGCCGGAGTAAGGCCGAGGCGGGCCCCGGTCGTCGTACCGTGACGCGGGGCCGGCGGCGAACGCGGCGCGAGCGAAAGACGAGGAGAGCACCGATGGCACACCTGGCCTTCTTCAACATCCCCGCGGCCGGACACCTGATGCCGACGCTGGCGGTGGTGGAGGAACTGGTCCGCCGGGGGCACCGGGTCACCTACCCGGCGACCGAGAAGTACGCCGAGGAGGTCGCCTCGACGGGCGCCACCGTGCTGACATACGAGTCGACGATCGACGTGCAGCGCGATTTCCCGCCGGGCGTCGACAACTGGCTGGCCCGCGTCCTTCTCGGCGGAGCGCAGGAGGGTCTCGCGGTCACGCGGATGTTCGACGCCCGCCTCCGGGACGATCTCCCCGACGTCGTGGTCTACGACGGCTTCGTCCGCTTCGTCGGAGAGGCGCTGGCGGCCCGGTGGAAGCGGCCCGCCGTCCGGGTCTACCCGGTCGGCTGCGTCAGCTCCCACGTCACCCCGGAGGCGATCGGCGAGGCGAAGTACGCCGAGCTGAAGGCGGAGCTGCGCGAGCTCGCCGACATGAACGACATCGACCCCGAGGTGGCCTTCCACCAGTTGCGCGGCGACCCCGACGCGCTCAAGCTCGTCTTCTATCCGAGCCGGTTCGGGTACGTCGACGCGGCGACCGACGACAGGTTCGTCTTCGTCGGCCCGTGCTTCCGGCGGCGCGAACTCGACGGGGACTGGCGGCCTCCGGGCAGCGGCGCTCCCGTCGCGCTGATCTCTCTCGGCACCAGCTTCAACGAGCAGCCGGACATCTTCCGTGCCTGCATCGACGCGTTCACCGGCCTGCCCTGGCACGTCGTCATCACGACCGGGCCGGGAGTCGACCCCGCCGAGATCGGCCCGCTCCCCCCGAACGTCGAGATCCACGAGTGGATCCCCCTGCAGGCCGTGCTGCGGCACGCCGCCGTCATGGTCTGCACCGGCGGGACCGGTACCGTCATGCACGCGCTGTACGCCGGCGTGCCCTTGGTGGTGATGCCACAGATCGCGGCCGCCGACGGGCTCGCCGCGCAGTTGGCCGGCTTCGGCGTCGGCCGTGTCATCGCCAGGGGCGAGGAGACCGCGGACAACGTCAGGGCCGCCGTGCTGGACCTGACCGCCGACGACAGCGCGCGTGACAAGGTGCTCGACCTGCAGCGGCACGTCCGGGAATCCGGCGGCAAGGTCCGCGCCGCCGACGAGATCCTCGCCTACCTGGAGGAGCGCAAGGCATGACCGGGGGTGGATCTCCGTGGTGAGGGCCCGTGAGGCGGGACGGCGGACGCCCGGTTCGCGCGTCGCCGTGCCGTCGGCGTATGTCGGCGCGCTTCTGGGGCCGCTCGGCGGCGGTGTCCTCGCGCCCATGCTCCCGCAGGTCGGCGAGTCCCTGCAGGTCTCGGCCGGTGCGGTCGCCACGTCGATCACTTCGTACTTCGTGCCGTTCGCCGTCATCCAGCTGATCTCCGGCACGCTGGGGGAACGCTGGGGCCGCCGCCGCACAGTACGCGCCGCTTATCTCGTTTACGCGCTCGGCTCGCTGATCTGCGCCTTCGCGCCGTCCCTCGGGATATTCCTCCTGGCCCGCGCCGTCATGGGCGCCGCGAATGCCTTCACCGGCCCGCTCCTCGTGGCCGGCCTCGCCGATCTCGTGCCGCGCGAACGCCTGAGCCGGTCGGTCGGGGTGATCTCCAGCTGGGTGGCCGCCGGGCAGTCCGTCGCGCCGTTCGTCGGCGGTATGGCGGCCTCCGGGTCCTGGCGGTTCGCGTTCGTCATCGTCGCGGCCGTGGCCGTCCTGCTCAGTCTCTCGCCACCGCCGGGTGAGCCGCGGCCCGGGACCGCGGCTCCCTCCTGGCGGTCCCTGCTGCGCCGTGACGTCGGACTGCTGGCCGTCGGCGGGTTCGTGTCCTATCTCGGCGCGGCCGCACTGCCGTTCATGGTCGCGCTCTATCTGAACGACAGCCTGCACGTCGGGCCCGGCCTCACGGGAGTGGCGCTGCTGGGGTTCGGCGTGGCCGGTCTGCTGCTCGGGCCCGCCTGGGGCAGCCTCAACCAGCGCTTCGGCGCCAGGATGTGCGGGGTGGTGGCCGCGGTGGCGACGGCCGTGTTCGTGGCGCTGGTCGGCGTCACCGGCACGGCCTGGACGCTGGCCCTGTGCTGGACGGCGGCGGGTGCCGCGTCCTCCATGCTCACCATCGCGCTGCAGAACCTCACCGTGCGGGCGGTGCCGGGCAACCGGGGCGGTGTGCTCTCGGCGGTGTCGGCGTTCCGATTCGCCGGGGCGGCGCTCGCGCCTGTCGTCTGGCTCCCCCTCTATTACGGTGGCGGGGTCACGGCCTTCGCCGTGGCGGGCGCGTCCGTGCTGCTGGCCCTGCCGGTCCTGGCCGTCGTCGGCGGCCACGACAGGAGCTGAGAACGGTCCCTGAGACACGGGCAGGGCGGGCCGGTCACCGGCCCGCCCTGACCCTTGTGGAGATCACCGTCGCCGGGGCTACCTCGTCATGTGCGTCGCGGCGGCGGCACGGCGCCGGCGAAGTGAGCGACGCACGTACATCGCCACCGGAATGTGCAGAATCAGCAGTGCGACGACGATGACGACCATCCACATGCCGAACTGCTTGCTCACCCACAAATGGATGGCCACGCCGAATGCCAGGAGGACTCCTATGCCGACCTGGAATAGGCGCCGTTTCGCGCGGCCTTTTCCTCCGGGGTTCATTTCGCGGCACTCGTGTCGGGGGCCGGTCGCACGCGGCCGGACAGGAGTCTTGGTTCGCCCATGACGTCGCTCCTCTCCCGGCCATGACCGCACGATCGGCTGGCTTCCATGACCGGTTACGTTCGGCGGTGACCTCGAGGTGTTTTCGAAAAATCACCCGTGACAATTTCTTTCATCCTGCGCCGTTCATTTCCGACCGTCATCTCCCAGAGTGCTGTTGAGGGGCCGCCCTGACGACAGAGGCCTCCGGCCGGCGGCGCGTACCCTCCCGGGGGCCGCGCCGCCGGCCGGAGGCCGTCGAACGCCTTACAGCGCCGCTCGGAGAGCGGCGCTCCACCTGGTCACAGCGGCGGGATGTTGTGGTTGACGTGGAAGAAGTTGTCCGGGTCCCACGAGCGCTTGATCTCGCGGAGGCGCGCGTAGTTCTCCGGGGTGAAGGCGGTTTCGGCCTTGGCCGGGTTCCCGAGGAAGTTCAGGAAGGAACCACCGGTGGAGAAGGGCCGGATCCGCCCCAGCAGGCCTTCGAGGTAGGGGGCGACGACCGCGTCCATCTCCCGCTGGGGGTACATCGCCGTCGCGATGACGGAGAACGGGACGTCGCGGTGGCCGGCCGGCCCGGCGTCGGGCCCCGCGTGCTCGATGGCGCCGCCCCAGTGCCGGATCTCGATCGCCGTCAGCGGCGAACCGGGTTCCATCGCCTCCAGCAGCACGTCGATGAGACCGTCGGGCAGCTCGCGGCAGAGCTCGATCTGCTGGCGGGCCAGGACGGGCGGCGGCGGGGGACCGGCGATCGCCAGACCCGCCGACGTGAAGTCCATCATCCCGTACTGACCCATCACCGCGGGCCCCGCGGCGTCCAGCAGCGGCCGGAAGTGGCGCTCGGCGTCCTCGGCCGTGCCCAGGTGGAACGCGCGAAGGGACAGGAACTGCTTGCCGCGCATCGGCTCCGGGATCATCGGCGCGTCCGGCAGGCTCATCAGGGTGACGCCGGTGTTCATCTCGTCCGGTTCCTCGCGCGACCACTCGCGGTAGAGCGCGAGGGTCTCACGGGCCCGGTCCAGCGAGTGGAGGGACATGCCCGCGTACACCTGGCCGACGGGGTAGAGCCGGAACTCCAGGGAGGTCGCGACCCCGAAGTTGCCGCTGCCGCCGCGCAGCGCCCAGAACAGATCGGGATGCTGCTCGGCGTCGACGGTCCGCAACTCGCCGTCGGCTGTCACGATCTCCGCGCGCACCAGGCTGTCGCAGGCCAGGCCGTACTTGCGGGAGAGCCAGCCGATGCCGCCGCCCAGGGTGTATCCGGTCACGCCGACGGACGGAGTGCCCGACAGCGGCGCCAGGCCCAATGGCGCCGCGGCGGCGACGACGTCCGACCAGAGGGCGCCGGTGCCGACCCGGGCGGTGCGGCGCCCGGGGTCCACCTCGACCGCCGCCATCCCCGGGGTGCGGAGGAGCAGGCCTCCGTCGGCGTGGGCGAGGGCGAGGTTGCCGTGGCCCGTGGCCTGGACGGCGAAGGGCAGGGAGTGCTCGCGCGCCACACGCACCGCCGCCAGCACGTCCTTCGGCCCGGTGGCCTCGGCGACGACGGCCGGGTGTGGGTCGATCCTGCGGTTCCAGGGCATCCGTTGTTCGTCGTACCTGGGGTCTCCCGGCACGTGGATCTCGCCGGAGAACGTTCCGCGCAGTTCCTGCGCCGGAACCCCTTGCTGCGTCATCGCGCTCTTCTCCTCGTGTGGACGTGGTCCTGTTCGATCTTCGCTCATCTGCCATCCGCCGTCGTCGTACCTGGGATGGGTCTTGCGGGTGCCCGCTGCGGAGTAGTCCTGGGGCGGCTACATCGCCGGGAGTACGAGTGGTTCCCTCCGGGAGCGGAGGCGGCCGGGGACGATGCCCGGCACGCGCCGCGGAGCGGCGGGCGCCCCTCCGCCGGAACGGGAGTCCGGACGCGGCTCACTCCGCTGCCGTCCGTCCGGCCGCCGGCTCCGCCAGCCAGGCGGTGACGCGGCCGACGATGCCGGGGATCCGGTCGTCGGCGACGATCGAGTAGTGATCCGCGGGCAGGACCTCCACCTCGATGCCCGCGCACACCGCACGCCAGGCGACGGCGGGGTCCGGCCGGTCCACGTCCCCCGCGACGAACAGCAGCGTGCGCCGGTCCGAGGTGTCCGGCCGGTGCGCGGCGAGGATCGTCAGATTGTGGGTGTGCGTCCGCATCAGGCGTTCGAATGCCGGTACGTCGATCTCGACCGGCAGGAGCCCGTGCTCGACCGCGGCGTCGCGCGCCGCTCTCGTCAGCCCGGCCGGATCGGCGTCCCGGAGAACGGCTGTCACCGCGCCGGGCAGCCGCCCGCCTGCCAGGTCACGCAGGAACTCGCGATGCCGGGCCACGTCGGTGTCCGGCGACCGATCGCCGTCGGCCGTACTGTCGATCATGAAGACGTCCGTCCGCTCCCCCGTCTCGGCCAGGCGGCGTGCGACCTCGTAGGCCAGCACGCCGCCCATCGACCAGCCCCCGAGGACGTACGGCCCCCGCGGGGCGAGCCGTCGCAGTTCGTCGCAGTAGGCCGCGGCCATCGCCGGGAGGCCGGGTTCGGGAACGGCGGCCTGCCCATGGACGAGAGCGCGGCTCTGAAACGCGCGGACAGGTCCGGGCCACGCTTGTGCGAGAGCGTGGTAAGCGCGGACGGAACCGCCGACCGGGTGGAACAGGAAGAGCTCGGTGCCCGTGCCGGCCGCCAGGGTGACGGCGCACCCCCCCGCTCCGCCGTCCCGGATCCGGATGGCGAGCGCCCGTGCCGTCGGGGCTTCGAAGATCAGTCCGAACTGCGGGTCGCCGCCCACCTCCGCGCGGATCCGGTTGATCAGGCGGAGCGCGAGCAGCGAGTTGCCGCCCAGGGCGAAGAAGTCGCCGTCGGGCCCGGCTCCGGGGGCCTGCAAGATCTCCTCCCAGAGTTCGGTCAGCCGGCGAGTCAGCGTGTCGTCCGGCGCGTCCGTGGTCCGCCCGGTTCGTGGCGGCGTCGCCACCATCGTGAGCGCGCGGGAGACGTCGACCTTCCCGTTGGACGTCAGCGGCAGCCGGTTCAGCACGTGGATCTGCCCCGGGACCATGTACGAGGGCAGCCGGTCGCGCAGACGGGCGGTGATCGCGGCGGCGTCCGGGGCGCGGCCCGCGTGCGGCACCGCGAACGCCACGAGCCGCGGCCGGCCGCCTGCTCCGGACACGGCGCTGACCGCGCACTCGCGCACGCCGGGATGCTCGCGGATCGCCGACTCGATCTCGCCGGGCTCCACCCGGAAACCGTGGATCTTGAGCTGGCGGTCCTCCCGGCCGAGGAACTCGATGATTCCGCCGGGGAGGTAGCGGCCGAGGTCACCGGTCCAGTAGAGACGCTCTCCGGTGCGGGGATGCCGTACGAACCGCTCGGCGGTACGTTGCTCGTCACCCGCGTAGCCGCGGGCGAGGCCGGCGCCGCCGATGTAGATCCGGCCGACGGCCCAGGGCGCACGCACATCGAGCCGGTGGTCGAGGATCTCCATGGTCTGTCCGCGCAGCGGCGTGCCGTACGGGATGCTGCGCCAGGACGGGTCGACCCGGCCGATCTCGTACACGTTCGACCAGATGGACGCCTCCGTCGCACCGCCCATCGCCACCACGCGCGTCCGCGGCCAGAGCCGGCGCAGGCGGTCCGGCAGCGACGTCGGCACCCAGTCGCCGCTCAGCAGGAACGCGCGGACGGGAGGCCGGCCCAGGCCGGCGCGTTCCTCCACGACTTCGGCGAGCATCTCGGCGAGCGCGGGAACCGAGTTCCACACGGTCGCGCCGCAGGCCCGTGCGGTCGCCGCCCAGCCCATCGGGTCGGGGCGCGGCGTCGCCTCCGGCAGGATCACCGCCGCGCCCACGGTGAGCGCCCCGAACACGTCCCAGACCGACAGGTCGAAGCTCAGCGACGAGATGCCGAAGACCCGGTCCGCGGGCCCGAGCCCGATGAGCCGGTTGACCTCATGGATCGTGTTGAGCGCGGCCCGGTGCTCGATCACCACACCCTTCGGCCGCCCCGTCGATCCGGACGTGTGGATGACGTACGCCGGGTCCTCGCCTCCCGCCCGCACGACGACCGGATGCCCGGCGCCCTCGGACGGCGCGCCGGCGTGCAACGTGTCGACGTGCAGGACCGGTACGCCGGGTGGTTCGGCGAGCGGCCGGTGTGACTGACCGAGCACGGCCCGGGCCGAGCACTCCCGGATCAGATGCCGGATCCGTTCTGCGGGCAGTCCCGCGTCGACCGGGCAGTAGGCGGCGCCCGCCCGCAGCACGCCGAGCACCGCGACGATCTGCTCCCACCCCTTGGCCATGACGACGGGAACGACGTCGCCCGGCCCGATGCCCTGCTCGCCCAGCCAGGCGGCGACGGCGCGAGAGGCGTCGTCGACCCGGCCGTATGTCAGCTGGCGCTCGGAGGTGATCACCGCGACGGCGTCGGGGTGTGCGCGCGCGTTCCGCAGGAAACCGTCCTCAAGACGGCCGCCGGGCGGCGTCCGCGGCACGTTGAGGGACGCGACGAGCGCGCGATGCCCCGCCGGCACGGGGTCCGGTGCGGTCTCGTGGCCGTCCGGGCCGGAGAGCGTCCCCAGCATGGTCCGGTACGCGTCGAACATGATGTCCGGCAGGCCGGGCGGGTAGACGTCGTCGACGACGTCCCACACGCACGCGACGCCGCCGTCGACGTCGTCGAGGACCTGGTTGTCGATGAGCACCTGGGGAGTGCGTAGACCGGTGGTGATTCTGCGGCAGGCCGGCCTCGTGGCGCGGGGGGCGTGCTCTCCCGAGGCCAGCATGCTGTTGAAGACGTACGGCATCGCCGCGCCCGAGGTCCAGCCGCGGCGGGCGGCCAGCTCCCGGGTGATCCGCACACCGGTCACTTCGGCGTTCTTCAGGTCCGTCCAGAGCCGGCTCTGCAGGGTGCGCGCCCGCGCCCAGAAGTCCTCGTCGGCGGTCAGGTCCACCTCCAGCGGCAGTGTCGCGCTGAACTGCCCCACCACCCCCTCCACGTCGGGATCCTGGAGCGCCCAGTTCTGGTGGAGGACATTGAGGGAGAAACGGGGCGTGGCCGACCACGCGCCGAGCGTCTCCGCGAAGACGTGCAGCAGCCCGGTGGTCGGCAGGACGCGGCGCCTGCGGAAGTTCGCGCGCAGCCGATTCCACTGGTCGGCGGTCAGCACGCACGCGCGGCGGGTGAGACGCACGGGGGACACTCCGGCGGGCCGGCGCGCCAGCGGAGGCTGCGGGGGACCGGGCAGCGAGTCGAGGCGATCCTCCCAGTAACGCCACTGCTCCCGATAGGCGTCGGAGTCCTCCCGGGCCATGCGCGCCAGCACGCATTCGCGGAAGGTGCGGCGCACGGGAGGCAGCTCCGCACCGGGATCCCGGTAGAGCAGCAGCAGTTCCCGCTGCAGCGTGAGCGTGCTCGCGGAGTCGAGCAGCAGGAGGCTCATCGCGAAGTGGACGCGGTGCCGGTGCGGCCGGACCCGGTGGACCACGATGTCGAGCAGCGGCCAGCCGGTCGGATCCGGGCCCTCGTCGAGCATGCGTTCCCGGGTCGCGAGGATCGCCTGTTCCTGGTCCGCGGGGGAGAGGCCGGACACGTCGACGACGGGGATCCGGACCGGCGTGACGCGCTCCTCCCCGATCACCTGCTGCCGTCCGTCGGCCAGCACCAAGGTCCGCAGGTGCTCGTGCCGCCGGATGAGCAGGTTGATCGCGTGCTCGGCACGGGCGGGGTCGAAACCGACGACGTCCAGTTCGGTATACAGGTTCGGCCGGAACCCGCCGAGCTCGATGAGTCGGCTCGCGCCGACCAGATAGCCGGCCTGCAGGTCTGTCAGCGGGAACGGCGCGCCGCCGTCCGCCGGGTCCGTTCCGGCGTCCCGGGCAGACGAGGCCGCCCGGGGCACCTCGGTCACTTCGGTCAATGTGGCCTCCCTGAGCCGGTCCACAAGTCGTCGGTGATGGCGGCCGTGACCGGCCCGCGGGACTCGTGCAGGAAGAAGTGGTCGCCGTCGAACATCCGCACGGTGCAGCCGCCGGCGCTGTGCCGGTCCCAGGCACGCAGTTCGGCCATCGTGGCCATGGGGTCGCGGGTCCCGCCGAAGACCGAGATCGGGCACTGGAGCGGCCCGGCGGGTCGCCAGCGGTACGTCTCCGCCACCGCGAAGTCCGCCCGCAGCATCGGCAGGAAGGTGGTCAGCGTGGCCCGGTCGTCGAGCACCTCGCGCGGTGTCCCGTTCAGTTCCTCCAGCCGCGCCACCATGTCGGCCACGGGCGCGTCGTGCACGGGCCGGTCGCGATCAGGCAGGTGCGGGGCGCGACGGCCGGACACGAACAGCCGTTCCGGCGGGGGCATCCCCCGGTCGCGAAGAGCCCGGCACATCTCGTAGGCCACCAGGGCGCCCATGCTGTGGCCGAACCAGGCATGCGGCCGGTCGAGGAACGGGCACAGGCCGTCGAGGAGCGCGGGAACCAGGTCGCCGATCCGGGTGAAGGGCCGCTCGCGGAAACGCGTCTCGCGGCCCGGCAGCCGGACCGCGACCAGCTCGATCTCCGGCGGCAGGTACGCCGCCCAGGCGCGATAGGCGGCGGCGCCGGCCCCGGTGTGCGGCAGGCAGAAGATCCGCATCGTCGCGTCCGGCACGGGTCGCCAGGTCACGCCCCAGGACTTCGGCGCGCCGGCCCGGGTTCCCGTGGCAGTCATCCCATCCAATCGGCAGCCCTTTCCGCGAGCATCATGCAGCTGAGGTTGGTCGGGGCGCTCGGGATCGTGGGCATCACGGAGGCGTCCACCACCTGCAGGCCCTGGATGCCGTGAACGCGCAGACGTTCGTCGACCACGGCGAGGCGGTCGTCCGCGGGCCCCATCCGGGCGGTTCCCGCCGGGTGCCATGAGGGGCAGACGAAACGGGCGACGGACGAGCGCAGCATCACGTCGTCGTCGACCATCCGGTCGGTCCACAGAAAAACGCGCTGGAGGAGCGAGGCGATCTCGTCGTCGCGGATCAGGGACCAGACGGCCCGCATGCCGGTCATCAGCCGCTCGATGTCACGGCCGGCCGAGGCGAGCCTCAGCGCGATCACCGGCGGCGTTCCGGGATCCGCGTCACGGAGGGCGACGAAGCCGCGCGACTCCGGGCTGAGCAGCGCCGCGGAGAGCGACACCCCGACCCGCCCACGCAGCATCGCACCGATCGCGGGAACGGCGAGGCCGGTGACGTTGTTCAGCAGCGTCACGCTGAGGTCCGGGGCGCGTCCGGGGCCGGCCAGCCGTGCCAGCACCTGGTGCAGCGGGTCGCCCGCACGGCACACACCGTCCTTCGGCACCGCCCACAGCGCGACGAACGGATGGTCGACGAGATTACGGCCGACGCCCGGCAGGTCGAGGACCGGCCGGACACCCAGTGCGGACAGCCGGTCCGCAGGGCCGACGCCCGAACGCTGGAGGATCGCCGGTGTGTTCACCGCGCCGGCGGACAGGGTCACCCGGCCGCCGCTGACCGTGACGATCCCGCCGTCCCGGACGACCTCCACGCCCCGGGCGCGCCCGCCCTCCACAATGACGCGCACGACCTGGCATCCGGCCCACACCGCCAGGTTGGGCCGGGCGCGCGCGGGCGCCAGATACGCCTCCGTCGTCGACATCCGCCGGCCGTCCGCCACGTTGCGGGGGATGCGGCCGGCCCCGGCCGGGGCGTCCACCCCGTTCAGGTCGCCGACCTCCGGCAGGCCGAGCGCGGCACAGGCGCGGAGGAACCCGGCGGCGAGCGGCGCCAGCTCCCGGTCACGCCGGACGGGCAGCGGTCCGCCGGAGCCGTGGCCGGGCTCGCCGCCGAAGTCGGCGTCGGTCTCCAACGCGGCGAAGAAGGGCAGGACGTGTTTCCACGCCCATGCGGGGTTGCCCGCCGCCGCCCAGGCGTCGAAGTCCCCGGGCAGGCCGCGTACCGCGAGCGCGCCGTTCACCGCGGACGATCCGCCGACGAGCCGCCCCACCCGGTAGGGGTACTCCCGGCTCCCGTCGACCGGGTCGGCGATGTAGGCGGAATAGTCCCAGTTGTAGCCATCCATCAGCGGTATGTCCGCGGCGCGGTCCGGGTCGGTCCGGTCCACACCGGCCTCCAGCAGCAGCACCCGGCGGTCCGGGCACTCCGAGAGCCGCGCCGCGAGTACGGCGCCGGCCGAACCGGCGCCGACGATCACGTCGTCCCATCCGCTCGATACGGCCCGCGTCATCGTGGTCAACATCTCATCCGCTCGTGCAGCTTCGTGGCCAGTTCCGCGATCGTGGGGTGGTCGAACAGCATCTCCAGGTCATCCTCGGCCTCCTGCTCGATGCCGAGATCCTTACGAATCCGGGTGAGGATGCGGACGGCGTGCAGGGAGTCGCCGCCGAGCTCGAAGAAGTTGTCGTCGACGCCGAAGTCGTCCCGGCCCAGGGCGTCGCTCCACATCTTCAGCAGCCGGTGCTCCAGGTCGTCGCGGGGCGCCGTCGGCGCCTCCTCGGGAGCCGCGTCGCTCCAGGGCAGTGGCAGCGCGGCGCGATCGACCTTCCCGTTGGCGCTCAGCGGAACGGCGTCGATCCGCAGGTAGTGACGCGGCACCATGTACGCGGGCAGGAGCCCTTCGAGCGCCTCGCGGAGCACCGCGGGGGACAGGTCGTCCTCCGCTGCGCCGGGTGACGCCACCACACAGGCGACGAGTTGCCGGCCGCCGGTGAGCGGATTGTCCGCGACCGTCACCAGGGCCTCCTCGACCGCGTCCCGGCCGCGCAGCGCCGCCTCGATCTCGCCGAGCTCGATGCGGTATCCGTTGACCTTGACCTGGTGGTCCTCCCGGCCCAGGAAATCGATGTCGCCGCCGGGCAGGTAACGTCCGCGGTCACCGGTGCGGTACAGCCGCTCCCCGGTCTCCGGGTGCGTCACGAAGCGCTCGGCCGTCCTCTCCGGATCCGCCCAGTAGCCCTTCGCCACACCGATCCCGCCGATCCAGATCTCGCCGGCCGCCCACGTGGGACGCCGCACGAAGCCCGGGCCGTACACGTGGAGCGTCTGATTGGTCAGCGGTTTGCCGTACGGGATCCGGGTCCACTCCGGGGGCACCTCGCCGATCGGATACCACACCGACCAGATGGACGCCTCGGTCGCGCCGCCGAGGCTGATGACCCGGGCGGCGGGGTGCCGGGAGCGGATCAGGCCGGGCAGCGACACGGGGATCCAGTCGCCGCTGAGCAGCACCACCCGCGGTGTCCGCTCGGCCGCGGACGCGGGGGCGTCCACCCACGCCTGCGCCAGGGCGGGCACCGAGTTCCAGACCGTCACCCGATGCCGCTCGATGAGCGTGGACCAGCGTTTCGGATCGTGCAGGTCGATCGGGGACGGCATGACGACGGCGCCTCCGGCCGCCAGCATGCCGAAGATGTCGTACACCGACAGGTCGAAGCTCAACGAGGACAGCGCCAGGACGCGGTCGTCCGGGCCGACCGCGAACCGGCGGTTGATGTCGAGCACGGTGTTGACCGCGCCGCGGTGGTCGATCATCACGCCCTTCGGCGTCCCCGTCGAACCGGACGTGAAGATCACATATGCGAGGTCCTCCGGGGCGGGGGCGACGTCCGGCGGCTCCGGGGCGCAGGCACGGGTCCGCGGGTCGGCGGAGGTCACGACGGTGACGCCCCCGGGCCAGGTGAGCTCGTCGCGCAGCTGGGGCGAGGTCACCACCACGCGGACCCGTCCCCGCTCGATGAGCTGGTCGCGCCTGGCCCGCGGCCACTGCGGATCGATCGGCAGGTACGCCGCGCCGGACCGGGTCACGCCGAGCACTGCGGCGACCTGCTCCGCGCCCTTGTGCAGGACGACGCCCACGAGCGTGCCGGGCTCCGTGCCGAGCGCGCGGAGCCGGTGCGCGAGGCGGTAGGCGTCCGCCATGACCTCGCCGTAGGTCACGGCCCCGGAATCGGCGATCACGGCGGTGGCGTACGGCCGTCGCCGTGCCTGCTCCTCGACCAGGTCGCACAGCGTGCGTGCGGGGACGCCGGCGGCGGTGGCGTTGGCCTCGTCCCGCTCCCGGGCCTGTCCGGCGGGCAGCGCGATCGCCGGACCGCTGCGCTCCCATGCCTCCTCGTCCCGGCTGAGCCGCTCGATCAGCTCTTGGTATGCGTGGAACATGTCGTCCAGCAGACCGGCGGGGAACAGTTCCTCGACCGCGTCCCAGTTGTAGACCAGCTCGCCCCGCTCCTCGCTCACCTGATGGTCGAGCCAGACCTGCGGCGTCTGCGTGATCCCGTACACGTGCTCGCCGAAGAAGTGAAGGCCGTCCGACGGGTCGTCGTCCTCCGAGCCGAGGACCAGCGCGCTGGTGAACACCACCGGCATGCTCGCGCCCGGGCCGCCGCCGGTCAGCCGGGTGCGCTCGCGCATCACCCGGACACCGCTGAACGACGGGTGCTCCAGGTCCCGCAGGAGCCGGCTCTGCAGGAGCCTGGCACGGCCGGCGAACGACTCCTCCCCCTCCGGCGCCGTGACGGCGAGCAGCGTCACCGAGGTGAAGTCGCCGATGAGCCGGCCGAGCTGCGGGTGCGTCTGCGGCCGGTTGAACAGCGTGAGGTCGAGGGTGAAGTCCGGCTGGTCGGACCAGTGGCGGAGCACGTCGGCGTACGCGGTCATCAGCACGGCGGACGGCGTGAGGGCGTGCCGCCGAGCCAGCCGCTTGATCGCCCGCCAGCCGTCGCCGCTCATCCGCGCGCCACGATGGGAGAAACGGGTGCGGGTCAGCCGGGACGGCTGCGTGGCCAGCGGCAGTGCCGGTGCGGCGGGGAGCTCGGCGAGCCGGCTCATCCAGTACTCGCGTGCCCTCTTGTACCGCGGGCCCTCCTGCGCGGCCTCCTCGCCCAGCACGTGATCGCGGTAGCCGACCGCCAGCGGTTCCGGGTTCCAGCCGGGTTCCTCGTAGAACCGGCGCCAGTCCTGGAACAGGAGATACATGCTGTAGCCGTCGAGGATGAGCGTGTCGAGACTGACGTGCAGACGGGTGCGGTCACCGCCGATCCGTGATGCGCGGATGTCGAAGAGCGGCCATCGGTCGGCGGGGAGCACCTGGTGGTCCATCCCCCGCCTCGTCGCGTCGAGCCGCTCGTCCCGCTCTTCCGGCGGCAGCCCCCGCAGGTCCGCCGTCGCGATGACGTAGGGCGGCACCCGCGGCAGGACCCGCTGCGTGCCGTCCGCTCCGATCACGGCCCGCAGCATGTCGTGGCGGTCGATCACCGAGCGCAGGCTCTCCTGTGCGCGCTCCAGGTCCAGCCCGTCGCGTTCGAGCTCGAAGTAGACGTGCGTGGACACCCCGCCGAGATCCAGCGCCGGGCTGCGCCCGACCCAGTAGGCGTGCTGGATGTCGGTCAGCGGGAACGGCTCGTGCCGCTGATCCGGCCGCGGAGCGATCGCGGAGGATTCGTCGCCCGCCTCCACCCCTCTCAGGATGGTGATCAGTTCATCGCGCCGCCGCCTCAGGTCGTCGCGCAGCTCGGGGGTCAGTGAGCCCGCCGGGGCCAGGACGTCCAGGCGGTCATCGGCGGCCAGCCGGAGCTTGATGCCGCGCCGGCTCAGTTCGACGAGCAGTTCCTGCGCCATCGTGGATCGCCTCCTGGGAGTCGCGGTTTCACCCGGCCGGCCGGACGCCGTTGATCACGTCGGCGACGGCGGCCGACGACGGGCCGGTGAGCAGCGTGTGGTGGGTGCCGGGGAGCGTCGTGACGTCCACCGCACCGGAGGTGAGCGACGACCAGCCCCAATCGGGAGCGTGCGCGTACGGGTGATCGGCGAACTCGCCGACCCGGCCGTCCCGCGCCCGCAGGACGCTGACGTCGGCGGAGACGCCGGGGCATCGGTAGGCGTTGCAGGCGCGAACGACGCCCTGGAACACGGCGAAGGTCGCGGCGATGTCCGCCGGGTCCAGGCCGGTTCCGGGGGCGTTCCCCTCCCGCAGCCACGCGAGGGCGCGGTTCATGCGGTCGTCGCCGGTCAGCGCGGTGAGCTCCGACAGCCGCTCCGGGGTGGGGTCGAACCCGACATTCAGGTCCTCCAGGAACCACAGCAGCAGGTGCGGATCGTCGACGGACCGTGTCGCGACCGGGGCGGGAGCGTCGATCACCACCAGTCGGCCGACCTTCTCGCCGCCCTGCTCCAGCCGGTGGGCGATCTCCGCGGCGACGACCGCGCCGGAGGACCAGCCCCCGATGAGGTACGGGCCGTACGGCCGCGCCTCCGTCAGCGCCCGCACGTACAGTCCGGCCAGCTCCTCCACCGTGGCGAGCGGGTCCTGCCCCGTGGACGGTCCGGGGGCCTGGAAGGCGTGGAAGGGCCGGGCGGAGGAGGCGGCGAGCGACTGGTAGCACAGCACGTTCCCACCGGCCGGATGGACGAAGAACCACGGATTCTCCTCCTCCGGCGCCCGCCGCAGCCGTACGAGCGGCGACCAGGCGCCGGCGCGGTCGTCCAGGTACCGGGCCAGCGCGGCGATCGTCCGGCGTTCGATGAGCGCGCCCAGCGGCGCCCGATGCCCCAGTTTGCGGGTGATCTGCCCGATGACCCGCAGCGCCGTGTACGACTGCCCGCCGAGTTCGAAGAAGTCGTCGTGGACGCCGATCGGCGCGGTGTCCAGGATCGACTCCCAGATCTCCACGAGGGCCTTCTCCGTCGGCGTGCCCGGGGCGGCGTATGCGCGCCGCTCGGCGTCCGCCGCGGGCTCCAGCACCTGCAGCGCGGCCCGGTCGAGCTTCCCGTTGCCGGTCAGCGGCAGGCGGTCCAGCACGGTGATCTGACCGGGCACCATGTACGCGGGCAGGCGCTCGGCGAGCGCGTCCCGCAGAACGGCGGCGTCCGGTGCGGCCATCCCGTCCACGCCCGTCACGAACGCGGCGAGGCGGCTGCCCGAGCCGGACCGGTGAGCCACGACGACGGCCTGTCCGACCGACGCGTGCTCGGCCAGCGTGTGCTCGATCTCCCCGGGTTCGACGCGGAAGCCCTGGACCTTCACCTGGAAGTCGGAGCGGCCGAGGAACTCGATGTCGCCGCTGGGAAGGAAACGGCCCCGGTCTCCCGTGCGGTACAGCCGCTCGCCGGTGCGCGGATGGATGACGAACGCCGCGCCGGTTCTGACCGGGTCGTTCAGATAGCCGCGGGCGACGCCGAGGCCGCCGATGTAGAGGTCACCGGGCACCCAGGTCGGAGCGTCCCGGCCACATCCGTCGAGCACGTACCAGGTCTGGTTGGACAGCGGCTTGCCGTACGGGATGCTCGGCCGGCCGGGATCCACCTCGTCGATCGGGAAGCAGATCGACCAGATCGACGCCTCGGTCGCGCCGCCCAGACTGACGACACGGGCCCGCGGCGCGATCCGCCGGATGCGGTCCGGCAGGCCGACGGGGATCCAGTCGCCGCTCAGCAGGACCGTACGCAGCGCGGGGAACGTCGCGCCGGTCGCTTCGGCCTCCTCCACGAACAGCTGCATGATCGCCGGTACGCTGTTCCACACGGTGACGCCCCGCTCGCGGACCAGGCCGAGCCATGACCCCGGGTCGACCTGCCCCGGTGGCGGCAGCACCAGACGCGCGCCCGCTTCGACAGCCCCGAAGACGTCGTAGACCGACAGGTCGAAGCACAGGGACGAGATGCCGAACAGCACGTCGTCGCGGCCGATCCCGAACCGCCGGTTGACGTCCCTGATGGTGTTGAGCGGGCCGCAGTGGTCCAGCACCGCGCCCTTGGGCCGGCCTGTCGAGCCGGAGGTGTAGATGACGTAGGCGAGATCCGTCGGGTCACGGGTCACCAGCACCGGGTCGGCGGGCGCGCGATCGGCGATGTCCGCGCCCACGGACAGCACGGGCAGGTCGGTCAGGCCCGCGAGAGCCGGGCGCAGCTCCTCGGTCGTGAGCACGGCACGGGCCTTCGTGTCGGCCAGGACGTAGCGGATGCGGTCCTCGGGCCAGGACGGATCCACCGGCACGTACGCCGCGCCGGCCGTCAGGATCCCGAACACCGCCGCGACCTGCTCCCACTCCTTGGGCGACACCACGGCCACCAACGACCCCGGCCGGACCCCGGCCCCGATCAGGGAGCCGGCGACGCCGGCGGCGCGGCGGCGCAGCTCCCGGTAGTCGAGCACGGTGTCCTCGGTGACCACCGCGATGTCGTCCGGACGCTCGGCCGCGAGACGAGCCAGGCTCTCGTGCAGCAGGTCGGTCGGTACGCCGCCGCGGAAGCGGTTCAGCTCCAGCCGCAGAGCGCGCTCGTCCGGGGACAGCGGGGAGAACGCCTTCGTCTCCCAGGCCGCGTCGTCGTGCGCGAGCGCCATGACGATCGAGCGGTAACCCTCCTGCATCGCGTCGACGAGCCCGTCGGGGAACATCTCCTCGATGACGTCCCACACCACCCACAGCCTGCCATCGGGGAGCTCCCAGAACTCGCAGTCCAGCGACGTCTGGGGCGTCTCGAGAACGCTGTAGGCGGGGCGGTCGCTCTTCCCGACGAACAGCGCGCTGCCCAGCGCGAACGGGCAGGCGGCCCGCCCGGGCGTCCCCTGCGCCCGGTTCAGCGCCTGCAGGACCTTCACGCCGCTCCAGTACACATGCTGCACGTCGTCTAGCACCTGCGACTGCAGCCGCCGGGCCCGCGCGTGGAACGGCTCGTCGTGACGCCAGTCCACCTCCAGCGGATACAGCGACGCGAAGTTCCCGACCAGCTCGTGCATCCGCGGATGCAGCGGGAGCCGGTGGGTGATCATATTGTTGATCAGGAAATGCCGCGATCCGCTCCAGTAGGAGAGCACCTCCGCGTGGACGGCCGTGAGAGTGTTCGTCGCGGTCAGCCGTCTGGCCTCGAACCGTGCTTTGAACTCCTTCCACACCTCCGCGGGGAACAGGAGTTCGCGGCGGCGGAGCCGGGACCGGCGCCGCGGATCGGCTCCGGCCGCCTGCGGGACCGCCGGCGCTCCCGGCCAGTCCGCGACGCGGTCCAGCCAGTACTTCTTCGACCTCTGGCCCAGGGGCGAGTTCTCCAGCTCTGCCAGGGCCAGCACGCAGTCCCGGTAGGCGATGTCGAGCGGGGGGCGCGGCTCGTCCGGATGGTGGTAGCGGTGCAGGATCGTCTGGAGGAACCGCAGCGTCCCGGGTGCGTCGCTGAACAGATTGTTGTTGTTGTAGTGCAGCAGCCCGCGGTTCTCGCCGAGCAGGGTGAGCCGCATGTCGAACCACGGCCAGCGGTCGATCGGCGGCTCCTTGCGCTCCAGCTCGGCGCGGATCCGTTCGATGTGCGCGCGCTGCTCGGATTCGGGCCGCCCACGCAGGTCGTGCACCGGGATCCGCACCGGTGCCGGGTCGCGCACGGTCTGGAGCCGCAGGTCCTCCCGCACCACGACGATGTTCTTGCGCTGGTGGTCCAGCTCCTCGTCCAGCGCCGCCTGCAGCCGCCCGGGCTCCAGCCCGCCGACCTCGTATTCCATGTAGGAGTGCGGGCGCACGTAGTGCTCCACGCCCTCCCGGCTGCCGATGAGGAAGGACATCTGCAGGTCCGAGGGGGGAAACGGCTCGTAGAGGTTCTCCTCGTCCGGCACGACCACCGGCGGTTCCCCCTCCGGCGGCCGCGCGAACGGCACGCCGGACAGCCATTCGATCAGCTCCGGCTTGTGCCGCTCGATACGGCCGAGCAGCTCGCGGGACAGCCGGCCGCGCGGCGCGGAGACCTCCAGCCGGTCCGCACCGGCGAGCTTCAATCTGATCCCGGCCTGGGCCAGCTCGGTCACCAGGGGTGGGATGACGGCAGAGCCGCGTTCACTCACAGCGGTGCCTCCTTGTGCACAGGGGGTCGGCGGGGGACTCGAGGAACGGTGGGCGGTCAGAGCGTCAGGACCTCGGTCTCACCGTCCTCTTCCGGAGGACCGTCGTCCGCCGCGAGCACGGTCAGGGCGGTGAGGTGACGGCAGATCAACTCGACGATCTCCATCGCCGTGCCGCCGCCGAACAGGAAGTCCGGGGAGGCGTCCGCGGAGAAGTCCGCGAGGAGCCGGTTGCGTAGCTGGACCGTGGTGAGCGAGTCGAAACCGAGCTCGTTCAGCCGGTGGTGCCGGAACTGGGGGTGGAGTTCGGTGCGCTCCGCCGCGCTCAGGCCGAGCAGCTGGGCGACCCTGTCCAGCAGCTCGCCGAGCAGCACCTCGCGCGCCTCGTCCGGATCGCGCACGACGAGCTTGGCCAGGTCCTTGGCACGCCCGGGGCCGGCTGCCGGCTCGCTCCCCGGGACGTCCTCCGGCGTCACGTCCGTCAGCAGCGTGTACGGCTGCCCGCGGCGGGCCGCGGTCACGTGGCGGCGCCAGTCCATCAAGGCCAGGCCGACATGGGGAGGGGATGCGGCGGGCAGCGCGCCGAGCGCCGCCAGCGCCTGGTCGGGCGGGATCGCGCGGATGCCCATCGCGTCCGTCTTCTCGATCGCACCACCACGCGCCGCCATGCCGACCTGCGCCCACGCACCCCAGTTGACGCCGAGTACGGGCCTGCCGTGGTGGCGGCGGTGAACGGCGAACCCGTCCAGGAACGCGTTGGCGGCGAGATATCCCGACTCGCCGGGCAGCCCGATGAGCGAGGCGAACGCCGAGTACAGGACGAAGAAGTCAAGGTCGGAGTCGGCGGTGCGACGGTGCAGCTCCCATGTGCCGCGCACCTTCGGGCCCAGTGCGCCGGCGAACGTGTCCCAGCCGGTGTCCGGCAGAATCGCGCCGGTCGTCACGCCAGCCGCGTGCACGATGCCGCGCAGCGGTGGCAGCCCTCGCCGCGCGAACGCGAGCAGCCTTTCGACGTCCGCCGCCTTCGCGACGTCGGCGCGACACCCCTCGACCCGTACGCCGCGGCGACGCAGCGCGGTGACGGCGGGCGGCTCGGTTTCCGGGACGGTGCGGCCGGCCAGCAGCAGGGTGCGGGCCCCCCGGTCCGCGAGCCACGTCGCGGTCGCCAGGCCGAGACCGCCCCAGCCCCCGGTGATCAGGTAGGTGGCGTCCGGTCGCACCGCGACAGGAGAGATCCCGCCGGCGGGCGGCTCGTGCTCCCGCAGCCGTGCCTCGTACCACCGGCCGTCACGCAGCGCCAGGTGGCCCGCGCCGGGCAGGCCGGCGGCCTGACCGAGCACCGTTCGCACCGGCGGTGGCCCCGACTTGGGGTCCAGGTCGGCCTGCACGCACTTGAGGTCGGGATACTCGCAGACGACGGCCTTGGTCAGGCCGGTCAGCACGGTCTGTCCCAGGGCGGGGACGTCCCGCCCTGGGCGGGGAGCCGTGGCGCCGGTCGAGCACACGACGATCTCGCGGCGGCCGGCGGCGCTCGCGGCCAGGAAACCCTTGAGCAGGGCGAGCGCGCGGCGGGACGTCCGGTAGGCGTCGTCGACGACGGAGTCGTCGTCGGATCCGGGCGCCGTCGCCGCGTCCGAGTGGAGGACCAGGCCGGAGACGCGGGCACCGTTCCCGGCCAGTCCATCGAGCACCCGTCCGACGTCGTCCTCGGAATCCGGGTCGACGAACCGCACCGGGCCGGTCGCGTCGCCGCCGGGGCTCAGGGCGACGGCGGTCGCGCCGAGTTCCGTCAGCTGCGCCCGCCAGTCCTCGGCGAGCGCCGGATCCGCGGCGTACACGAGCCAGGTGCCGGTCCGGCGGGGATCGCCGCTCTGCCCGGCGACCTGCCAGGTCAGCTCGTAACGCTTCGGACGTACGCCGATCGCCGCGGGCAGCGCGTTGCGCGCGATCTCGCGATAGCGCACTCCGTCGAGGGTTGCCAGCGTCTCCCCGTCATCCGACAGCACCCGGGCGTCGATGACGGCCTCACCCGGGCCGACGCCGTCCCGGCGGTACGCGTGGCACCACACCCGGTTCGGCAGGCGATCGTAGACGGTGACGCGGTCGAGTCCGTAGGGCACCCACAGCGCCTCGCCGCGGGCGGTGAAGGCGCCGAGGATCTGCAGGCACGCGTCCAGCACCACCGGGTGCAGCGTGTACACCCCGTCGTCCCGCACGGCCTCCGCGACCTCGACGAGGCTGAGCCCCTCGGTGCCGTCGGACCACATGCGGCGGACTCCGCGGAACGCCGGCCCGCAGTCGAGCCCCGCCCGGGCGAACCGCTCGTACATCGGCCCTGTGTCCCGTTCCAGCAGCCGGTCCCGCGGCTCGGCCGGGTCGATGCGGGCCGGACGCGGGGTGGCGGCCGGCCCCGCCGCGGCGACGGTCGCGTGCTCGACCCACTCTCCGGAGCCGTCGGCGGGTCTGCTGAAACACCGCACCCGCCGTGCGCCCCCGGTCTCCTCGACCCGAGCCTGCACGCTCACCGGCCGTCCTTCGGGAACGGGAAGGAACCGGTTGAACGAGATGCCGGCCAGGGTCCACTGCCCGGTGAGGGGGCCGGCCGCGGCTCGCGTCGCCGCCAGCGCCCACTCGACCATCGCACAGCCGGGCAGAACCGGGGTCCCGGCCATCTGATGCCCCGGCAGGAACCAGGGGTCGTCCCGCGTGAGCGTGCCGGCGAACCAGCGTTCTTTCGCCCCGGCGACGTCGACCGGCGCACCCGCGAGCGGATGCCCGCCCGGCCGTCTGCCGGGCTCCCGGGTGGAGCCCGCGTCGAGCCAGTGCCGCCGGTGCTGGAATGGATAGGTGGGCAGGCAGACCCGCCGTGCGCCTGCCCCGAAGAGGAACTCGGGCCAGCGGACGGTCGTGCCGTGGACATGGATCTCGGCGAGCGCGCCGAGGAGGGTGCGCCGCTCGGGCCGGTTCCGGCGCAGCACGGGGGCCACGGTGCCGGACCCGGCCAGGCACGCGTCCACGAGCGACGTGAGGGCGGCGTCGGGGCCGAGTTCCAGATAGGTCGTGACGCCCGCGTCGCTCAGGTGACGGACGCCGTCCATGAACCGCACGGTGCGGCGCAGGTGGCCGGCCCAGTAGTCGGGCGAGCACATCTCCTCGGACGTGGCGGACCGGCCGGTGAGGTTGGAGACGACGGGTGTCCGAGGTGGCCTGAACGTCAGGGTGCGGGCCACCCGGCGGAAGTCGTCGAGGACGCCGTCCATGTGGAGGGAGTGGAACGCGTGGCTCACTCGCAGGCGCTTCTGCGTACGGCCTTCCGACTGCCAGAACGTGGCGATCTTCGAGACGACGTCATCCGCGCCGGAGATCACGGTCGAGGCCGGCGCGTTGACCGCGGCTATGTCGACCTGGCCCTCGTACGCACTCAGGCAGCCGTGTATCTCCTCCTCCGTCGCCTCGATCGCGATCATGGCGCCGGTCGCCGGCGCCGTCTGCATGAGCCGTGCCCGCGCGGCGACGAGCGTGCAGGCGTCCGGCAGGGACAGCACCCCGGCGGCGTGGGCCGCACTGAGTTCGCCGATCGAGTGGCCGATGAGATGGTCAGGAACGACGCCGAAGGAGAGCATCAGCCGATACAGGGCGATCTCCAGGGCGAACAGCGCGGGCTGTGCGTACTCGGTCCGGTCCAGGCGCCGCGCGTCGGGCGAGTCCGGTTCGGCGAACATCAGCGCGCGCAGCGGCCGGTCCAGGTGCGGGTCCAGCTCGGCGCACACCTCGTCCAGGGCGTCGGCGAACACCGGGTACGCCGCGTACAGTTCGCGGCCCGCGCCCGGCCGCTGGCGGCCCTGACCGCTGAACATGAACGCGACCTTCGCCGGCGGCCCCGTCGTGCCGCTGGTCAACTGCGGCGCCCGCGCATCGGCGGCGATCGCCCGCAGAGCGTCGCTGAACTCCTCGCGGTCGCCGGCGAGGATCACGGCGCGGTGTTCGAGGGCCGCGCGGGTCGTGGCGAGGGACAGGCCGATGTCGGCGAGCGTGTGGCCGGGCTCGGCGTCCAGGTGGGCGCGCATCCGCTCGGCGACGGCGACCAGGGCGGCGCCGTGCTTGGCCGACAGCGTCAGAGGCACCAGGCCGGGGACGTCCTGGTCCGGCGTTTGGTCCCGTGGCTGGTCTGGGGGTTCGGGTGGGGTGGGGGGTTCTTCGATGATGAGGTGGGCGTTGGTGCCGCTGATGCCGAAGGAGGAGATGGCGGCGCGTCGGGGGTGGTTGGTGGTGGGCCAGGGGGTGGGGTGGGTGAGGAGGTTGATGGTGCCGGTGGTCCAGTCGATGTGGGGGGTGGGGTGGGTGATGTGGAGGGTGGGGGGGAGGTGGTTGTGGTGGATGGCCATGATCATTTTGATGACGCCGGCGATGCCGGCGGCGGCTTGGGTGTGGCCGATGTTGGATTTGATGGAGCCGAGGTGGAGGGGGTTGTCGGGGGTGCGGTTGTGGCCGTAGGTGGTGAGGATGGCTTGGGCTTCGATGGGGTCGCCGAGGGTGGTGCCGGTGCCGTGGGCTTCGAGGGCGTCGATGTGGTCGGGGGTGAGGCGGGCGTTGGTGAGGGCTTGGTGGATGACGTTTTGCTGGGCGGGGCCGTTGGGTGCGGTGAGGCCGTTGCTGGCGCCGTCTTGGTTGATGGCGGAGCCGGGGATGGTGGCGAGGATGGGGTGGTTGTGTCGTTGGGCGTCGGTGAGGCGTTCGAGGAGGAGGGTGGCGGCGCCTTCGGACCAGCTGGTTCCGTCGGCGGTTGCGGAGAAGGGTTTGCTGCGTCCGTCGGTGGCGAGGCCGCGTTGGCGGCTGAATTCGACGAAGAGGCCGGGGGTGGGCATGATGGTGGCGCCGCCGGCTAGGGCGAGGTCGCATTCGTTGTTGCGGAGGGCTTGGCAGGCGAGGTGGAGGGCGACCAGGGATGATGAGCAGGCGGTGTCGATGGTGATGGCGGGGCCGGTCAGTCCGAGGGTGTAGGCGACCCGCCCCGACGCCACGCTCGTCGAGTTGCCGGTCAGCAGATACCCGAGCGCGGACTCCGGCCCCTCGTCGAACCGCATGCCGTAGTAGTCATGGGTCAGCCCGGTGTAGACGCCGGTGCGGGTGCCGTGGAGGGAGGTGGGGTCGATGCCGGCTCGTTCGACGGCTTCCCAGGCGGTCTCCAGCAGGAGGCGCTGCTGGGGGTCCATGGCGGTGGCCTCGCGGGGGGAGATGCCGAAGAAGGCGGCGTCGAATCCGGCGGCGTCGTGGAGGAATCCGCCCTGGCGGGTGTAGCTGGTGCCGGGGTGGTCGGGGTCGGGGTGGTAGAGGGCGTCGAGGTCCCAGCCGCGGTCGGTGGGGAAGTCGCCGATGACGTCCACTCCGTCGGCCACCACCTGCCACAGGCTCTCCGGCGAATCGATCCCGCCGGGGAACCGGCAGCCGATGCCCACGATCGCGATCGGCTCGTGCGCGCGTTCCTCGGCCTCCCGCAAGCGCTGTTCAGCCCGGTACAGATCCAGTGTCACCTGTTTGAGGTACTTGGCAAGTTTCTCTTCGTTCGTCATTTTCTGACCGCCTGATCGGCCGAGCCGTCTGTGAGGCTTCGACGGGTCCTGTTGTCGAGAAGGGCGAGTATCTCTTCGGGCGTCGCCGCCAAGATTGTTTCGGTGAGATCGTCCGGCGTCGCCGGTGTGTCGTCGTCCAGCCTCCGCAGGAGACCGCGCAGCCGCGCCGTCACGGTGGCCCTGGTGCCGTCGGTGTTCGGGGGAGCCGCGGACAGCACGGCCTCCAGCCGGTCGAGGTCGGCGAGGACCGACGGGGACCGTGAGGTCTCGCCGGGCGCGATCCGCTCGTGGAGGTACGCGGCGAGCGCCGTCGGCGTCGGATGGTCGAACACGAGCGTGGCCGGCAGGCGCAGCCCGGACGCGCTGCTCAGCCGGTTGCGCAGCTCCACCGCGGTCAAGGAGTCGAAGCCGGCCTCCTTGAGCGGGCGTCCCGGCTTGATCCCGTCCGCGCTGCCGCGGCCTAGCACGGTCGCGGCGTGACCGCGTACGAGGTCGAGCAGCATGCCGCCCCGTTCGGACGCGGGCAGCGCGGCGAGACGCCGCTTCAGCGACGCGCCGTCCGCCGCACCCGCCCGCACGCGCCGTACCGGCGCACGGACCAGCCCGCGCAGGATCGCCGGCACCGGAGCACTCCGCGCGGGGTCGCGAAGCGCGGCCGTGTCCAGCAGCACGGGCGCGAGCACCGGTTCGGTGCGGGTGAGAGCGGCGTCGAGCAGCCGCAGCGCGCGTTCGGTGGGCAGCGGCGCGATCCCGGCGCCGGCGAGGCGGGTCACGTCGCGTTCGGTGAGGTGGCGCGACATCGCGCTCTCCTGCGCCCAGTATCCCCACGCGAGGCTGACCGCGGGACGACCGGTGGCGCGCCGATGGGTGGCCAGCCCGTCGAGGAAGGCGTTGGCGGCGGCGTAGTTCGCCTGACCCGGCGTGCCGATCACCCCGGCGATCGACGAGAACAGGAGGAACGCGCGAAGATCGTAGTCCATGGTGAGCCGGTGCAGGTGCCACGCCGCGTCGGCCTTCGGCCGCAGCACGTGGTGCACCTGCTCGGCCGTCAGGCCCTCGACGACGCCGTCCTGAAGCACCCCGGCCGCGTGGACGACGGCGGTCAGCGGGTGCTCCCGGGGAACGGTCGCCAGCAGGGCCTCCAGCGCGGCGGGGTCGGAGGCGTCGCAGGCCCGGACGCTCACCTCCGCACCGAGCTCGACGAGTTCCGCGCGGAGCCGGCCGGTCCCTTCGGCGGCCGGACCGCGCCTGCTCGTCAGCAGCAGGTGGCGGACGCCGTAAGCGGTGACAAGGTGACGGGCGACCAGGCCGCCGAGCGTTCCCGTCCCACCGGTGATCAGCACCGTGCCGTTCGGGTCGAGGGCGCGATCCGGCCGTGCGGCCGGATCCGGGGCAGTGCGGACGAGACGTGGCGCGAGTATCCGGTCACCGCGGATGGCGAGCTGGGGCTCGTCGCCGGACAGCGCGGCCGGAATGGTCGTGTAAGAGGCGGGGCCGCCCGTGACGTCGATCAGGGTGATCTTGCCGGAATTCTCGTTCTGGGCGCTTCGGAGCAGGCCCCACAGGGCGGCGGCGGGAAGGTCGCGAACGTCTTCGAGCGGGTGCACGGCGACCGCACCCTGGGTGACCACCACCAGGCGTGACGCGCCGAGGCGGTCGTCGCCGAGCCACTCCTGAACGAGCCCGAGCATGGCGACGACCGCGTCATGCGCCCGTGCGGCGAGGTCCACGGGCTCACCGGTCGTCCCGGGCTCACTGTCATGCGCCTGTGCGGCGAGGTCCGCCGGCGCATCGGGCGTACCGGGGTCACCGGTCGTCCCGGTCGCGCCGTCCGGCCCGCCGGATCCCCGTTCCCGGGCGCCCGCGGGCGGCGGCGCGACGACCACGACCACCTCCGGCGGTTCGCCGCCGGGATCCGCGGCGAGCCCGGCGACGTCCGGGTAGCGTCGGACCCTCACCCCGGTGGCGGCCAACGCGGCCGCGAGGGAGGAGTCGCCGATCACTGCCCATGAACCACCCGGAGCCTGTCCCGAAACCGTCGTGGTGCCCCACTCCACCCGATAGAGGTCCCCCGCCGCGTGATCTGGCGACGCCGTGACCTGTCCCGTGGTGACCGGCCGCAGCCGTACGGACCGGGCGGTCGCCACGATCTCCCCCGCCGGATCGGCCAGGGTCAGCTCGACCTCCTCCGGTCCCTGCGGACGGAGCCGGGCCCGCAGCGCCGTGGCGCCGACGGCGTACAGGCGCACACCGGTCCAGGCGACGGGCTGCCGGACCTCGTCGGCGGCGACGGCGAGAGCCTGGAGCGCCGCGTCGAGCAGCACGGGGTGGACGCAGAACCCGGCGCTGCCGGAGTCCTCGTCCTCCGGCAGCGCCACGTCGGCGTAGACCTCCTCGCCGAGCCGCCAGAGCGCGCGCAGCGCCCGGAAGGCAGGACCGTACCCGTGGCCGCGGCGGGCGAGGTCCTCGTACGCGCCGGCGAGGTCGACCGGGGTCGCGCCGCGCGGTGGCCAGAGGCCGTCCAGCGTGGCCGCGGCGGATTCCTCGGCGGACGTCGCGGTGAGCGTTCCGAAGGCGTGACGTCTCCAGCCGGACCCCGTCATGTCGCCGGGACCGTCGCCGGGACCGGCATGGACGGTGACCGCGCGGCGCCCGGAGCCGCCATCGGGCCGGACCACCAGTTGCAGGCTCACTCCTCCGCCTTCCGGCAGAACCAGCGGTTCGCCGAGGGTGAGCTCCTCGATGTGAGGGAAACCGGCTCGTTCACCGGCGTGCAGCACGAGGTCGATCAGCACGGCGGCCGGGACGACAGCGGAGCCGTGCAGCGTGTGGCCGCCCAGCCACGGTCGGGCACCGGCGGACAGCCGCCCGGTGAACACCAGGTCGCCCTCGTCGGCCAGTCGCACCGCCGCGCCCAGCAGCGGATGATCGGTCGTCTGGAGTCCCGCGCCGGCCAGCTCACCGGCATGGAATCCTTTCTCCAGCCAGTACCGCTCGTGCTGGAACGGGTAGGTCGGCAGCGGCACCGGGCGCCCGCCTCCGCCGGTGAACACGGTCGCCCAGTCGACCGGCGCGCCGTGGACGTGCGCCTCGGTGAGCGAGGTGAGCATCCGCGCCGGCCCTCCCGCGTCCCGGCGGAGCGTGCTGATCACGGCCGCGTCCGCCCCCGCGTCGGTGATCGTCTCCTCCAGTGACATCGCCAGCATCGGATGCGGGCCGACCTCGATGAACAGGTCGTGCCCGTCGGCGAGCAGAGCACGGATGGCCCGTTCGAGCTCGACGGGATCGCGCACGTTGCGGCACCAGTAGGCGGCGTCGAGCGCGGCGGTGTCGAGGAGGCCTCCGGTGACGGTCGAGTAGAACGGGACGTCGCATCGCCGCGGGGACACCGGGGCGAGCACGTCGAGCAGGTGGTCGTGGAGGACGTCGACCTGAGACGAGTGCCCCGCGATGTCGACGCCCGGGATCAGGCGGGCCCGGACGCCCTCCGCCGTGAGCACCTCGACGAGCTCGGCCAGCGCGAGCGGCTCGCCGGCGACGGTCGCCGTGCCAGGGCTGTTGATCGCCGCGATCGACAGCCGGTCGCCCCAGCGCTCCAGGCGGGGGCGCAGCGCGTCCGCGCCGAGCGCGGCGGCCGCCATGCCGCCGCGGCTCGCGAGCGGCAGGCACGCCCGGCTGCGCAGCGCCACGATCCGCGCGGCGTCGCCGAGATCCAGTCCGCCGGCGACGCACGCGGCGGCGATCTCCCCCTGCGAGTGCCCGACCACGGCGGCCGGCCGGACACCGTGAGCACGCCAGACGGCGGCCAGCGACACCATCATCGTGAACAGCACCGGCTGCACGACGTCCACCCGATCCAGCGGAGGTGCTCCGGGCTGCCGGCGCAGCACGTCCAGCACCGACCAGTCCAGGTAGGCGCGTAGCGCCCCGTCGCAGGCGTGTGCGCTCTCCCGGAACGCCTCGGAGTGTTCGAGCAGCCCGTCGGCCATCTCCGGCCACTGGGCTCCCTGGCCGGGGAAGACGAGAACGACGCCGCCGTCACCCACCCTGCCGGTGACCGCGCCGGGCGCGGCCTCGCCGTCCGCGATCGCGGTCAGGCCCGCGATGAGGTCGTCGCGGTGCTCGCCGAGGGCGGCCGCGCGGTACGGGTGCTGGGCCCGGCCGGTCGCCAGGGCGCGCCCCACCGCGACCGGATCGAGGTGCTGGCCGGCCGCCGCGAAGTCGGCGATGCGGCGAGCGTGCGCGCGCATGGCGGCGGCCGTCCTGCCCGACACGAGCCAGGGGAGCGGACCGGAGGCCGGGGCCGGTGGCTGGTCTGGGGGTTCGGGTGGGGTGGGGGGTTCTTCGATGATGAGGTGGGCGTTGGTGCCGCTGATGCCGAAGGAGGAGATGGCGGCGCGTCGGGGGTGGTTGGTGGTGGGCCAGGGGGTGGGGTGGGTGAGGAGGTTGATGGTGCCGGTGGTCCAGTCGATGTGGGGGGTGGGGTGGGTGATGTGGAGGGTGGGGGGGAGGTGGTTGTGGTGGATGGCCATGATCATTTTGATGACGCCGGCGATGCCGGCGGCGGCTTGGGTGTGGCCGATGTTGGATTTGATGGAGCCGAGGTGGAGGGGGTTGTCGGGGGTGCGGTTGTGGCCGTAGGTGGTGAGGATGGCTTGGGCTTCGATGGGGTCGCCGAGGGTGGTGCCGGTGCCGTGGGCTTCGAGGGCGTCGATGTGGTCGGGGGTGAGGCGGGCGTTGGTGAGGGCTTGGTGGATGACGTTTTGCTGGGCGGGGCCGTTGGGTGCGGTGAGGCCGTTGCTGGCGCCGTCTTGGTTGATGGCGGAGCCGGGGATGGTGGCGAGGATGGGGTGGTTGTGTCGTTGGGCGTCGGTGAGGCGTTCGAGGAGGAGGGTGGCGGCGCCTTCGGACCAGCTGGTTCCGTCGGCGGTTGCGGAGAAGGGTTTGCTGCGTCCGTCGGTGGCGAGGCCGCGTTGGCGGCTGAATTCGACGAAGAGGCCGGGGGTGGGCATGATGGTGGCGCCGCCGGCTAGGGCGAGGTCGCATTCGTTGTTGCGGAGGGCTTGGCAGGCGAGGTGGAGGGCGACCAGGGATGATGAGCAGGCGGTGTCGATGGTGATGGCGGGGCCGGTCAGTCCGAGGGTGTAGGCGACCCGCCCCGACGCCACGCTCGTCGAGTTGCCGGTCAGCAGATACCCGAGCGCGGACTCCGGCCCCTCGTCGAACCGCATGCCGTAGTAGTCATGGGTCAGCCCGGTGTAGACGCCGGTGCGGGTGCCGTGGAGGGAGGTGGGGTCGATGCCGGCTCGTTCGACGGCTTCCCAGGCGGTCTCCAGCAGGAGGCGCTGCTGGGGGTCCATGGCGGTGGCCTCGCGGGGGGAGATGCCGAAGAAGGCGGCGTCGAATCCGGCGGCGTCGTGGAGGAATCCGCCCTGGCGGGTGTAGCTGGTGCCGGGGTGGTCGGGGTCGGGGTGGTAGAGGGCGTCGAGGTCCCAGCCGCGGTCGGTGGGGAAGTCGCCGATGACGTCCACTCCGTCGGCCACCACCTGCCACAGGCTCTCCGGCGAATCGATCCCGCCGGGGAACCGGCAGCCGATGCCCACGATCGCGATCGGCTCGTCGAACGCGGCGGAACGAGTGGTCCTTGCGGCGTCGTCACCGGAGCGGGTGACCAGGGCATGGAGGTGTTCGCACACCGCGGTGGGCGTCGGATGGTCGAAGACCAGGCCGGGGGACAGGGGCAGGCCCGTGGCGCCGGCCAGCCGCTCGCGAAACTCGACCGCCGTCAGCGAGTCGAAGCCCAGCTGCTTGAACGTCCGGCCGGCCTTGACCGCGTCCGCCGTCGTGTGACCGAGGACGCTCGCGGCGGTGGTGCGCACGATGTCGAGGAGCAGCCTCCGGCTGCCGTCCTCCCCGAGCCCGGCGAGTCGTCGTTCCAGCGGGAAACCGGAAACCGCGCCGCCGTCCGCACCGGGGGACTCGCCGCCGTCCCGCGCCGGGGTGCTCGCGGCGTCCTCCTCGGTCGCTTCCGGTCCGGACGCGACCGGAGCCGGCCCGTCGCCGGGTGTCTCCGGTGCCGCGAGCCAGTGCCTGCGCCGCTGGAAGGCGTAGGTCGGCAGGTCGATGCTTCGCGGGCCGCCTTCCGCGAGGAGGCCGCCCCACGCGACGTCGACGCCGCTGACGTACAGCTCGGCCATCGCCGTGAGAAGCGACTGGCAGGCGTCGCTGTCCTGGCGGAGCGAGCCGACGACGAGCGGCTGCTCCGCGTCCGGCAGCAGGGCCGCCCGGCGGACACCGACCGTCAGCTGTGGATGAGGGCTCATCTCGACGAAGACGTCGTACCCGAACGAAGCCAGGGCGGCGACGGTCGGCGAGAACCGCACCGGATGCCGCAGGTTGCGATACCAGTAGTCGGCGTCCAGGCAGGTCTCCGCCGGTCCGCCGCCGACCGTGGAGAAGAACGGGACCTGCGGTGAGCGAGGGGTGATGCCGGCGAGGGCGTCGAGCAGTTCCTCGCGTATCGCCTCGACGGCCGGGGAGTGCGAGGCGTAGTCCACCGGGACGCGGCGGGCGTGGACGCCTTCGGCCGCGCAGACGGCCAGCAGCTCGCGGACGGCGTCGGCGTTCCCCGACAGGATCGTCGTCTCCGAATCGTTGATCGCGGCGAGGCTCAGCGCGCCGCCCCACCGGGACGCCAGCGCCTCCGCGCGATCCTGCGTGAGCCGTGTCGAGACCATGCCGCCGCTGCCAGCGAGGCTCGCGAGCAATCGGCTGCGTACGGCGACCACACGCACCGCGTCGGGCAGGGACAGCGCGCCGGCGACGTAGGCGGCGGCGATCTCGCCCTGCGAATGCCCGGCGACCGCGTCGGGGTGGATGCCGAGAGATCGCCACACCCCGGCCAGCCCGGTCATCATGGCGAACAGCGCGGGCTGGACCACGTCGTCGCGGTCCAGCAGCGGTGCCGCCTCCGGATCCAGGAGGACGTCCTCGATCGAGTAGTCGAGATAGGGCGCGAACGCCTCGGCGCAGGCCTCGACATGGTCGCGGAAGACCCTGGACGAATGCGCCAGGCCGCGTCCCATGCCCGGCCACTGGGACCCCTGACCGGGGAAGACGAACACCGTTCCGCCGAGCTTGCGGGCCGTGCCGCGGACGACGCCCGGCGCCTCGTGCCCCTCGGCGAGCGCATCGAGACCGCTCAGGCAGGCGCCGAGGTCGTGGCCAAGGATCACGGCGCGGTGCTCGAACGACGTCCGGGTGGTGGCGAGCGACCAGGCGACGTCCTCCGGCCGCGCATCCGCACCCGCGGCGAGCCGGGATCGCAGCCGCGCGGCCTGCCCTCGCAGCGCGTCCTCACCGCGGCCCGAGACGACCCACGGGACGAGCGAGCCGCGGGCCAGGACGCCGCCGCCGGGCGCCGTGACGGGCGCGGCGCCGGCGGCGGGCGGAGCGGGCGGTTCTCCGATGACCACGTGGCAGTTGCTGCCGCCCACGCCGAACGAGCTGACACCGGCCAGCCGGAGCCCTTCGGCGCCGGGCCACGGAGCCGTCTCCCGCTGCACCCGCAGGCGCAGGGCGTCGAAGTCGATCCGAGGGTTGGGCGTCTCGAAATTGAGGCTTCGCGGGATCCGGCGATGCCTGATGCTCAGCGCGACCTTGAGCAGCCCCGCGATCCCGGCGGCGCCCTCCAGGTGGCCGATGTTCGTCTTGACCGAGCCCACCGCCAACGGCGGACCCGGCGGCCGCACCGCGCCGAGGGCTCCGCCGAGGGCGGCCGCCTCGATCGGGTCGCCGATTCTCGTGCCGGTTCCGTGCAGCTCCACGTACTGGATGTCGGCCGGGTCCACGCCCGCGCGCTCGCAGGCCCGCAGGATCACCGCTTCCTGCGCGCGGGCGCTCGGCACCGTCAACGTCTCCGTCGCGCCGTCGTTGTTGATCGCGCTGCCGCGGATGACGCAGTAGATCGGGTCGCCGTCGTCGAGCGCCCGTCCGAGTGGCTTGAGCACCACCGCGCCGCCGCCTTCGCCGCGGACGTACCCGTTGGCGCGCGCGTCGAAGGTGTGGCAGCGTCCGTCCGGGGACAGCCCGCCGAATCGGGCGACCCCGACGGTGCTCTCCGCGATGATGTTGAGATTGACGCCGGCCGCCAGCGCCAGCGTGGAATCGCCCTGGCGCAGGCTCTCGCAGGCCAGATGCACGGCGACGAGGGAGGACGACTGGCCGGTGTCGACGACCAGACTGGGGCCGCCCAGGCCCAGGGCGTAGGACACCCGGTTGGCGATGATCCCCCGATGCGTGCCGGTGAGGGAGTGCCGGGTGATCGCCTCGGCTCCGGAGCGCGCGAGCAGCTTGGCGTAGTCGTCGGCCATCGCGCCGACGAACACGCCCGTCCGGCTGCCGCGCAGGGTGGCCGGGACGATCCGCGCGTCCTCGAAGGACTCCCAGGCCAGCTCCAGCATGAGCCGCTGCTGAGGGTCGGTCGCCGCGGCCTCCCGCGGCGACATCGCGAAGAACTCGGCGTCGAAGCGGTCGATTCCGCCGACGAACCCGCCGGCCGGGGGACGTCCCTCTCCGGCGGCGGCCACACCTGGCTCCCAGCGGTCGGCGGGCACCTCGGTGATCGCGCTGTCCCCGGCGTCGAGTAGCCGCCAGAAGGCCTCGGGGCCGGATGCGCGCGGGAGCCGGCAGGCCATCCCGATGACCGCGATCGGTTCCTCCACGCCTTCCGCCGACCCTCGCCGGCTCACGCGCCCGCTCCCGGCGTTCGGACCGCACGGTGGAACGGTGCGTGTCCGGTTGCGTCGACAACGGGCGGCGCCACGACTTTCGCGAATCGGTAGATCATTCATACCTCCGAGTCGAGGCAGACGAGACGTTCCCAGCCCAAAAGACGAGTGTCAGGCGAGTGGCGAGTCATCGGATTCCCCGGAGGCTAATCCTGCGCATGACGCCGTGCGCATTCATCTCCGATATTGCGCTTCGCCGCGGCCCTTGACCTGGTGCCGGTTTTCGTCACCGTTGGGTCGTGGCGTCGACGCCGAAATTGCGGTCGGCGCGGTCACGGCCTGGTCGGGGGCACGCCGTGATCAACCGCTGGGCGGTGCGGGAAATCCGCGACCGGAGCCGTCGTAAATATTTCCTACTTATAAATCGGTTTTCCCGTCGAACCCCTGTCGGCTGCGCCGAAAGCGGACCGTCATCCGTACGAATGCATGAGCACGGCACGGCGGGGCGACCGGTGTGACGATGTGGCCCCATGCGGCGGGGAAGCCGCGACTCGGTCGTCCGGGTGGCTCGTGCGTCAGGATTGGAAGATGTCCGGCAGCGCGAAGGCCAGAGGGCGGCGATTGTTGTCCGCCAGACGCGCCTTGGTGGCGGCCACCAGGTGAAGTTCGACCTCGACCTCGGCTCCCGGCCCGATCCAGAGCGGGCCCACGCTGCCCATCACCACCGAATGGTCGCCCTCGCCGCCGCTGCGAGAGGTTCCCTCGACGAACCACGTTCCGACCGGAACGTTGTCGATGCGCCACGGAGCGGCGGCACCTTCCAGCCGGAAACAACGGATCGGACGGTCGTTGCCGAGCGATTCGGAAAACGCTCCGATGAAGATTTCTTCGTCGGGCATCTCATCCGACCGGCAAACCTTTCCGGTGATCGATCCGTACGCGTAAGGCGCGTCGTCCGCGGCCGGCGTGAATCCGGACACGATGCTCAGCAGGCCGAGGCGGCGATACCGGCCGGGCGACACGCCGACGGACTTGGTGAACCGTGTCGTGAAGGTTCCGAGGCTGTCGTATCCGACGTCCGCGGATATGGTGGCGACGCTCTCGTCCGTCGACAGCAGTTTCCTCTTCGCCTTCTCCAGGCGGACGGTCGCCAGGAACCGGGCGGGAGGAAGCCCCGTCTCCTGGCGGAAGAGCCGGGCCATATGGAACGGGCTCAACCGCGCCATGTCGGCCAGATCGCAGAGGGTCAGCTTCTCGCTGTAGCGCTCTCTGATTCCCTCAACTACGCGCTCTATCTCGGAACGCATCGAGTTCTCCATCCGAAACTGGTGGCGTTCGGCCGTCGAGCGCCCGCTTCCCATCCGACCGACACCATGGTCATGGAGAGGGGGCAAGAACGTATGCCCATACGATCAAAGCCAAGGTGTTCGAGTCAAGGCTTATGATTTCGCAGCCTGACCGGTTCAGGTAGGCCGGTCGGTTGTACCGGTGGCGCCCGTCCTATGACCGTAGCGGACTCGGAACGCCGAGCAATACGGGAGAAGACGGTGCGGGGTGGCCCGCTCAGACTCGGTGCATATCTGCCTCTATGGGCATCATGTGACGACGAAGGAGTGGGCGTGGGCAAGCTTGGCGGACATGCCGTCGTCGTCGGGGCCTCCGTGGGGGGACTCACGGCCGCCCAGGTGCTGTCGAGCAAGTTCGAGCAGGTGACCGTGGTCGACCGTGACTCGCTGCCCGCCACGGCGGAGGACCGGCGGGGTGTGCCGCAGAGTCCGCACGCGCATGCTTTGCTGATCCGCGGCCGCATGGCCTTGGAGCAGTTGTTCCCCGGCCTGTTCGACGAACTCGTCGGCGGCGGCGCCGTTCCCTTCGACCCCGGTGATGATTTGCTCTTCTTCCAGATGGGGGCACTCCGGGTTCGCTTCCCGAGCGGGATGCTCGGGACCAGTTGCACCCGCGCCTTTCTGGAGACGACGATCCGGCGCCGGGTGGCCGCGCTGCCCAACGTCGAGATCCGCGACCTGGTCTCCGTCGACGGCCTGACCGGTGTCGACGGCCACGTCACCGGCGTCGTCCTGTACGGGGGTGAAGTCCTCGCCGCCGACCTCGTCGTCGACGCGACCGGGCGCAGCGGTACGCGCAGCGACCCATGGCTGGACAAGCTCGGCTGCCCCGCCCCTGAGGTCACCACCGTCAAGATAGATGTGGGCTACACGACGCGGCTCTTCCACCGCAAGCCCGGCGACCTCCCCGATGGTGCGCTGCTCTATCTGTGCAGTGAGAGGCCTCCGCATGAGAAGCGGGCCGCGGCGGCGTTCGCTGTGGAGGGCGACCGCTGGGTGGTCACGCTCGGCGGCTGGCACCGTCACCACGCTCCCATCGACCCGGCCGGCTTCGCCGAGTTCGCCGGCACGCTGCCCTTCCCGCACCTCGCGGACCTGGTCGACACCGCGAAGCCCGTCAGCGACGGCGACGCCCGCAAGTTCCACTACCCGATGGCGCGCCGACGCTACTTCGAGAAGCTGCGCACGCTGCCTGCCGGGTATGTCGCGCTGGGCGACGCCATCTGCAGTTTCAACCCGCTCTACGGGCAGGGCATGACGGTCGCCGCGCTGGAGGCGATCGCGCTCGGGCGGTGCCTCGACAGGTACCGCACGGCGTCGGCGAAGATGGCCCGTGACTACTACCGGGCGGCGGGGAAGGCCATCGACGTTCCCTGGCAGATGTCGACGGGCAGCGACTTCATGTATCCCGAGACCGAGGGCCGGCGGCCGATCGGTACGGGGCTGGTCAACCGCTACGTCCGGCAGGTCATGCTCGCCAGCCACGTCTCCCCGGAGGTGCACAGGGTGATCCTCGGCGTCCAGCACCTCATGGCTCCACCGGCGGCGCTCTTCCGTCCCGCGACCGTCGTCCGCGCGCTGCGGGCGGCGCGCAGGTCGCCGGCGCGCTGAGGCCGCGATCCGCCCGAGCCGGAGCGACTCCCGGGGGAGGCGCTCCGGTGACGCGTGGCGGCGTACCGGCACAACGGCGGGCCGGTGCTACACAAAGCGCCCGGGCTTCACAGCGCGTAGGGACCGAAGCGGCCCCAGACCACGATCGCCGCCGCGACGAACAGGACGGCGTTGACCACGATCGATCCGGGCTCCTTGCGGCGGGCGTGGGTGATCGCGGCCAGCACCATGATCAGCGCCAGCCCGGCCGCCGCCAAGGGAGTGAGGATGGGAGCGATGCCGGTGGCGGCGGGCAGGACGACACCGAGCGCGCCGGCCAGTTCGGCGAGCCCGATGAAGCGGACCATGCCGGCGGAGAAGTCGGCTGCCCAGGGGAGCATGGGTTCGAGTTTCTTCTTGGGCAGGCTGGCGGTCAGTACGCCGGCCGCGCCGAATATCGCCGCCAGCACCGCCTGCAGAATCCACAAAGTCACGTTCATGGTCAGGTTTCCTTTAATTCGCGGGGGATGGGAACTAATTCGCGGGGATGGGAACGCCGGCAGCGACTCTGGCGCCCGCTCCACCGCGGTGAGAGCCCTGAATTTCTGCGCGTGGTTCGTCCGTCACCGGGTCGTGCGCCAGATCGACGGGAGTGCCGCGTATATCGGAATTGGGGATTTCCGCGCCGCTCCTGCCGCATTTGACTCAAACAGGTTTAACCGGGAAAATCAAGATGTGGGGCTGCCGACCGGCAGCCCCACACAATAACGCGCGATTCAGCTCGCGGTCGTTTCGAGTTCCGACTCGGACGCACGAACGATCGGTACGGTATCGGAGATTCCCTCCGCTCTGATCACCTTTCCATCGCGAAGTATCCAGAAGTGCACGAATCGCACCCGGAACTCCTTTCCGGTGGACTTGAAGCGCCCGCTCCAATAGCCGAGCGCCGTGACCCAGTCTCCCGACGGCAGCAGGTCCTCCACATCGAAGCGGGTCTCCTCGAGGTGGTCGACGGCGCTGCCGAAGTACGCGGCGGCCCCGTCGATTCCCCTGTAACTTCCCTTGGACCAGGGCAGCGACTGCGGGGCGATAATCTCGACTTCGGGGTCGAACGACCCGAGAACCGTGGGGATGTCCAGGTTGGTCAGGCCCTCGTAAAGCCGCTTCACGATATCAATCGACTGTTCCGACATCGTCCCTCTCTTTTCGTTGGTTGAATGGCGTGGTCGAGCCGGCATGCCACGTCTGGCAGGTCACGGCACCGGTGCGTTCGCGAGTTCTGCGTTGGTCCGGTTCCGGGCCGGTGAGCGCCGGGCCGCGCGTAGCGAGCGGGCTATCATGGCGGGCCGCATCACCGCGGAGGGCGAGGCCACCATCATCTGGACCTCCAGCATGACGCGGTGGACCGCGACCGAGGTGTGGCTGGCCAGCGTGACCTGGCGGGTGTACCAGTTCGTCAGCTTGGTGCCGCGTGCCCTGGGGCCGACCGTCTCCGGATAGATGAAGTCACCGGCCGTCGCGATCTGCCACGGCATGTCGATCAGCTTTCCGACTGTCCGGAAATACCTGCCGGTCAGCTCCTTCGACACGGCGCCGACACGGTCGAGGCACCGCCCGAGTTCGACCGCCTCGAGAATGGCGACGGTCATGCCCTGCCCGTACAGCGGGTTGAAGCTGCAGATCGCGTCGCCCAGCGCGACATAGCCGGCCGGGAAGTCGCGCAGCTGCTCGAAGTAGCGGCGACGCGAGGTGGGGAACGTGTATCTCGGCGCGTTCTCGTTGTCCATGGGCTCGCATCGGGCCAGCAGGTCGGCGATGTGCGGCGCGGGTAAGTTCGCGGCGAATCGGGCGAACCCCTCGGGGTCGACCGGCGCGTAGGCACGGTGCCAGCCGCCCAGCGTGACCACCCAGCGGTCGCCTTCGACGGCGAAGGCGGCGGCGGCCCGTTTGTCGTCGGGCGAGATCGAGGCCATCAGGTAGAGCAGCCCGCCCGTGTCCGTGATGCCTTCATCGGGCTTGCGGCGCAGCAGACGAGTGGTGTAGCCGACGTCGATCTTCATCGTGTCGACTCGGGGGGCGGAGAACCCCAGCTTCTCCAGCCACCGGTCCGCACGGTCGCTGCTGCGTCCCGCCGCGTCGACGACCAGGTCGGCCGCGAGTACTTCACCGCTGTCCAGCTCGACACCGGTCACCCCGCCCGGACCGCCGACCAGGCCGGTCGCCGCCGTCCGGTCGCGGACTTCGGTGTTGGGCAGAGCGCACACCCGGCGCCGCAGCGAGAACTCGAGGAAGGCCCGGGTCAGGCTGACCCCGAGCATTCCACTGGCATACGGAATGCGGAAGGCACCCATCTGGTGGAAGAGGAGATCGTTCCCGGGATCCCAAGGTATCGCGCCCTTCGCGGTCAATTCGGCGGTGAGGCCGGGAAACAGCTCTTCCAGTGCCATGCGCCCGCTGATGAGCAGGGCGTGTGCGTGGCTGGCCTGCGGAGCGCCACGCCGGGTCTGCGCGTCGGAGGGCAGTTCGTCCCGGTCGAGAACGGTCACCCTCTCGAACCTGCTGGAGAGCACACGAGCCGCGGTGAGACCGCTTATGGAGCCTCCGATGACGACTGCATGCCTGCCGATCACTCTCACACGCCCCCTCGGGAATTCACGGTCCGCTTGTTCAGACGATTCAGGTTTTTCTGCTCATCAGTCTGCGACGCCGAATCGGCGATATCGCCTCCGTAATTGCTTTGTCCCGGAGGTGGTCGCGTCATTGGGCGCCGCCCGTATGAGAGATGATCGGCAAGAATGGGCTACGCCATCAGTTGCGCCATCATGTCAAGGGTGCGCAGGGTGTCCGCCTTCGGGACGGTCTGCAAGCCGAAGAGCACGCGGTCGGCCCCTGCTTCGGCGATTCTCTTGACCACGCCGGCGTCCGGAGGCACCTGGAACATCGTCACCGGGATGTGCCCGCGGCCGTGCTCTTCCGCACGCCTCCTGAAGCCGGCGAGCAGGTCGGCGAGATTCGCGTCGCCGCCGTCCATGGACGGCAGCCAAATGAGTCCCCACTCGTCGCCGTAGTCGAGGACCCGGTCGACGACCGCCGGGTGGTTGCCGCTCACGATGATCGGCGGATGAGGCTCCTGCACGGGCTTCGGCCAGGAGAACACCGGGTCGAAGGCGACGAAGTCACCGTGGAACTCCGCCTTCTCCTGGGTCCACAGCGCCTTCATGGCGAGTACCCGTTCCCGCATCACCGCCATTCGCGTCCGCGGATCGGTGCCGTGGTTGCGCGCCTCCTCGCGGTTCCATCCCGCGCCCACGCCGCTGATCACCCGGCCGTCCGAGACGCGGTCCAGCGTGGCGATCGCCTTGGCCAGCACGATGGGGTCTCGCTGGGTGACCTGCACGACTCCGGTGCCCAGCAGGAGGCGCTCGGTCACCATCGCCGCCGCGGTGAGCGCCACCAGCGGGTCGAACGTGCGGTAGAAGACGTCGTCCAGTTCTCCGCCACCCGGCCACGGCGTTTCCCGCTTCACCGGGATATGAGTGTGCTCGCCGACGAATAACGACTCGAACTCGCGTTCCTCCAATGCGCAGCCGAGTTCGGCAGGTGCAATTCCCTCGTCGGTCACCATGGTAGACACGCCGAATCTCAAGAGACCTCCTAATATCAGAGCGTCGTCCGAGGATGGCACGGCGAAGGTGCCGATGACTTCTCGCATCTTGCGAAATTCGCGAGGACGGGCGGGCTCCGCCCCGAACCCGGACGGCATAGGACCGGCGTACGGTCAGGAGTCGCGCCGGCCACCGTCGGGATTGCCGCTCACCTCATCTTGACCGATGTGCAGCAATTTCGGCGAAGACTCGCGTCCGGCTGTCCTGCACGCTGTCAATATGTCCCCACCACACCATTGTCCCTGCTCCCCGGATGCATGGAGAAGCGATGCATGTGAGCCCGCGGCAAGAGCAAATCCTGTCTCTGATCGCCGAAGGGTGCTGTGACAAGGAGATCGCCCGCCAGCTCGGCATGTCGGCACGGACCGTCGATTCCCACCTACAGCGCCTGTACGTACGGTACGGAGTGCACACCAGGGCCGCAGTGATCGCGAAATGGCTGCAGGAGGGCGGGGCGCCCGTCAAGCCGGGGCGATGAAGGATGACTGAGACGCGCGGCTACGTGAAGGACAAGGACGCGTACCTGCGAAGGCTGCGTCGCATCGAGGGTCAGGTACGCGGCCTGCAGCGGATGGTCGCGGACGAGACGTACTGCATCGACATCCTCACCCAGGTCGCCGCGGCGACCCGGGCGCTTCAAGCGGTCGCGCTCGGACTGCTCCAGGACCACATCACGCGCTGCGTCGCCGACGCGGTCGGCGGCTATGCCGCCGCGGAAGGCGACCACGGCGATGCGGAGGCCAGCCGGGCCAAGGACCTGCTCGTCAAAGACGCCGTCCAGGCCATCACCCGGCTGGTCCGCTCGTGATCGGGTGGGGAGGGTTCGTCACGGGACCGCATGGTGGCCTGCCGTCGCCCGTCACGGCCGAGTTCGTGTCCCAAAGCCGTCTCACATTTGCCTTCCCCCAGCTGCTGGACGGCGTGTGGTGGCAGGAGAGCAGGCCCGCCGAAGGCGGCAGAACGGCGATCGTCCGCGCCACCGCGTCCGGGCTCACCGAGCCGTTGGACAGCCGATGGGACGCCAGGACGAGAGTGCACGAGTACGGCGGACGCTCCTACCTGGCGCTGCCGGGCGGTGGCGTGGTCGTCGTCCACGTGAGTGACCAGCGGCTCTACCGGGTGGGCGCGGACGCCCCCGCGCCCGTGCCACTCACTCCCGAGCCGCGGCCGGGCACCATGGCGCGGTATGCCGACTTCGTCCGTTCACCTCGCGGGACGGAGATCTGGTGCGTGCGCGAGGAGGAGCAGACCGACGGGTCCATCGCCCGCGTGGTCGTGTCGGTCCCGCTGTCCGGTGTGGCGGCCCGGGATCCGGGTGCCATCCGCGTCCTGGCCTCCGGCGCCGGCTTCTACGCCTTCCCGGCTCCCTCACCGAACGGCCGATGGCTGGCCGTGATCGTCTGGGACCATCCACGGATGCCCTGGGACGGGACGGAGCTGCGGATCGTGCCGGTCGAGGACGACCCGCGCCGGCCGGCCGGCGAAGGCCGCGTGCTGCTGGGCGGGCACGAGGAGTCGGTGCTCGCACCCCTGTGGAAGGACGACGGCCGACTGTACGCGATCTCCGATCGCAGCGGCTGGTGGAACCTGTACGAGGTGCCCGTCGACGGATCGGCGCCCCGGCCGCTGTGCCCGCTGGACGAGGAGTTCGCACAGCCCCTGTGGGACGTGGGCGGCCGGCCGTACGGCATCCTGGGCGACGGGCGGCTGGCCGTGCTGCACGGGCGGGCGGACCAGCGGCTCGGTGTCCTGGATCCCGGGCGCGGCACGCTGCGCGACCTCGAACTGCCCTTCGCGACCTGGGCGCCCGCGCTCGCGGTCTCGGGCAGTGTGGTGGCCGGGGTGGCGGCCGCCTGCGACCGGCCGTGGTCGGTGGTCGGCGTCGACGTCACCACGGGGGAGCACGAGGTGCTCGCCACCCCGTTCGCCGAGCTGCCCGACCCCGCCTTCCTGCCGCGGCCGCGCGAGATCCGGGCGCGCACGCCGTCCGGCCGCTCGGTGCCCGCGTTCGTCTATCCGCCGTCCGGCCCCCTCGCCGCGGCCTGCGAAGGACCCGCGCCGTACGTGCTCAACGTGCACGGAGGTCCGACGGGGCACTCGGGCACGGAGCTCGACCTGAGCAAGGCCTTCTTCACCAGCCGCGGCATCGGCGTGGCGGACGTCAACTACGCCGGGTCCAGCGGGTACGGCAGACGCCACCGTGAGCTGCTGCGCGGCCAATGGGGCGTCGCGGACGTGGAGGACGTGGTCGCCGTGGCCGGGGAACTGATCAGGTCGGGCCTGGCCGACCCCGCCAAGCTGGCCATCCGTGGCGGCAGCGCGGGCGGCTGGACGGTGCTCGCGGCGGTCACCTCCTCCCGGATCTTCTCGGCGGCCACGTCCTACTACGGCCTCTCCACGGTCGAGGGGTTCGGCGAGGAGACCCACGACTTCGAGTCGCACTACGTGAACCAGCTGATCGGAGCGGCCGATCCGCGCACCCGCGAGCCGCTGGCCCGTGCCGACCGCACGGGCTGCCCCGTGCTCCTGCTGCAGGGCCTGGAGGACCCGGTCGTGCTGCCGAATCAGTCGGCCAGGTTCGCCGAGGCGCTCAAACGCAACGGGATCCCGCACGCTTTCCTCACCTTTCCCGGCGAGTCGCATGGGTTCCGCAAGAAGGAGACGGTCGTGCGCTGCCTGAACGCCGAGCTGTCGTTCTACGGTCAGTGCCTGGGCTTCACCCCGCCCGGCGTTCCGGTGCTGGAGCTCTCCTGAACGGCCCGCCGCCGTCCTGTCATGGAAGACACAGGACGGCGGCGCGCACGACGTCGCCGTCGAGGGAGTCCAGAGGCAGCCCGAACGCGGCGCGGGGAGTGGCGGGCGCCAGGGCGGGAGGGGAGGCGGTGAACGCGAAGGTCGCCAGCCACCACGACCAGAGCTCCTCCGCGTCCGCCCCATAGGGAAGGCGCGCCAGCGCGGCGTCCAGCCGCGCCATCCTGGCCACCCGCATCGACACCTTGTCGTCCTCGGCCCGCTCCGCCGCGTGGATCTCGGCCCCGTCCGAGCCTTCGAGCAGCAACGCATACCGCTCTCGCGCCACCACCTCCCGGGGAAGCGCGAACAGCCGCGCCGCCACGTGGCGGCGCGGGCCGGCCACCACATGCGCCTCCCACCTGGGACGCACGCCGTTCCCGGCCGCCGCGGTGAGCGAGGCGCCGCCCTGCCCGGGCGGCATGCCGGCCGCCAGCACGTACGCCTGGAGCTCGCCGGTGTAGTGGCGCAGCGGATGACCGAAGGCGCCGCGCGTGGTCACCGGCCGGGGCACGAGGCCGAGATCCTCGAAGGCGCCCAACTCCAGCAGGGCCTCGTCGAAGGCGGTGATGGAGAGGGGAGTCCCGGACAGGGCCGTCCTCGTCAGCCGGTCGGGCAGCGTGCCGAGGTCCTCACCCGTCCATACGCGTACGGAGCCCAGGTCCTCCTCTTCGGCGCGTCGGTAGATCCGCACCTCCGCCCGTCCCGCGCCTTGGAGGAGCAGCACGTAGCAGGGGGCGGACACCAGCGCGTTCGGGAGCCCGAACAGCCGCCGGGCCACCTCGTCCTCTGTGCCCTGAACGCCATGGAACTCGACGGTGCGCACGCTGAACACCACCTCTACTCGCGGGCTTCACGAGCAGCCTAGGCATGGCCGGCGGACGGTGGCAGTCCGCCGTTCTCCTGTCGGGTGGACACCCCACAGCCGCCGCATAGGCTTGAGACCGTGATCGACGTCAACAGGTTGCGCGTGCTGGTCGCGGTGGCCGACCACGGGACGATGACGCTGGCGGCGGCCGCCCTCTCCTGCACGCAGCCGGCGGTCTCCCGGCACATCGCGATGCTCGAACGGCAGGCGGGCATGCCGCTCGTCCTGCGTACCACGGCGGGCGTGGAGCTCACCCCGGCCGGAGATCTCCTCGTCGGACACGCGCGCGCGGTGTTCGACCGGCTGGCCGTCGCCGAGGGCCAGCTCGCGGCGCTGCGCCCGCAGGACCCGGGACCCCTCACGGTCGGCTCGTTCAGCAGTGCCAATGTCTCGCTCGTCCCCGAGGTCTTCCGCCGGTACCGCCAGGCCAACCCGGACCGTGAGGTCCCGCTGCTGCCGAGCACCGTGTGCGAGCAGCACATGGACGACGTGCGGGCGGGCCGGCTGCACCTGGCGCTGGCCACGCAGTGGGATGTGGACGATCGCGAGTTCGAGGGCCTGAAACTGGACTTCCTCATCGAGGACGAGATGCTCGTCGCACTGCCCCGTGACCATCCGCTGGCCGGCGCCTGGCTCACCCTCGCCGACCTGGGCAACGAGAGCTGGATCGAGGGCAGCCACCCCGACTGCCTGGGCCCGCTCGGCAAGCTCTTCCTGGAGAGCGCCGGCTATGAGCCCACCGTGCGCTTCCACTGCGACGACTGGACGGGCAAGCAGGGGCTGGTCGCCGCAGGCGCCGGGATCACACTGCTGCCGTCGCTGGCCAAGCGTGACATCCGCGGCGACATCGTGCTCGCCCGGGTGCACGACGCGGATCTGCGCCGCCGCATCTACCTGGTGTCCGCCGAGAGCGCCAGGCAGGTGCCCAGCCTGGCTGCTCTCGCGCGGCTGTTCGCCGAAGTGGCCGCGGAGTACGCCGTCGAGTGACGGCCGGCCCCTCGCCGCCTTCCGATCACTTCGCCGGGATCTCCGCGGCCACTTCGGCAGTCCTTCTCGGCCGGATCATCGTCGCCGCGGCGGCAAGCAGGGAGGCGACCGCGCCGACGATCGCGCCGTACGCCACGCTCCCGTTCTCGATGGCGAAGCCCGTCAGGGAGGTGCCCGCGGCGAAGCCGATCCAGTTCGCCGACGTCAGCCAGCCGAAGGCCTGGGTACGCGTGCCCTCGGCGGCACGGTCGGCCACGATCTGGGACTCGATGGCGTCCGCGGGCCCGTTGGCGAATCCGATGAAGAGCAGCACGCAGAGGGTGGCGAGCAGGCCGAGTTCCAGGCCGAGCAGCAGGATGGAGACGCCGTACAGAGCGAGCACCGCCATGAGCAGGGAAGGCAGCCTGCCGGGCAGCTTCAGCCCGCCGTACAGGAAGCTGCCGAGCACCCCGCCGACGGCCATCACGCCCAGCAACAGACCGGCGTTGGCGCCCATGTCCGTCGAGCGGGCGACGACGGTCACGTTCACGGCGCCGATGCCGACCGCCGCCATCGCGACGACGAACAGAATGCCGAACTGGCCGGGTGGCCAGGCGAACCGGCGCTCGGCCGGTGCCGGCGGACGCGGGCGGTCGGTCGCGCGCACGGCGGGGGCGCCCGCCAGCCACAGTGCCCCCACGGTGGAGACCAAGGCGGTCGCCATCACGGCCACGAGCGGGGATATCACCGCGACGAGCACGCCCACCAGCATGGGACCCACGATGAAGACGCCCTCGGTCATCAGCCCGTTCAACGCCAGCAGGGTCGTGCGGGCTTGCGGGGCGGTCACGTAGGTGGTGAATATGGTGCTGGAGACCGCGCCGGACGGAGGGTTGACCGATCCGACGAGGAACGCGGCGGCCACCAGCAGCAGCGGTTCGGGAAAGAACAAGGCCGTCAGTACGAAGGTGGCGAACGCCAGGACTTGCAGGACCGTGCCGGTGACCAGCGAACGGCTGAAGCCGAGCCGGTCGGCCCGCCTGCCCCAGACGGGCGCGGCGATCGTGAGCGCGACAGCGTATCCGGCGGTCACCGCCCCTCCGATGGCGTAGCTGCCACTCACCTCGACGGCCGCCAGAAGCAGCGCCAGGCTCACCATGCCGGCCAGCAGGCGGCACAGGAACGCGGCGGCCACGACGCGTGGAATTCCGGGCACCCGCAGCGCCTCGCGGTAGCGGTTCAACGCTCCCATGGTATTGAGCACACCTCATTTCCTCGGAATCTCTTCGACACGAGCCGTGCTCGGCGGTGCCCGTTCCGATGCTGCGGGCGGCGCGGTGGCGCGGTCAAATAAGGGTTTCGCATCCTTATATGTGAGAGCGGTATATCTGCACATCCTGGTGTTCGGCTGTCGGGTGAATACCGTACTGACCGTGCGATGGATGGCTGGTTATTTTCGTGAAGAGTCTCCGTTCGGGACGGAGGCACCACGACAACAGGAGGAGGTGTCATCGTGTCCCAGGACGTGATGACCGCACCCGAGACCACCACCCGGACGCGCGCCAAGGCGTGCGGTGCGGCGGCGTGGGACTGCCAGACCCACAATTTCCTTGGCTCCCCGCAGACCGTGGCGGAGAACCTCGCCGCTCTGCCCGCCGACCTCGTGCAGCGCCGCGTGTTCATGCTCATGATCGAGGGCGAGGACCGCGCCGAGGCACGCGTCTTCGAGCGCTTCGCGTTCGGCGACGACGAGGGCACCGTCGCGACGTGGGAGAGCGACAGCCTGGGCGACATGGTCACCCAGCTGACCGACGTGCTCATCAAGAACCGTGGCGTGCACTGCCCCGGTGAGCAGGTCAAGGCCAGCCTCGACAGCGAGCGCGAGTTCATCGTCTCCGCCCCGGCGCCGGCTCCGAAGACCGCCGCCGAGGCCTTCGCCTCGGCGATGGACGCGTACGCCGAGCACTCTTTCGTCCGGGCCAGCGTGATGGTCCTCTGCTGAAAGCGCGGGTGAACGAACCGTCAGGCGGCCAGCCACGGCCAACCACGGCCAGCCGCCTGACGGCCGCTTGACGGGCGCTTACGGAAAGCACCCGGCTCGGCCTGTGGGTGAAGGGGACGGGTCCCCAGGGAGAGACGACACCAAAGGCGAGCATGGATCCTGGACGGGGCCGGTGTTCACACCGGCCCCGTTCTCATGTCCGCGCCCGCGTCCCCCGGCGGCGGGGCGTCAGAAGGGGTAGCGAACGCCGGTGCGGTCCTCCGACAGCGCCCACAGCCGCCGCGCCGTGCTGATGTCGTACACCGCCCGGTGCCCGTCGCGGGGTCCCGGATCGCCGCGCAGTTCCAGCAGACCTCCCGGGGCGATGTAGGAACCACCTGGCAGGCCGGGGGTGGTGGCCGCATACAGGGCGGTGAGGGCTCCCTCCGCCGGCGGTCGGCGCAGCCTGCGGATGAACCACTTGATGACCGCGCGGTAGGCCTGGCTGCGGCCGGTGATGTGGCCGTACTCCAGGAGGTTGGTCATCGTCAGCCCGGGGATCGCCGTCATGCTGCGCAGCCGGGCTCCGGCCGCGTCCGCCCGGCGTTGCAACTCGACCGCGAAGTAGACGTTGGCCTTCTTCGACCTGCCGTACGCCATGGCCGGGTCGGCACGAGGGTCGTCGATCTTGGACAGGTCGAGCGGCACCCAGCGCTGGCTCTCGCTGCTCACCGTCACGACCCTCGGGTCGGACGAGGCCAGCAACCAGGGCATGAGGAGCCCGGTCAACGCGAAGGGACCGAGGTGGTTGACGCCGAACTGCGACTCGAAGCCGTCTTCGGTCCTGCTGAACGGCACCATCGCGATCCCCGCGTTGTTCACCAGCAGGTCGAGACGGTTGTGGTCCCAGTCCTCGCGGAAGGCGCGGATGGCGGCGAGGCTGGACAGGTCCAGCGCCCGGACCTCCACCTCGGCGTCCGGCGCCTCCTCGCGTACGCGGTCGGCCGCCTCCTTGCCGCGGCCCGGGTCCCGTGAGGCGAGCACCACGTGAGCGCCGTGCCTGGCCAGCTCGGTGGCGATGGCCAGGCCAATGCCGTGGGTGGCGCCTGTCACCAGGGCCAGCCGCCCGCTCTGGTCGGGCATCGCCGCGGGCGTCCATCTGGACGGGGAGACATAGCGGTACGCATGGGATCTCATGGTGACTGCCTTTCATGGGCGGGGAAAACGACGAAACGCCGGCCGGCCTCCCTTACCGCAGGTGAAGGAGTCCGGCCGGCAGGTCACGGGTTCCGGGTCGGGTGGCGGTCATTCGGCCACGCAGGTGAAGCCCGTCCATTCCATGACGCGCAGCCCCGCGCTCGCCGTCTCATCGGTCGGATTGAAATGCTCGTAACGGTTGCCCCACAGCAACTTGATTACGGAATCCGGATCGGCGTGATGACGAATTCGTTCGGTCTCCGGGATCCGCGCGGGACCTCCGCGCAGGATGACATTGGGTTCCCTGCGTTCCATGGCCGTGCTCCAATACCTTCTTTTCCGGTTGGTGCTCGCCAATATTGGGACACGAATGGCCGGGCACACGGCGATGGTCGCAAATTCCTGGTCGCCGTGTCGCCTCCGAAGTTGCGAGGCGTCGGACACCGGCCGGAAAGGTGGTGCGTCGGCGCGGGGGTCTGCGAGGTTCCGCGGAAACGCGTGCGGGCCGTTCGTGAAACCTGTGGGTGCCGAATATCGTGTCACCGGGTTTGATCTGGGATTTTGCTGTGCTCGATGGCCCGGCTCCGGCCGGATCGCAGAATGGCTCTGCGGCTGCTGTACTTGATCGTCTTACCAACCTTCGGCTGGATCGCGCTACTCGTCCGATCGCAGGCGTCCAAGGACGCAGAGATCCTGGTACTGCGGCATCAGTTGGCTGTTCTCCGCCGCCAGGTCGCGGCTCCCAGGCTGTCATTGGTGGACCGCGGGCGATCCTCTCCGGGCTTGCGCGGCTTCTTCCTCGATGCCGTCGATGTCACCTGTTCGTCACACCGCGGACGCTGCTGCGTTGGCATGCCGACCTGGTGAAGCGACGCTGGACCTACCCCAAGCACGGGCCGGGACGACCACCGATCCGACCCACCCTCCGAGACCTGGTGCTGCGCCTGGCCGCCGAGAATCCGGACCGGGGTTACCGGCGGATCGCCGGTCTGGGCCGGAGGGTGTGCCGCTCGAATATTGAGTTACGTGCCCTGAGCTGCGGTTGAGCGACGTGGTGGTGTTCGCTGATCGTGCTTGCGACGACGAGTTTTCGGCGGATGGAGCGAAGGCCGAGGAGATCGGTCGTGTCCCGGGTGGGCTGCGTTCCGGTGTTCGGGGGTCGTTGGTGTCGGGATTGGTGCGGCCGGTGCTCGTTGTAGTGGATCAGATACTCCTGAAGCATGCGGGCCAGGTGGCTTTCATTGAGGATCAGGATTCGGTCCAGGAGTTCGCGGCGCAGGGTGCCGATGACGCGCTCGCAGATGGCGGTCAGGAACTGCCGCCAGGTCGGCCCGGACCGGCGGGCGCCGGATCGATACCCGACATGTGCAGGATTTCCCACACCGTGGAGGCCGCGATCGGGTAGCCCAGCCGGGCAAATTCGCCGTTAATTCTCCGATGACCCCATGTCGGGTTCTCCCTTGCCATCCGAATAATCAGTGCCTTGACCGGCCGGCGGGTGCATGGCCGTCCCGGGTGCCCCCGGTCGGTGAAGGTCCACTTGCGTGCTACGAGGTGGCGATGCCGGCGCAGGATTGTCGCCGGGGCGATCGGAAAAACCTCCGCCCACCGGCGGCGGTGAACTAATACTCCAGTGACACTTCGCGATCTTGAGGCGTTGGTGTCACATGACAACGGCCACCGCGTGATCATTCGGGGTTTGTGAGGACAACGAAAGATCACGCGGTGGCCGCGAGCCACAGCGTGGACCCTGACGGTTGGATGGTCATCTTCAACGAGCTGATGGCCCGGATCGCCCGTCGGTTCGGCCGCATCGAGCCCCGTCGCGCTGCCGCAGCGTACGTGCGCGGGCTGTTGGCCGACATCAATCGAGAACTGCCAGATCGGCCTGGGTGAGTGGGGATGAGGTCTATGGGCAAGACCCGCGCCTGCGCGCCACCCTGGAGGAGCACCGGATGGGATACGTACTGGCGATCGCGGGCAACCGGCGGGTCATACTCGAGGGCGTTCAGGTGAGTGCGGCCGAGGTCGCAGCAAGGGTGGCCGAGCGGCACTGGCATCGCTACCGCGCCGGCCAGGGAGCCAAGGGACCCCGCGGGTATGCCTGGGCCTGGGCCCGCATCGATGATGAACCCACGACCCACGGATTATGAGACGGTCCAGGAGGCGGAGACGGTCCGAAACGGGGGGTAGGCGGTGGCCTTCGCGGGATGGGGATCCCGTGACGGTATATGGACAGGATCTTTCCGGATTGTGGACCGCTGTTTGGCGTCTCGTCCCAACCCTCGGTATTCTCGATCTCAAGGCCGAGAGGCGCTGCAACGGGCTCAGGCCCGCCACGCTCGGCCTGGATCTTCCGGTAAGGGCGCCTCCCACGACGGGAGGCTGACCGGTGAACGGATCTTCGAAGCACGACGAGCACGGGCACGACCTCGTACCCGGTGGCGCGCCGGGAGCCGAGGACCGCGCGCGGGCCCTGCGAGAGCTGCTGGGGCAGCGAATCCTGGTGCTCGACGGAGCCTGGGGCACGATGCTGCAGGGAGCCTCGCTCACCCCGGCCGACTACCGCGGCGACCGGTTCCTCGACCACCCGCGCGACGTGACCGGCGACCCCGACCTGCTGAACCTGACGCGTCCCGACGTCATCCTGGACATCCACCGGCAGTACCTCGCGGCCGGCGCGGACATCACCACCACCAACACCTTCACCGCCACGAGCATCGGCCAGGCCGACTACGGGCTGGAGTCGCTGGTGCGGGAGATGAACGTGCGGGCCGCGCAGCTGGCCCGCCAGGCCGCCGACGAGGCGGGCGGGCGCTTCGTGGCCGGTTCGATCGGCCCACTGAACGTCACGCTGTCGCTGTCCCCGCGCGTCGAGGACCCCGCCTACCGGGCGGTGTCGTTCGACGAGGTCCGTGCCGCGTACGCCGAGCAGATCAGCGCGCTGGCCGAGGGCGGCGTCGACCTGCTGCTGATCGAGACGATCTTCGACACGCTCAACGCGAAGGCCGCGATCGCCGCCGCGCGCGAGGTCGCCCCGCACCTGCCCCTGTGGATCTCGGTGACGATCGTCGACCTGAGCGGGCGCACGCTGTCGGGACAGACCGTCGAGGCGTTCTGGAGCGCGATCCGGCACGCCGAACCGCTCGTGGTCGGCGTGAACTGCTCGCTGGGCGCCGAGCAGATGCGCCCGCACGTCGCCGAGCTGGCACGCCTCGCCGGCACCTACGTCGCCTGCCACCCCAACGCGGGCCTGCCCAACGCGTTCGGCGGCTACGACGAGACCCCCGAGGAGACGGCGGCGCTGCTCGACGAGTTCGCCAGGGCGGGCATGGTCAACGTCGTCGGCGGGTGCTGCGGGACCTCGCCGGCGCACATCGAGCGGATCGCGGCCGCCGTGTCAGGCCTCCCGCCCCGCCAGATCCCGGCACCGGCCGCCCGCACCCGCTTCAGCGGCCTGGAGCCCTTCGAGATCGGCCCGGACACCGGGTTCGTCATGATCGGCGAGCGCACCAACGTCACCGGCTCGGCGCGCTTCCGCCGCCTGATCGAGGGCGGCGACCACCAGGCGGCCGTCGACGTCGCGCTGGAGCAGGTACGCGGCGGGGCCAACCTGCTCGACGTCAACATGGACGCCGACCTGCTCGACAGCGTGCAGGCCATGACCACCTTCCTGAACCTGATCGCGACCGAGCCCGAGGTCGCCCGCATCCCGGTCATGATCGACAGCTCGCGGTGGAGCGTGCTGGAGGCCGGGCTCAAGTGCGTGCAGGGCAAGGGCGTCGTCAACTCGATCAGCCTCAAGGAGGGCGAGGAGGCCTTCCTGGAGCAGGCCCGGATCATCCGTGACTACGGCGCGGGCGTCGTGGTGATGGCCTTCGACGAGCAGGGGCAGGCCGACACCGCCGAGCGCAAGGTGTCGATCTGCGCCCGCGCCTACGACCTGCTGACCCAGCGGGCCGGGTTCGCCCCCGAGGACATCGTGTTCGACCCCAACGTGCTCGCGGTCGCCACCGGCATCAGCGAGCACAACGGGTACGCCAAGGCGTTCATCGAGGCGCTGCCGAAGATCAAGGAGCGCTGCCCGGGGGCGCTGACCAGCGGCGGCATCTCCAACCTGTCGTTCTCCTTCCGCGGCAACGACGTCGTGCGCGAGGCGATGCACTCGGCGTTCCTGCTGCACGCGGTGCGCGCCGGGCTGGACATGGGCATCGTCAACGCCGGGCAGCTCGCGGTCTACCAGGACATCCCCGCCGACCTGCTCGAACTCGTCGAGGACGTCATCTTCGACCGGCGTGACGACGCCACCGACCGGCTCGTCACCTTCGCCGAGACGGTGAGCGGCTCCGGCACGCGCCGCGTCGTTGACCTGGCCTGGCGCGACGCCCCGGTGGAGGAGCGCCTGTCGTACGCCCTCGTGCACGGCATCGTCGACTTCATCGAGGCCGACACCGAGGAGGCCCGGCAGCAGCGGGCACGCCCCCTGGAGGTGATCGAGGGGCCGCTCATGGACGGGATGAAGATCGTGGGCGACCTGTTCGGGTCGGGGAAGATGTTCCTGCCGCAGGTGGTCAAGAGCGCGCGGGTGATGAAGCGCTCGGTCGCCTACCTGGAGCCCTACATGGAGGCCGAGAAGGAGCAGGCGCGGCTGGAGGGGCGCATCGACACCGGCCGCGGCCAGGGCAAGGTGGTGCTCGCCACCGTCAAGGGCGACGTGCACGACATCGGCAAGAACATCGTGGGCGTCGTCCTCGGCTGCAACAACTACGAGGTCGTCGACCTGGGGGTGATGGTCCCCGCCTCGGTCATCCTGGACACCGCGGTCGCCGAGGGCGCCGACGTCATCGGGCTCTCCGGGCTGATCACCCCGTCGCTGGACGAGATGGTCACCGTCGCCGCGGAGATGCAGCGCCGCGGGCTGAAGCTGCCCCTGCTGGTCGGCGGCGCCACCACCTCGCGCCAGCACACCGCGGTCCGCATCGCCCCCGCCTACGACAACCCCACGGTCCACGTGCTCGACGCCTCACGCGTCGTCGGCGTGGTCTCCGACCTGATGGACGACGACCGGGCCCAGGTGCTGGAGCAGAGCAACCGCGCCGACCAGGAGCGCCTGCGCGAGCAGTACGCCAACAAGCAGCGCACCCCGCTGCTCACCGTCGACCAGGCCCGCGCGAACCCCGAGCGGGTCTCCTTCGAGGACCTGCCGGTCCCCGCCTTCACCGGCGTCCGCCTCGTGGAGCCGGACCTGGAGACCCTCCGGGCGATGATCGACTGGCAGTTCCTCTTCCTGGCCTGGGAGCTGAAGGGCAAGTATCCGGCGATCCTCGACCAGCCGGTGGCCCGCGAGCTCTTCGACGACGCCAACACCATGCTCGACCAGATCATCGCCGAGGGGAGCTTCCAGGCCAGGGGCGCCTACGCGTACTGGCCCGCCCACTCCGAGGGCGACGACATCGTGATCGACGGTCCCGGCGAGAGTCTCCGGCTGCCGATGCTGCGCCAGCAGACGGCCAAACCCGACGGCCGGCCCAACCGATGCCTGGCGGACTACATCGCCCCGGCCGGGGACCACCTGGGCGGGTTCGCCGTGGCCGTGCACGGCGCCGAGGAGCTCGCGGCCCGCTACGAGGCCCAGAACGACGATTACCGGTCGATCATGGTGAAGGCCCTGGCCGACCGCCTGGCCGAGGCGTTCGCCGAGCACATCCACCTGGAGGCGCGGCGGGGCTGGTTCGAGCCGGACGCCGACCCTCGGATCGAGGACCTGCACGCCGAGCGCTTCCGCGGCATCCGTCCCGCGCTCGGCTACCCCGCGAGCCCGGACCACAGCGAGAAGCGGGAGCTGTTCGAGCTGCTCGGCGCCGACAAGCTCGGCATGGGCCTGACCGAGTCCTTCGCGATGACCCCGGCCGCCAGCGTGAGCGGGCTGATCTTCGCCCATGAGTCGTCGAGGTACTTCACCGTGGGACGCCTCGGCAGGGACCAGGTCGAGGACTACGCCCTGCGCCGGGGCCTCGACCTCGCCGAGGTCGAGCGCTGGCTGCGCCCCAACCTCGCCTACGATCCCAGCTGATCCTTCGCCGGTACGGGGCCGCCTCCCGGTGGTGGCCCGACCGGCGGGAAGGTTCCTCATCCCGATGACCGGCGGCGGCTGGCGTGAGGTCGGCCGCGCTGCTGTGGTCGACTTGAGCCGTACTGATCACTTCTGGGGAGCAGGCTGGGCGTCGCTCCGCCGCGGACAGCGGGGCCACCCTGCCCCGCTGCCCGGCAGAGGCCGAGCTTGATCAGTCGACGCACATCGCCTGGTGAGTGGACTGGAAGACCCAGGTGCCGCCGCCCGGGGAGACATAGGTCGTCATGGTGTTGTAGGTCCCAGGGGTGCAGTCGTGGCCGACCGCGAGGACGGCCGCCCGGGCCCGCTGTTCGGCCGCCGCCAACCCGGCCGCGTAGGTGTTGCCCGCCCCCACGGCAGTGGCGCTGCGGGGGGTGTCATAGCCGTCGGCGTGTGCGGCCACGGGTGTGGTCGCCAGGCCGGCCGCCACTACCGCTGAGACGAGGCCGAGCCGGCGGAGCCAAGTACCTTTTTGCATGTTTCTCCTACGGGGACGGATCTTTTGATCGACCGAGGATAATTTTCAAACGGGCCGAGGTAAAGACGGTATTGACCACTCGGTCACCAGAATCCGGCCCATCATGTGTTTCTTCGTGGCGAATCATGTAATTTACAGGCGGACGAAGCTTCCGCCGAGGCGGCCCGCCATGCGGTCGAAACAGCGGACGCGGTGGTGGCGGATCTGTCAATTCCCGCTCCTCGGCGAGTTCGACCCCCCACTGCCGGGTGCCTATCAGGATATGGAAGGCGGCCTTGGGATTCTTCGTCGACATCCCGAGCCGATACCCCCGCCGCTCGACATGACGAGCAAGCCCCCGCGAGACGGCGAAGACACGCGGAAACAATTCCGGAGAGACGCGGATACACGACGGATCTGCGGTCAGCACCTCGGCGATCGCCGCAGGATCGAAGATGTTGTGAGGTGCGAAAATCCGGGTGTGGCCTCCGGTCTGCGGTTGTCCGCCCTTGGGCTTGCCGGCGGTCTCGTCGATGTCTTCGCGCAGCACGTTGACCGGGCTCTCGTCTTCGCCTGAGCCGGGTACCGCGTGTTCCCGGCGACGTTCGTGCGCCCGCTCACCGTCACCGGAGTCGAACAGCCCACTCACCTGTCCACCTATGATCTTTTCATCTGAAATTTGCCCTACCGCCGGAAGAGCCTTCATGACCCACCCCCTCAGTCGGCGGTCCGCCCTGCTGAGCGCCGCGACAGTGGCCGGTCTCGCCCTGTGGGACAGACCGGCCGAGGCGGCCGGCGCCGCGGCGTTCGACGCCGCGCGTGAGCGGTGGGTGAGCCTGCTGGCCGGCGGGTCGTACGACTCCGCTCATACCGACAGGACCTATACCGACAGGACGCGGGCGCTCGAAGGCTCGGCCAACGCGGTGCTGCGCAAGCTGAAGCCCGCCGCCGGTCGCCCGAGCCTGTGGCCCGACCTGCCGCTGTCGGACCCCCGGACGGGCAACTTCAACCGCTCCTACAACCGCATGCGCACGCTGGCGCTGGCCTGGGCCACGCCGGGCACCGCCATGCACCGAGACAGACAGGTCGCCCAGAGCGCTGTCGGGGCGCTGGACTTCCTGTACGAGCACGCCTACCACGAAGGGCTCGACCGGCGAGGCAGCAACTGGTTCTGGTGGGAGATCGGCGTCCCGCGCGCGCTGACCGACACCTGCGCCCTGCTGTACGACGGCCTGCCCTCAGGCCGCCTCGAGCGGTGGCTGCGCCCCGTGCGCCGCTGGTGCCCCGACCCGGAGCGCCGCGTCAGCCACCCCGGCGTCGTCGAGACCGGCGCCAACCGCGCGGGCAAGGCCATGGCGGTGGCGATGCGCGGAGTGCTCACCCACGACGCCCGCCTCGTCAGGCGGGCCGGAAACGCGGTCTCCGACCTGCTGCGGCCGACCAGGGGCCCGGGCGACGGCTTCTACCGTGACGGATCGTTCATCCAGCACGACGTGTACCCCTACACCGGCAGCTACGGCGTGGACTACCTGGAGAGCGTGGCCAAGCTGATCGCCATGCTCTCCAGCTCCCCGTGGGAGATCACCGGAACCGGCAACGTCTACGACCTCGTGGATCGCTCGTTCGTGCCGTTCGTCTTCGACGGGCTGATGATGGACTGCGTACGCGGCCGGCAGATCTCGGTGCAGGGCCACCGCGACCACCACTCGGGACACAAGGCGGTCGAGGCCGTCCTCACCCTGCTGGAGACGGCGCCCGAGCGCCATGCCCGGCGGTGGCGGCCGCTGGTCAAAGGCTGGCTCACCCGCAACCAGGTCATCCCCTACGGCACGCTGGCACCGCCGGCGAGCATCGCGAGGGCCACGGCCCTGCTGGAGGACCCGTCGGTGCCGGTCGGCCCGCGCACGACGGGCACGTACGTCTTCGCCGACATGGACCGGGTCGTGCACCGCCGTCCCACCTGGGCGTACGCGATCGCGATGAGCTCGCAGCGCATCGGCGCCGCCGAGGCCATCAACCGGGAGAATCTGCACGGCTGGTACACCGGCGACGGCATGACCTACCTCTACACCGGCGATCTGACCCACTGGAACGACGACCTGTGGCCCACGATCGACCCGTACCGGCTGCCGGGCACGACGGTCGACACCCGCAGACGCGCCGATCTTCCGCACGACCACCGTCGCCTGCCCGCCACCCCGTGGGCGGGCGGCGTGGCACTCGACGGCGAGTACGGCGTGGCGGCCATGAGGCTGATCGCCGGTGGCTCCTCACTGCGGGCCAAGAAGGCGTGGTTCCTGCTCGACGACGCGGTGATCGCCCTCGGCGCCGGCATCACCGCCTCCGACGGCCGCCGTGTCGAGACCATCGTGGAGAACCGCAACACCCACGACCGGCATCCACCGCTGACCCGGGGCGACGGCTGGATCCACCTGCCCGGGGTGGCCGGCTACGCGCTGCTCGACGGCGCCGAGGCGAAGGTGATCCGCACAAAGCGCACCGGCCGCTGGCGCGACATCGACAAGGGCGCCACCACCGGTGGCGACACCTCCGCTGTCACCAGGCACTACACGACGATCCTCATCGACCACGGCGTCGATCCCCGCAAGGCGCGCTACGCCTACGCCGTACTGCCCGACGCCTCCATCACGCAGATGGAGGCCTACGACGGGCGGATCGAGATCCTCGCCAACTCCGCGGCGGTGCAGGCCATCTCGCGCGACGGTGTGACCGCCGCCGTCTTCTGGCGTGCGGGGAGGGTCGAGACCCCGGATGGGCCGCTCGCCGTCGACGGTCCCTGCACGCTGCTGGTCCACCGCGCCGGCAAGCGGGTACGGCTCGCGGTCTCCGACCCGTCCAGGACCGTCGACGAGGTGAGGATCACGTTGCCCTGGCCGGTGAGATCGGTCAGGAAGAGCGACCGCAGCGTGCGCAGGGCCAGGACCGCGCTCACGGTGGAAGTGGGCGGCAGCCGCGGGCACGCCCACACCGCGGAGGTGTGGGTCTGACTCCGAAAACCGCTCGTCCAGATCTGCGATCCGGTGTTCCGGCGTGAGTTCTGTCCGGTCGACGTTATTTCGGAGGTTTCGACGAAATCGGACTTACCCAAACCGTTGGGTCCGGTGGCGACGACGAGGCCGTTGCCCTGGGGGAGGGGGATCGTTCGTGGCGCGGTGCTCGGGATGCCGGCCCGATGAATCTTTCAAAGGTGCCTGATGCGGCGCGCGACCGGCAGACCGAAACATCAGGCATACGCCTTCCGGTCCGGCGTCCGTAGGAATCGCGTCAACGCCGCTGGTTGCACGTTCTACCCGGCGGTCGTTCCCCTGAAGAACACCGAATTGACCGGCGGTGGATTCGGTCTTCGGGATCTCGCCGCCGTGACGGTTGTGGCTCTGTTGAAATCGCTCGGCCGTTGACCGTGTCGTGCGAAGGATGCTGAATTCGCGGTGGCCGATGTCAGAAGCATTGAGGAGGAACGGCGATGTTCGCTGCGAAACTGGTTCGTCGAGGGCTGGCGCTCGGATCCGCGCTGGTCGTCACCGGCACGTTGGGCATCGTAGGCCTTGCGCAGCCCGCCGCCGCGACCACCGCCGTACTGCATGCCACGGTGGACTGCGTCAGCTCCAACCACTTCGGAGACATCCGCGACTGGTATCCCTCGAACGTGCGGCTCCACACCTCACCGCCCTCGGCGACCCCCGGCCTGGTCGCGGTCCCCGCCACGCACGCGTTCCAGTTCACCCAGACGCTGCCCGACGGGGCCACGTCCATGGGGGTCACGGCCCAGTGCAGCAGCGGCCACTACCCGTACGGCGACTTCAGCGGGTCGGCCGGCCTCACCGGCATTCCCGCCGGAACGACCGGCATCACCGCGAGCTGGGCCTGCTCCGCGGCACCGGTCTCCCCCGGGCCATGGCTCACCAACTGCAACCTGCAGTCGGTGTCGTTCAGCTAGATCTCGTTACGTTCCACGCGAGACCGCACGTCTCCGGTCAGGCCCGATCCGGGCGATGTGACGCCCCCGGGAGGACGGCCATGCGGCAGGTCGCACATCAGTTCCGCCGTAGGCTGCCCCAGGGAAAATCATTCGGAAATGAACCTTTCATACGTTTTGTGGCGTATGGCCAGCTCCAGGCCGGTCTCCCTTCGAGAGCCGTAGATCACTGTTGCCCCCCAATGCGGATTGGGCGACGGTGGGGACCCTCTGGCGTGAGAACTCCGCCCTCACTCGGCGCGCCAGGACCCGTCCCCCGGCACTCGAAAAGGAGACCTGTACCCGATGAGGTCACGTACGCTCCGACTCCTGCGCGACCAGGCACACGTGTCCGACGTCGCATCCCTCCACCGGATCCCGGTCTGGCGGATGGTCGTCGCGGCGCTGGTCGCGGTCGCGACCGCGCTCGCGCTCACCACCGTGACGGCGGGCCCCGCCGCGGCGCACGGCTCGATCAGCGACCCGCCCTCGCGTAACTACGGCTGCTGGGAGCGCTGGGGGGGTGACTTCCAGAACCCGGCGATGGCCCAGCAGGACCCCATGTGCTGGCAGGCCTGGCAGAGCAACCCCAACGCGATGTGGAACTGGAACGGGCTGTTCCGCGAGGGCGTCGGCGGCAACCACCAGGCCGCGATCCCCGACGGGCAGCTGTGCAGCGGCGGCCGGACCGAAGGCGGCCGCTACAACTCCATGGACACGGTGGGCGCGTGGAAGACCGTGGACCGTCCCGCCTCGTTCACGATGAACCTGCTGGACCAGGCCTCGCACGGCGCGGACTACATCCGCGTCTACGTCACCAAGCAGGGCTTCAACCCCAAGACCCAGCAGCTGAAGTGGAGTGACCTGGAACTCGTCAACCAGCTGGGCAGCAGGCCCACCGGCACCAGCACGGCCATCCCGGTGAACGCGCCCGGCCGTAGCGGCCACCACATCGTCTACACCGTCTGGCAGGCCAGCCACCTCGACCAGTCGTACTACTTCTGCAGCGACGTCAACTTCACCGGCGGCACGGACCCCGACCCGACCCCCACGCCGACCCCGACCCCGACCCCGACTCCCACCCCGACCCCCACGCCCACCCCGACCCCGGGCCCGGGCGGCTGCTCGGCCACCTACCGCGTCACCTCCCAGTGGTCCGGCGGCTTCCAGGCCGACGTGAGCGTGACCGCCGGCTCCAGGGCGATCACCGGCTGGACGGTGAACTGGACCTTCGCCAACGGTGAGAGGGTCAACTCGGCGTGGAGCGCGACCGTGACCACCAGCGGGTCCGCGGTCAGCGCCCGCAACGTCGCCTACAACGGTTCACTGGGCGCCGGCGCCTCCGCCAGCTTCGGATTCACCGGCTCCGGCACCGGCGGCACCCCCACCCTCACCTGCACGGCGACCTGACCCCCTCCCCCCGGGCACGCACGCGCCGGCCCGCCACCTCCCGGTGGCGGGCCGGTTCAGTGTCCTCATCATCCGCCGTTCGCGGCTCCGAGGCGTTCCCGCACCGGACTCCCGGCCTCCCCGCCGCGCGGGACCAGGGCGGCGCCGAGCAGGGAGAGCGCGCAGGCGGCCCAGAAGACCGCGGGCAGGCCCGCGAGGGAGGCGACCAGGCCGCCGGCCGCGGCGCCCAGCGGCATGGCGCCCATGCCGATCAGGCGGCAGGTGGCGTTCACCCGCCCGAGCAGGCCGTCGGGGATGAGCCGCCGGCGCAGCGAGACGGAGACGACGTTGGTGACGGCGTTGGCCGCGCCGATGCCCGCGGCGGCGGGGAAGACCGCGAGCGGGGAGGGCACGAGCAACGGCACCAGCGGCAGGAGCCCGTTGAGCAGCGTGACGCCCACCAGGGCGCCGTTCGCACCGGCCGGCCGGGTGAGCCGCCCGGCGAGCACCGAGCCGGCCACCGCCCCCGCCGCCGGCGTGGCCGCCAGGAAGCCGTACTGGCCCGGGGTGAGCCTGAGCCCCACGCGGGAGCCGCCGCCGACCACCCACAGCACGAAGACGGCGAAGTACGCGCCGTAGGCCAGGTTGAGCACGCCGGAGTACGCGGCCAGGCCGCGCAGGGCGCGGTGCCCCCACAGGTGGCGCATGCCGCCGCCGAGCATCTTCCGCATCCGCCTGGCCTGGGCGATGATCGCCCGATCGCCCACCAGGACCGACCCGATCGGCGCGCACAGGCCCTTCGACAGGCAGATCTGCACCGTGTCGGCGTAGAAGGCGATCTCCGCGGGGGTGACGCCCAGCGCGACCGAGGCGTTGAAGATGCGCGCCCCGTCCAGGTGCAGCGCCACCCCGTGCGAGCGCGTCAGCTGGGCCACCTCGGCGAGGTAGTCCAGCTGGAGCGGCGGGCCGCCGCACCGGTTCTGCGGCGTCTCCAGGCTGACCAGCGCCGGAGGCGTGATCTGCGGGTCGGCGCGGTCGACCGTGCACGCCTCGGCGATGTCCTCCAGGCTGATCGTCCCGTCCGGCAGGTTGGCGAGCGGCTCGTAGACGATGCCGCCGCACATCGACGCGTCCCCGGCCTCGTAGACGTACAGGTCGGGCTCGTGGCCGACGATCGCCTTGCCGCCGCGGGTCCTCGCGGTGGCCTGCCCCCGCACGTTGACGCCGGCCGAGATGATCCGCCGGCAGTGGGCGGTTACCTCCCCGGGCGTGGAGCAGAGCACCACGCTCAGCGAGCCGGTGTCGTCGACGGGTTTGACGACGCACGGCAGGGCGATCCGCGACAGCGCGACCACGATCCGCGCGCCGACGGGCTCGCGCAGGGCCGGGTGCCGCCGCTGCCGGCCCTCGGCTTCACCGGCGTCGTCGTCACCGGCAGGGAACCGCTCGCCGGACTCCTCCCGTCACGGCACATCGCCCTCGCGCGTCTGAGATGAGACACCATGAACGGGGTTGAAACAGAGATCAGGGTCCTGATCTGCTACTCGGAGAGACTGCTGCGCACGGCACTGTGCTCGATCCTCGCCGCCGAACCGGGGCTGCGCGTCGTGGGGGACGCCGGCGACGGGTTCGAGGCGGTCTCCCAGGCCAGGGGCCTGCGGCCGGACGTGGCCCTCGTCGACGAGCGGCTCACCGGCCTCGACGGCGTCCAGGTCACCGAGCGGCTCACCGGCCTCGACGGCGTCCAGGTCACCGAGCGGCTCCGCGCCGACCCGCTGGCGGGCTCGGTGCGCAGCGTCATCCTGACCGAGCACCCGGAGGCCATGTTCGACGCCGTGCGCGCCGGGGCCCGCGGCTTCCTGCTGCGCTCCAGCGCCCAGGACGAGCTGGTCGGGGCGATCAGGGCGATCGCGCGGGGGAGGCGTTCTTCGCGCCGCAGGTCGCCAGCAGCTTCCTGAGCCGCTTCGAGAACGGGCTCCCGTACCGCCCGCCCGAGGCCGTCAAGTCGCTCACCGAACGCGAGCACGAGGTGCTGGCCCTGGTCGCCGACGGGCTGAACAACACCGAGATCGCGAGCAAGCTGTACGTCAGCCAGGCGACCGTCGAGTTCCACGTGTCCAACCTCCTCAGCAAGCTCGACCTCCGCGACCGCCTGCAGATGGCCGTGTTCGCGCACAAGGCGGGCGTCGTGTGACGCCCGCCGGGCCGGCCCGCGCCCCCGCTGCGGACCGGCCGGGAACGGGACGCGTCACTCGCCGGGGCGGCAGACGGTGCCGGGGGCGGGGAGCGTCAGGTCGACGAGGTAGCGGGTGGCGTGGCCGATCACGCACCGGCTGGCGGGCCCGTTGTCGCCCGGCATGTACAGCACGTGCCCGGGACCGTCGTACCGGACGGTGACCGAACCGGGCACCGTCCCGGCCAGGCTCGCGGTCATGGCGTGGTCGGTCCAGGACCCGGCTCCCAGGAACGGCGGCAGGCCGCGGACCGGCAGCGGGCGGGACGGGTTGGCGACGGGCCGCGGCCAGCCGGAGCAGCCCAGCATGTCGAGCGGCGCGGCGCCCAGGTGGGGGGAGGCCTCCCGCATCCGGCGGGAGGCGTCGCGGAACCGGGCGTAGCCGGCGTAGCCGCGGTCGTCGGGGCAGGTCATCGCCCGCGCGGCCGGTACCGCCCAGATCCGGGAGTTGCCGTTGACGGCATCCGCGAAACCGGAGGCGTCACCCTTCCTGAGCCTGTCCACCGACGCGGCGAAGGCCGACCACCAGGCGTTGTCCGGGCCCGGGTTCGCCTGGAAGCCCAGCAGCCTCAGGTGCCACCCGGTCAGCTTCCCCTCGCCGAGCTCCGGGGACGAGATCGGGATCGGGGAGCGGTCCAGCTTCTCGACGAGGGCGCGCCAGACCGCGCCCGCGTCCTCCTCGTGCAGCGCGCAGGCGCTGTCGGCCGCGCACCAGGCGACGAACCGCCCGAACATCCGCTCGTTGACGGAGACGTGGTCCAGGTGCAGCTTGGCCCATCCGTTGACCTGGTCGGCCGCCCCGTCGAGGTACATCGCCCGGACGCGCCCGGGGAACAGGCGCGCGTACGCGGCGGCGGGCACCCCTCCGTAGGAGTTGGCCATGAAGCTCAGCCGCCGCTCGCCCAGGGCCTCGCGGACCGCCTCCATGTCCCGTGCCACCGACAGGGAGTCGAGGTTGTCGAACAGGCCGCTGGAATCGGCGTCCCGGCACTCGCGCGCAGCCGCCTCCACCCTCGCCACCTGGGCCCGGTACTCCTCGCGGTCACGGGGCTCCAGCAGCTGCGGCCCCATCTTCCAGCACACCGCCGGCAGCCTCTTCCCGAGCCCGGTGTTGCGCGGGTTGTAGCCGACGAGGTCGAAGCGGCGGCGCAGCTCGGTGAGGCCGGGCGCCGAATCCTTCAGGTCCTCCACTCCCTCGGCCCCGGGGCCTCCCGGTATCTGCAGCACGCCACCGATCCGGTTCGCCGGGTCGGTGGCGGGAAGCCGCGCCAGATCCAGGGTGAGCTTCCGCCCGCGCGGCTCCCTCCAGTCCACCGGCACCGTGACGGTGGCGCACCGGATCCCCTCCGGGAGGTTCTCGCCCGCGCACGCCTTCCACTCCAGCCGTGAGGCCGTTCCCGACGCGGGTGCCGGAGCCCGCGCCGACTCCGTGGTGGGTGAGGCCGCGGGCGCCGGTCCTGTCGTGAGTGACGGCGTGGGCGAGGGCGTTCCGGCGGGGACGAGCAGCGCAGACGCCGCCACCAGTCCCGTGAACAACGGTCCGATCTTCCCGTACATCCGTGGCTCCTCTGTTCTGTCCGGACGGCGGTCGGTACGCCGTACGGTCGTCGTGCGCCGGTTCCCGGACACCGGCTCCCCTCCAGCGTCGCGAACCCGTCCGCCGGAGACCACGGGGACGTCCACCGGGAAACCTCGGGATATCCCCCACGGGCCCGCCGGATGTCGGGCGGGAGCGGGGTGCGGCACGCTGGAGAAATGAGCCGTCCTCCCTCCGGCCCTCCGCCTCCGGCCGCGTCGTCCTCGCCCCCGCCCCCGGCAGCGGTTCCGGCTTCACCGATGCCGGGACCGGGACCGATGCCGGGACCGGGATCGGGGCGGGTCTGGCGCGAGCTGGGCTACGCGCTGGCCGGGATGCCGCTGGCCGTCGCCGGCCTGGTCCTCCTGCTCGCCATGCTGCTGGCCGCGTTGTGGTCGACGGCGATCGTCGGCCTCCCGATGCTGGCCGTCGCGGTCCGCGGAGCCCGGTACCTGGGGGCGGTCCACCTCGGTCTGGCCCGCCTGCTGCTGGACGTCAGGACGCCCGCCCCCGCCCCCTTCAGGCCGGGTTCCGGGCCGATCGGCTGGTTCGTGTCGGCGCTCGGCGACGGGGTGGGGTGGCGGGCGGCGGTCTACCTGCTGGTCAAGCCCCTGACCGCGTTGCTCGCCCTCGGAGCCGCCGCCGGATTCTGGGGTGGCGGCCTGTGGCTGCTCTCCTATCCCGTCCGCTGGTCGCCGGGACCCGCCGGTGTCTGGGGTCCGCACGCCGGCACCTGGCCGGGCGTCCTGCTGCTGGGCGTGGCCGGTCTGGCGTTGCTCGCGCCGGCCCCCCTGGCGCTGCGGGCCGCGCTGCTCCCCGAGCGGCTCCTCGCGCGCACCCTGCTCGGCCCGACCAGGGTCTCGGCCAGGATCGGCCACCTGGAGGAGACGAGGGCCCGCATGGCCGAGGACGCGACGGCGACCCTGCGCCGGATCGAGCGCGACCTGCACGACGGACCGCAGGCCCGCCTCGTGGCGCTGGCGATGAGCCTGGGCATGGCGAAGGAGGAGCTCGCCGCCTCACCGGGGGAGGACCGGCTCCGGCAGGCGCGCGACCTGGTGGACGCCGCCCACCGCGACACCAAGGAGATCATCGCCGACCTGCGCCTGCTGATCCACGGCATCTACCCGCCCGTCCTGGACCAGGGACTGGAGGTCGCGCTCGCCATGCTCGCCACGCGCTTCGCGCTGCCCGTCGACCTCCGCGTCGACCTGCCCCGCCGTCCCCCCGCCGCGGTGGAGACGATCGTCTACTTCTGCACCGCCGAGCTGCTCGCCAACGTGGTCAAGCACAGCGGCGCGCGGCGGGCGATCGTCGAGGTGGGGGGACACGGCGGCCTGCTGCGGCTGCACGTCGGCGACGACGGGACGGGCGGCGCCTCGATGGGCGCCGGGACGGGACTGCCGGGGCTGGTGGCCCGGGTGGGCGTCGTGGACGGGCGGCTGGAGATCGACAGCCCTCCCGGAGGGCCTACGGTGGTCACCGTGGAGGTGCCGCTCCCCACCTGAACGGAGATCGCATGCGCGTCGTCGTCGCCGAGGACTCCGCGGTGCTCAGAGCCGGGCTCACCCTGCTGCTCACCACGAGGGGGCACGAGGTCCCCGCGGCCGTGGGCGACGGGGTCGCGCTGCGCGCCGCGGTGGACGAGCACCGGCCGGACGTCGCCGTGGTGGACGTGCGCATGCCGCCGACCCACACCGACGAGGGCCTGCGCGCCGCGATCGACATCCGCCGCGACCACCCCGGCATCGGGGTGCTGGTCTTCTCCCAGTACGTGGAGACGCGCTCGGCGACCCTGCTCCTCGCCGAGGACTCGCGAGGGGTGGGCTACCTGCTGAAGGAGCGGGTCGCCGACGTCGGCGACTTCCTGGCCGCGCTCTCCCGGATCGCCGCGGGCGAGACCGTGCTGGACCCGGAGGTCGTCACCCGGATGATGGCGACCGGCAGGCGCGCCGACACCCTCGACACCCTCACCCCCCGGGAGCGCGAGGTGCTCGTCATGATGGCCGACGGACGGTCCAACGGCGCGATCGCCGAGGCCCTGTTCCTGTCGTACGGGTCGGTGGAGAAGCACGTCACGCACATCTTCACCAAGCTCGGCCTGCCGCCGTCGCAGAGCGACCACCGCCGGGTGCTCGCCGTGCTGCGCTACCTGGAGTCCTGACCTCCCGTCGCGGCCTCAGCGGTGGTCACGCAGCCAGGCCAGCACCTGCGCGGCGTGCCCGTCGGGCGGGAAGACCGGGTAGAAGCAGTGCTCGACCACCCCGTCGCGGATCACCAGGGTGAGACGCCGCAGCAGCGTCATGCCCGCCACCCATGTCGTGGGCAGGCCGAGAGCGCCGGTGAGCTCCAGCGACGCGTCACTGAGCAGCGGGAACGGCAGGTGCAGCCGCTCGGCGGCCTCCCGCTGGTAGGCGGTGTCCTGGGTGGAGAGGCCGGCGACGGCGGCGCCGGCCGCGTGCAGCTCCCCGGCGTGGTCACGGAAGGCGCACGACTCGGGCGTGCACCCGCGCGCGCCGGGGATGAGGTCCCAGCCGGGAACCGGCGGGTCCTCTCCTGGGCGGCCGGTGCGCGGGTACGCGTACAGCACCAGCCGCTCGGCGCCGCCGGGCACCAGATCCACGCGGAACGGCTCCCCGTCCGTCGAGGGGAGGGAGAGCGCCGGCACCGCGGCGCCGGGCAGGTGGGCGCAGGCGCCGTCGTCCACGGGTACCGGCAGGCCGGCGGGCAGGACCGTCGGATCGTGGGGCATGAGCTCAGCCTAGGACGTCCCCGCGAGGCCGCCTCCGTGGTCCGTACGCGGGCACGGGCGGGCGGCCGGATCGGCGCACGTGTCAGGACACGGATTTCCCCGGCACGGCGATGGCGGTCACGACCAGGCCGTCGGACACCAGCCAGCGGCCCGTGAAGCCGGTAAGCTCCCGGCCCTCCACCCGGGGGCCCGGGACGAGGAGGCGGGCGGTGAACGTACCGGAGGAGGAGAAGGTGAGGTGGGCCTCCTCGAAGCCGAGCCAGCGCCTGGCCAGCGGGAACCACGCCTTGTAGACGCTCTCCTTGGCGCTGAACAGAAGCCGGCCCCAGTGCACGCCGTCGTCGAGCTCCGCGATGGCGGCCCGCTCCTCGGGCAGCGAGACCGCGGGCAGGACGCCGTCGGGGAGCGGCTCGTGGGGCTCCGCGTCGATGCCGACGGCCAGCGCCTCGAGGGAGACGGCCGCCGCGCGGTATCCGGCGCAGTGGGTGATGGCGCCCACCACCCCCGCAGGCCACCCGGGGGCGCCGCGCTCGCCGGGCAGGATCGGCACCGGGGGCAGTCCCAGATCGGCCAGGGCCCGGCGGGCGCAGTGGCGCGCGGTGCCGAACTCGCGGCGCCGCTTGTCCACCGCGCGGGCGACGGCCGCCTCCTCCTCGGGGAACAGCACGACGTCGGGCGGGTCCTCGAAGCACTCCGAGCTCGCCACCCACGACGGCAGGATCTTCTCGATCATGCGACGGGCCGAGGGGCGGGCAGGATGCGCCGCAGCTGGCCGGGCGCGGTGGGCCTGGGACGCCACTCGCGGGGATAACCCAAGGAAACCTCCTCGAAGCGGACACCGTCGTGCCAGGTGGTCCGGGGGATGTGCAGGTGGCCGTAGACGACCGTGGCGGCGTCGAAGCGCAGGTGCCAGTCGGCGGTGCGCTCGGTGCCGCACCAGATCGCGAACTCCGGGTGGTACAGGACCAGGGTGGGCTCGCGTACCAGAGGATAGTGGTTGACCAGCACCGTCGGAACCCCGGGCGGCCTGGCCTCCAGGCGCCGTTCGGTCTCGGCGATCCTGGCGTCGCACCAGGCGTCCCTGGTCGGGTACGGGTCGGGGTGGAGCAGCATCTCGTCGGTGCAGACCACACCCTTGTCGTACGCGATGGCGAGCGCCTCCTCCTTCGTCGCGACGCCGGGCATGCGGAAGGTGTAGTCGTACAGCACGAACAGCGGGGCGACGGTGACCGGGCCGCCGGGGCCGGTCCAGGTGAGGTAGGGGTCCTCCGGCGTCGCCACCCCCAGGTTCCGGCACACCTCGACCAGGTGCCGGTAGCGCTCCTCGCCACGCAGCTGGACGGGGTCGCTGGGATGGGTCCACAGCTCGTGGTTGCCGGGCGCCCACACCACCTTCTCGAACCGTCCGGCGAGCAGTCCCAGGGCCCATTCGACGTCGGAGACCTTCTCGGAGACGTCCCCGGCGACCAGCAGCCAGTCGGAGGCGGAGGTGGGCCGCAGCTCCTCGACGATGCTCCGGTTCTCCTGGTAGCCGATGTGCAGGTCGCTGATGGCCAGCAGTGACGTCATGCGCGGCCCGTCCCCGGAGAACCGGTGGCCCGAGCGGGCCGGACGCCGCGCGCCGGCGGCGTGAGGGCCCCCGCCGTCCCCTCGTTCGTTTCCACGTTCCCAAGCACCGCCGCCTCCGTCTCGCCCGCTTCCCGGGCGCGGTCACGAACTCGTGATCGCCGAGCAAAAGAACCCTCTCACGACCGCTCCCGGCGGCACACCCCACCCCGCCGCGAAGGCACCGAGTACGGCGATACTCATGCGGCCGGGGGAGGCGGCGGCGATTCTTGACGTATGACGACATTCGACAGCATGCCCCAGTGCTGCATCGCACCCCCCGACCTGCTCGAGGCGGTCGCCGGCCAGGGAACCCCCGAGGAGCGGGAGGCCGCGCTCAGGACCCTGGCCACCTCGGAGAACGCCCGTGCGCAGCGCGCGTCGTTCGCCGGCGCGCTGCGCCAGCTCAACCTCACCGTCGCCGACGTGGCGCCCGCCCCCGGCATGGTGCGCACGGTCTACGACGTCGAGAACGGCGGGGACTTCGACCTGCCCGGCCGCAAGAGGCGCGGGGAGGGCGACGGGCCGTCCGGTGACGCGGCGGTCGACGACGCCTACGACGGGGCGGGCATCACCTACGACTTCTACCGGAAGGTCTTCGAGCGGGACAGCATCGACGGGCGGGGACTGGAGATCGTCTCCTCGGTCCACTACGGGACCGACTACGACAACGCCGCCTGGATCGGCTTCCAGATGATCTACGGTGACGGCAGCGGGCAGATCTTCACCAAGGGCTCCCTCACCAGGGCCGTCGACATCGTGGCGCACGAGCTGACCCACGGCATCACCCAGTTCACCGCGAACCTGGTCTACAGCAAGCAGTCCGGCGCCCTCAACGAGTCGTTCTCCGACGTCCTCGGGTCGCTCGCCAAGCAGTACAGCCGCGGGCAGACCGCCGAGCGGGCCGACTGGCTCATCGGCGACGGCATCCTGGGCAGCGCCCTGCGGGGGACGGCCCTGCGGTCGATGAAGGCGCCGGGAACCGCCTGGTCGACCCCCTCCGGGGGACGCGACCGCCAGCCGGGGCACATGCGCGACTACGTGGACCTGCCCGACGACGGCAACCCCTCCAACGACCACGGAGGCGTCCACATCAACTCGGGCATCCCCAACCACGCCTTCTACCTCGCCGCCACCGCCATCGGCGGCAACGCCTGGGAGCGCGCCGGACGCGTCTGGTACGTCACGCTCACCGAGCGGCTCCGGCCGCGCTCGGACTTCCGGGAGGCCGCGGAGGCGACCGTGGAGGTGGCCGGGGAGCTGTTCGGCGCGGACGGGGACGAGCAGAGGAAGGTGCGCGCCGCGTGGCAGCAGGTCGGGGTCCTCTAGGAAGGGTCTCCCGTGGCGGGGAACCGCGGACGGGTCCGGGCGCGCCCCGTCAGTCGTGGTCGGCGCAGCAGGGCGTCGGGTTCGGCACCTCGGCGGGCATGAGGCGCCCGCCCGAGGCCGGCATGGTCAGCAGGACCACGTGCCCGCCGCGCAGCTGCGGCCGTACGTGGTCGTTGGTCGTGACGAGCGTGTCCGGCGCCGGCTCCTCCGCCTGCGCCAGCACGACGACGCGGTCGATCACCGAGCGGGCCAGCACCTCGGCCACGCTGAGCGTGCCGGTGAGTTCGGCCCGGCCGGGGAACACGACCAGGCGCCCACCGGACCCGGCGGCGTGCTCGGCCGCGGCGAGCGCGGCCCCCTCCGCCAGATCCTCCGGGCCGGTACGGCTGTCACCGAACGTGGCGCCCACCCCGGCGGGGAGCGCGGCCAGGTCGACGGTCTCCCGGACGGCGAGGGAGCAGGCGACGTGCGGCGGTCCGCCTGCGGTGCGGACGAAATGCGTGCAGCCCACGGTCCCGGCCGGGAGGCCGAGCGCCTTCTCCACGTCATGAAGAAGGTGCTCGGCCTCCGCGACCGTCCGCGAGCCTCCGTCGAGGCCGAGGATCATCCGCGCGGCACGACCCAGATCGGGTTGCTGTAGAACCACAGGTCCTTCCAGGGGTCGCCGTCGCCGAAGACGTCGATCTGGGGCCCGGCCGGGTCGATCGCCGCGCCGAGCAGCCCGGGCGCGCTGCGGTTGCCGTCGGTGCCGCGCAGCCGCACGTAGACCGGCCGGTCGACGGCGCCGAGCTGGTAGGTGAACGTCACCGTCCCGGTGTTCCTGCCGACCTCGAAGGACTTCACGACCTTGGTGGCCGAGGTCGTGAAGACGTCCTTGTCGGCCGCGGGGCCGGTGACGTCGCCCTGGATGACGTCCACGCGGGCCAAGGTCGGGACGTACTGCGCCCAGTTCGGCTGGTTCGCCAGCGTGATCTCGATGACGAGCTCGACCTTGGCGCCCTTGCGGACATGCAGGGTGTCGCCGAGCGAGACCCCGCGCTGCCCCCTGCCGGCCTGCCGGGCGCGCACGACCAGGGCGCTGATCAGACCGCCGTGGTCCACCCACACGCGGCCCTCTCGGAGACCGTCCATGACCGCGGTGTAGGAGAAGTCCTTGGCCCCGACGTGGGTCCGGCTGTAGAAGCCCGGCCAGAAGTCGCCGGCCGCCAGGTTCTGAGAGCCCCGGTAGACGGGGTCGTCGTACTTGCCGTTGGCGTTGAAGTCGCTGCCCGGCCCGCGGTCGCTCGTGTCGGCGTAGACCGAGTGCGAGTCGGAGTTGGCGGTGATCCACCAGCTCTTGCCCTCGGCGAGCAGGCTGTCCCACAGCCCTCCGACGGTCGAGGTCATCCAGTCGAAGCCGCCGAAGGTCTTATAGCTCTCGGCGGGGTACGCGGGGAACGAGTCAGCGCCCGGGTTGCTGTCGTAGAAGCCGCGCCCGCCGCCCGGCCCGTGCGGCTTGGGGATCCCCGCCGCCTGGTGGCCCGGCGCGCCCTCCATACCGACGGCGATGCCCGGCTGGGCGTCGCGCCAGGCCCGGATCTCGTGCGGGGAGTCGAGCCCCTTGCGCGAGGGGTGGTTGGCGAAGAACAGCGCGGCCTCGACGCGGCGCCGCCTGACGGCGTCCGCCAGGAAGTTCAGCCCGGCGATGGCGAGGGCCTCGTTCTGCGGGGTGGAGGCCCCGGCGTTCTTCACCCCGCCGTCGAAGGAGTTCTCGAACTCCTTGAGGGTGGCCACCTCGTTGCGGCCGGGGGCCACGAACACGGTGCCGTGCTCGGCGCCCGGGATGTTCCACTCCAGCCCCTGGAAGACCAGGGCGTCCTTGACCGCCTGCCGCGCGGCGACGATGTCGGGGTTGACCTTGTCCACACCGATCTTGGCGTGGGTGGTGCCTCCGTGGTCGGTGATGACCATCCAGTCCAGCCCGTACGCGTTTCCGTGCTGGACCTGGTCGCTGACCTTGTAGATCCCGTCGGAGCTGTACTGGGTGTGGATGTGGTGGTCGCCCGCGAGCCAGAGGTAGCCGTCGCGCGGCTCGGGCCCGCGCGTGACCCGCGCGGGGGTGGCGGCCGCGGCCTGGCCCTGCGTGCCGAGAACGCCGGCCGCGCTCAGGCCGGCGCCCAGCAGTCCCGCGCGCCGGAACATCTGGCGCCGCGACAGCTGCCCGGGGGAGAGCTCGGCGTCGGGAACCGAGAAGTCCACGACCGGAGCCATGTCACCCTGGTCGAGGGCGTGCTCGGCACCGTGAGAGTGGTCGTGCGGGTGAGCATGAGTGTGATCGTGAGGGTGATCGTGCCCGTGGCCCATGTCGTGCCTTTCCATTCCCGCCGGAGAGATCTTGCTCCGGCTACGCATGGACCCTCGCAAAAGCATCTGAACCGTACGTTAACTGGTCATATCTATAGAGGGGTGAACTGCTGGCGGCCGGCCGACGCCCGGGTCGCGCGGGCCGGTCTAGGATCACTCTCATGAAGGTCTCGATCGTCCGGGGTGGCGGCATCGCCGGTCTCGTCACGGTCATCACGGTCGACTCCGCGTCGCTGGCGCCGGAGGCCGCCACCGGGTTGCGCGCCAGGGTGGAGCTGGCCGGGCTGTCCGGCCCGCCGGAGCGGCCGGGGCCCCCGGAGGGCCGGGCGACCGGGCCTGACCGCTTCGACTACGAGCTGACCGTCGAGGACGGCGGCCGCGTGCTCACGACGCGTGCCCGCGAGGGCGACCTTCCCGGCCCGCTCCGCGCGCTCATCTCGTACGTGACCTCGCTGCCGGAGCGGCAGGAACGGATCGGCCCGCCCGGCTGAGCTCCGTTTCACCCCTTCTGTCCGCTTTAACCCTTTTGTGCACCTCCTTGCTCGCCTAAAAGCGGGCCTGACCATGCGAAACTCCGCGCCGTCACCGGTTTTGGCGCGAGAATTTCCATGTAACGGTTCCCCGATGACACGATCCGCCGATGTGTGCAGGTCACAGGGGTGGCGGGATTCCCCGGCGCCTGCTGGCTTTATTACACCTTGGCGGCAAATGTGGGCACGACTGGATTGTTGGTGCGCGTGAAATCACATTTGCGGGGAGCTCTTCGGATATACGGAGGTATATGTGAAACGCGTCATCATCACCGCAGCTGTCGCCGCCCTCACGGCAGCCGCGCTGGTGCCCCCGGCGCAGGCCCGGCAGGTGATCGCCGAACCGGGCGCGGAAGCCGAGTACGTCGTCCTCTACACGGAGGGCGCGCGTTCCGCGGACGCCCAGCGGGCCATCAGGGCGGCGGGCGGAAGCATCCTCAAGGAGAACGCCGCGGTCGGCGTCGCCACCGTCACCACGACGAACGCCCGCTTCGCCGAGGCGGTGCGCGACGCCGCCTCGATCGACGACATCGCCCACAACCGGTCCATCGGCAGCGTGCCCACCGCCAGGCGGGGAGCCGCCGGCCTCGCCGTGCAGTCGAGGGCGGTGGAGAAGGCCGGTGACGGCGCGCCCGCCACCTCCACCTTCGGCAGGCCCGCACCCGCCGCGGAGCCGCTGTCGGAGCTCCAGTGGGACATGAAGCAGATCCACGCGACCGTGGACGGCTCCTACCGTCACCAGCAGGGCGACCCGGGCGTGCTGGTCGGTGTCATCGACACCGGCGTCGACGGCTCCCACCCCGACATCGCGCCGAACTTCAACCGCGAGCTGAGCCGCAACTTCACCGTCGACATCCCCGTCGACGCCAACGGCGACGAGATCGACGGCCCGTGCGAGGCCGAGCCCGACCGCTCGTGCAACGACCCGGCGGACGTCGACGAGAACGAGCACGGCACGCACGTGGCGTCGTCGATCGCCTCGCCCGTCAACGGGCTCGGCACCTCGGGCGTGGCGCCCAAGGTCTCGATCGTGAACCTGCGGGCCGGCCAGGACTCCGGATACTTCTTCCTGCAGCCCAGCATCGACGCGCTGACCCACGCCGGTGACGTCGGCATCGACGTGGTCAACATGAGTTACTACGTCGACCCGTGGCTGTTCAACTGCGTCGACAACCCGGCGGACTCCCCGGCCGACCGGCAGGAACAGGCCACGATCATCAAGGCCATGCAGCGGGCGCTCACCTACGCGCACGACAGGGGGGTGACCCTGGTGTCCGCGGCGGGCAACGGCGCCTCCGACTACACCAAGACGATCGTCGACGCCTCCAGCCCCGACTTCGCCAGCGTCCCCGGCGAGTTGCCCTACTCACGCACGATCCCCCCGAGCTGCGTCTCCATGCCGAGCGAGGGCAAGCACGTGATCTCGGTCTCCTCGACCGGCATCAGCAAGCGCAAGTCGTACTACTCCGACTACGGCAACGGCTACGTCGACGTCTCCGCCCCGGGCGGCGACGTCTACGACACCGCCGACAACCACCGCGACGTCACCAGGGCGACGCTGGCGGCCTATCCCCGGTCCGTGGCCGAGGCGCGCGGCCAGCTCAACCCCGACGGCACGCCCAACGTCACCAACGTGGTCCGCAGCTGCAAGGGCGACGTCTGCGCCTACTACGTGTACCTCCAGGGCACCTCGATGGCCTCCCCGCGCGCCGCCGGGGTCGCCGCGCTGATCGTGAGCAAGTACGGCCAGCGCGACCGGGCGCACGGAGGCAAGAAGCTCCACCCGGCCGTCGTGGAGACGGTCCTCAAGGGCACCGCGACCAGGACGGCCTGTCCCACCCCGCCCGCCTACACCTACACCAGGCACCTGCCGGACGGCACCACGGCGACCTCGACGCACACCTGCGAGCGAGGCGCCCTGAGCAACGGTTTCTACGGCTACGGGATCGTCGACGCCCTCAGGGCGGTCCGCTGATCCGAACCCGGTGCCCGGCGTCCGCCTCACGGCGGGCGCCGGGCCTCGCCGTTTTTACGCCTTCTTGCGCGATGGGTTGATTTACCCGAAGCCCGGTCCGGGGATGGGTCGTCAGACGCCATCGGTCGCCATCGGGTCATGGCCGTACGCCTGCCGCCGGCCAGACGCATCCGAACGCGGTCTCGCTTGCGAAGTCCTTCGTGGACGTTAAGGAGTGATGCCCATGGCCGCCGTCACGTGTGAGACCGATCGGCCCGGTGAGCGGATCGACCCCCCTGCCGGGCGGGAGGCGACCTCGCCGGCCGGTCGCGGAGACTCGGCGACGAGGAGGAGCGCGTGAGCCAGGCGGTGGTGATCGGCGCCGGTCTCGGCGGGCTGGCCGCCGCGGTCCGGCTGGCCGCCGCCGGGCGGGACGTCACGATCGTGGAGGCGAACGACGTGCCGGGCGGCTGCTGCGGCACGGCCACCCTCGGCGACTACCGCTTCGACACCGGCCCCTCGGTGCTGACCATGCCGGAGGTCCTGGCCGACGTCTTCGCCGCCGCGGGGGAGGACATGCAGAGCATGCTCCCGCTGCGGCGGCTGGACCCGTACTACCGGCTGCGCTACCACGACGGCTCCCACCTGGACGTGGTGGCCGGCGAGGACGCCATGGCCGAACAGGTGCGCGCGCTGAGCGGTGCCGCGGAGGCCGAGAGGTACCGGCGTTTCCGCGCCAGGCTCGGCGAGCTGTTCGACGCGGAGTGGCCCGCCTTCATCGACCGTGACATGACACGGCTGCGTGACCTCGCCCGGCCGCGCGTCCTGGCCCGTATCGCGGCGCTGGGCGGCTTCCGCAGCCTGGACTCCCTCGTCAAGAGCCACCTCACCGACCACCGGCTGGTCAAGGCGCACACCTTCCAGGCCCTGTACGTGGGCCTGCCGCCCCGGCAGGCGCTCGGCATCTACGCGGTCATCGCCCACATGGACACCGTCGGGGGCGTCTTCTTCCCGCGCGAGGGCGGGATGCACGCCATCCCGCGCGCCCTGGCCGCGCTGGCCGAGAAGGCGGGCGCGCGCATCCGGTACGGCGTGCGCGCCGTCAAGGTGGAGGCCGGGTCCTCCGGCGTCTCCGGGGTCAGGCTCGACACCGGGGAGCGCCTGGCCGCGGGGAACGTCGTGGTCGCCTGCGACCTGTCCCGCGCCCACACCGGGCTGCTGCCCAAGGGCGCGGGCGACTGGCGGCTCCGCCGCCCCCGCTACTCGCCCTCCTGCCTGGTCCTGCACTTCGGCCTCGACCGTCGCCTGGCCGGGCAGGCGCACCACACCCTGCACTTCGGCAGGGAGTGGGACGCCACCTTCGCCGCGCTGCGGGCCGGGCGGCCGCAGCCCGACCCGAACCTGCTGGTCACCTACCCCGAGTCCGACACCGGCGCCGCGCCGCGTGGTCACGCCACCCTCACCGTGCTGGAGCCCACGGCCAACCTGCGCGGCGGCGCCGACTGGGACCGGCTCACCCCGCGGTTGGAGGACCGCCTGCTCGGCAGGCTGGCCGACCTCGGTTACGGCGACCTGTCCTCCGCGCCGAGGCTCACCCTCGACCCGCCCGCCTGGGCGCGGCTCGGCCACTCGGCGGGCACCCCGTTCGCCCTGGACCACCGCTTCACCCAGACGGCCTGGTTCCGGCCCGCGGGCGCGGCCAGGCGAGTCCCGGGGCTGCACTTCGCCGGAATGTACACCGCGCCGGGAGTGGGGGTGCCCCCGGTGCTGATCTCCGGCCGGCTCGCCGCGGAACGCGTACTGGAGACCCCCCGATGACCCTCACCGCGAGTTACGAACTGTGCCGCAGGCTCAACGCCCGCCACGGCCGTTCCTACTACCTGGCGACCCTGCTGCTGCCCGCCTGGAAGCGCCCGCACGTGCACGCCCTGTACGGCTTCGCGCGCTACGCCGACGAGATCGTGGACTCCTTCACGATGACCGGCGACAGGGCGCGGGCGCTCGACGGCCTGTCCTCCCGGCTGGCCGTCGTCCTGGCGGGCGGGAGCACCGACGACCCGGTGCTCCCCGCGTTCGCGCAGACCGTGCGTTCCTTCGGCGTCGACCACGGCGACATCGACGCGTTCCTGTACTCGATGCGGACCGACCTGACCGTCACCCGCTACGCGACCTACGACGACCTGCTCGTCTACATGGAGGGCTCGGCCGCGGTGATCGGCACCATGATGCTGCCCGTCCTCGAACCGCTGCCCGGCATGGAGGACAAGGCCCGAGAACCGGCCCGCCAGCTGGGGCTGGCCTTCCAGCTGACCAACTTCCTGCGCGACGTCGCCGAGGACCTGGAACGCGGCCGGGTCTACCTTCCGATGGAGGACCTGGACAGGTTCGGGGTGACGGTGGCCGATCTGGGGCGCGGCGTCCCCACCCCGGCCCTGCGCGAGCTGCTGGCCTTCCAGACCCGGCGGGCCAGGGACCACTACGCGCGGGCCGAGGAGGGGTTCGACATGCTGACCCCCTCCTCCCGGCCGTGCATCCGCGCGGCCTTCCAGCTGTACGGCGGCATCCTCGACCGGATCGAAACCGCCGGCCACGACGTCCTCGGCGCGAGGGTCGTCGTGCCCCGGCGGCGAAGACTGGCGATCTTCGCGCGGCACCTGCTCGCGGCGTCCGCGGCCGACCGCGCCGAGCGCCGCCTGATCGCCGAGATCCCGTGAACAGGCCTGCTGGAGCGGTCGCGGGGGCCTCCAACACCGTCGTCAGGAGGGCGTGATGTCGGAACCTGTGGTCGTCGACGCGATGGGCGGAGACCACGGACCGGTCGAGACGGTCGCCGGAGCGGTGGCGGCCCGGCGCGAGCTGGGGATCCCCGTGCTGCTGGTCGGCAGGGCGGCGGACATCCGTGCCGAGCTCGACCGCCACGGCGCCGTCTCCGAGATCGATGTGGTGCACGCCGAGGACGTCGTCCCGATGGCCGAGCGGGGCGCGGGGGCGGTCTCCTCCGCCACGACCAGCCTGACGGTCGGCTGCGATCTCGTACGGCGCGGAGCGGCGTCGGCGTTCGTGTCGGCCGGATCCACCGGCGCGGTCGTCTCGTGCGCCATCCGCGGCATCGGCCGCGCCACGGATGTCCTGCGGCCGGCCCTGGCCATCGCGCTGCCCTCGGTCACCGGCGGCGCCACCGTGCTGATCGACGCGGGGGCGACCTCCGACCCCACCCCGGAGATGATCGCCCAGTTCGCGCTGCTCGGCGTCTCCTACGCCCAGCTCGTGCTCGGCGTCGCCGACCCGTCGGTGGGCCTGCTGTCGATCGGCTCGGAACCGGGCAAGGGCAACCGGCTGACGCGCAGGGCCGGCGAGCTGCTTCCCGGCCTGCCGTTCCGCTTCCACGGCAACGTGGAGGGCCACGACGTGCTCGCGGGCACCGTGGACGTGATCGTCACCGACGGCTTCACCGGCAACGTGGTGCTCAAGAACGTCGAGGGCTCCGTGCGGGCCGCGCTGACGCTGGTGGCGCGGTCCGGTGTCGCCGGGGCCGAGGAGCTGCGGGAGGTGGCCCGCCGCTACGACCCCGAGACCCACGGCGGGGCGGCGCTGCTCGGGCTGAGCGGCACCGTCGTGGTCGCGCACGGCTCCTCGCGGGCGGCGACGATCGCCCGCGCCTGCGCGGTGGCGCACGACCTCGCCGAGGGCGGGGTCGTCACCCGCTTCGGGGAACACCTCGCCGCGGAACCCGCCCGTTGAGCGGGAACGGGCGGCCGGGCGGAGCGGGCCGGGTCAGGCCAGCGGGTCGGCGCCGTCCCAGGTGCCCTCGCTGGCGTACGGGGAGAACCGGGCGAACAGCTCCTCGGAGTACCAGTCCTCCGCGCGCGTCCTGCCGATCACCCGCCGGTGCTCCCGTCCCCGGTGCGCGAAGTCCCGCACCGCGGCGGCGTCGCGCCACAGCGAGAACGTGCCCTGCCTGGCCAGCGGCCACTCGCCGACGCCGACCGAGGCCAGGCAGCCGTCCTGCTCCGCCAGGAGGCGGTCCACCCCGGGGACCGAGCGGTAGAACGCCACCAGGCGGGAGGGCCGGATCGACGCGCGGGTCAGCACGGCGACGGGGCCGCCTGGGCCGCCGGGATCGCCGGGATCGGGTCCCCGCGCGCTCCCGGGAAGAAGGCCGGACGGGCTCGTGGGGAGAGGGCCGAACGGGTCCACCCCGTTCCAGCGGCCACGCGAGGCGAGGGGAGCCAGCCGTACCTGCCAGGACTCCCGAGCCTCACTTCGCCAGCGCTCCGCCACCGGGGAGTCGCCCAGGAAGCGGTCCAGGTCCCGCTCGTCGCGCCACACCGCCAGCAGGGCCCAGCGGCGCAGGTCCGCGCCCACGCTCATCGAGGCCCCGCGGCCGGAGCCGAGCAGCCGCCAGAACCTCAGTCCCGGCGTGCTTCCCAGCACCGGCCGGTCGAACGCCATATACCGCATAGCCCCCATATCCACATATTTCGTGAGATGGAAGGAAGCGATGGTTCCCCTGCTCGTCTCGGTCATCGGCGGCTACCTTCTCGGATCCGTGCCGGTCGCCGTGCTGGTCGCCCGCGCGCACGGGTTCGACCCCCGCGAGGTCGGCGACCGCAACCCCGGCTTCTGGAATGTCCGGCGGCGGCTCGGCTGGCGGGCCGCCGTGCCGGTCTTCGCGGGCGACACGCTCAAGGGCACGCTCGCGGGGCTGCTCGGCCTGTGGGCCGGCGGCGCGCACCTCACCTGGCCCGGCGGGGTGAGCGGTGACAGCGTGCTGCCGGTGTATCTCGCGGTGGCCGCCGCCATGGCCGGGCACGCCTGGCCGGTCTTCGCCGGGTTCGCGGGCGGCCGGTCGGTCCTCGCCTTCGTCGGCGGCTTCGCCGTCATCTGCCCACCGGGTTTCCTGCTCGGGGTGGCCGCCCTGGTCGTGGTCGCCGTGGTGACGCGGTCCTTCGCGATCGGGGCGCGCGTCGGCGTCTTCGGCATCCCGCTGTTCCAGCTGCTCTTCGCGCCGGTCGTGTACGTGGCCGGGACCGGCCTGCTCATGTGCCTCATCGGGCTGCGCTTCGGTCAGGCGGCGCGGACCAGCCGCCCGTCGTGACCGGTGCCGTCTCCGGTCCCGGCCGCGCGTCCGGTCCAGGCAGGGTGCCGGATCCCGGCCGGTCGTCCGTCGCGGCCCCGCCGGAGCGGGTGCCCGTCGTGCCCCGGCCTGACCGCGCGCCCGTCATGCCGGAGCCGGGGTGGGAGACCATCGTGGCGGCGGGATAGACGCGGCCCCGCCAGTTGCGCACCGGGCGGAGGGTGGCCTGCGTCAGCCGCAGGGCCGCCAGCGGGTCCAGCAGCGGGGAGAGCAGCACGCCCGGCCCCGGCCGCGTGTAGCTGCCGCGCAGCGCGCCGGCCAGCAGCAGCCGCACGGCCAGCAGGCCCAGGTCGAGCCGGGTGGGACGGCCGGCCACCAGCCGCAGCACGGGCAGCGCGGCGGCCAGCCAGACCACGGCCAGGTCGGCGGCCTGCCAGCCCGGCGCGGTGGCGTCGCGCAGCGACAGCGACCGCCCCCACTCCCGCCACACCCCGGCGGCCGAGTCGTGCATGTCGACCTCCAGCAGGCCCCCGGCGTCCAGGAACCCCACCGCCCAGCCGTCCGCCGCCAGGACCCTGGCCAGCGCCACGTCGTCGGCCATGTTCCCGCGTACCCGCGCGAACCCGCGGGCGTCCAGCATCGCCGTGCGGCGGAAGGCCGTGCACTGGCCGTTGGCCATCGCCCGGTGCGGGGCCGGGGGAGTGGCCGGCCCGATCGGGCCGAAGCGGTAGACCAGCGTCGCCAGGAACGAGGCGTGCAGCGCCTGCTCGACCGACCCGTCGCACACGAACCGGGGTCCCGCGCTCACCAGGTCGTATTCCCCCAGGGCCGCCGCGAGCGCGCCGAACAGTCCCGGCGCGGGCCGGGCGTCCGCGTCCAGGGTAACCACGACGTCACCCTCCGCCGCCTCGACGCCCTGCCGCAGCGCCCACTGCTTGCCCACCCAGCCGTCGGGGAGCGGCGCCCCCGTGACGACCTTCGCGCCGAGCCCGGCCGCCAGCCGTGCCGTGCCGTCACGCGACTCGTCGTCGACGACGATGACCTCCGCGACGTCCGGATCGGCGAGCACCGCCGACAGGCACGGGCCGAGGCGGGCCTCCTCGTCGCGGGCGGGGATCACCACGGACACGCGCGGCGACGCCGTCCGTACGGAGGCCAGCGCGGGCCGGCGACGCCGCCCCCGGGCCAGCCTCACCGCCACGGCCAGCGCGGCGGCGGCCTGCAGCGCGGTCAGGAGCCTCATCTTCATGCCTCTCCGGCCGGGACGGCTCCGGTCCCGCGGCCCCGGCCGCCGGCCGCGCGGGGGGAGCCGGCGGGGAAGTCCTCCCGTACGAGCGAGGCGACGATGCGGGCGCCCATCGCGACCAGCGGCAGCCCGCCGCCGGGATGCGCGGAACCGCCCACCAGGTACAGGCCGTGCCGGGGACCCCGGTTGCCGGGGCGGCGGAAGGGCGCGAGCCTGCCCGAGTAGGCGCCGCCGTAGATCGAGCCGCCCCACGCGCCGTACCGGTCGCGCAGGTCGGCGGGGGTGAACAGGTCCACGAAGCGCAGCCGCCCCGACAGGTCGTGCCCTCTGGAGGCCAGGCGGTCGAGCACCAGGTCGCGGTACGCCTCCGGGGACATCGGCCACCGGCCGGGGTCGCGGGACGGGACGTTGACCAGCATGACCCAGTTCTCCGTGCCCGGCGGGGCCTGCGACGGGTCGTCCACGACCGAGCAGCCGATGTAGACGGTCGGGTCCTCCGGAGGCCTGCGCCGCCGGAAGATGTCGTCGAACTCCCGCTCGTAGTCGCCGGAGAAGACGATCGAGTGGTGGCCCAGCCCCTCGGTCCTGCCCTCCACCCCGGCCAGCAGCAGGAACGCCGAGGAGGAGGTGCCGAGCCCGGCGATGCGCCGCAGCCGCCGCCGGTCGGGCAGCAGCCGCCCGTACAGCGCCGCCGCGTCGGTGTTGGCGACCACGACGTCGGCGCGGTCGCGTTCCCCCGAGGCGAGCCGCACCCCGTTGACCCGCTCGGTGTCGGCGAGCACCTGGGTCACCTCCGCGCCAAGGATGACCTCCACCCCCGCCTTCTCCAGCATCAGGGCCAGGGCGTCGGCGATGCGGGGCAACCCTCCGGGGACGTACCAGCCGCCCTCGCCGTGCTCGATCGCCGGGACGCACCCCAGCGCGGCCGGGGCGCGGTACGGGCTGGAGCCCGCGTAGGTGGCGTAGCGGCCGACGTACTGGCGCAGGCGCGGGTCGGTGAAGAAGCGGCGGGCCAGCCCGTCGAGGGTCCGGCCCGGCGCCACCGCCAGCAGGTCCGACAGGCGGGCCTCGGCGGGCGGCCGGGTGAGCGGGCCGGTGAAGAAGGTGCGGCGCGACGCGTCGAAACAGTTCCGCGCCCAGTCGAGGAAGGCCAGCCAGGCGCGGCCCTCGCCGGGGGCGAGCCGGTCGACCTCGGCGGCCGTCCGCGCCGGGTCGCGGTACGCCGCCAGTGTCGAGCCGTCCGCGAAGCGGTAGCGGCACAGCTCGTCGAGTTCCACCAGGTCGAGTTCCAGCCCGAGGCCGGTGAAGACGGCGGGCAGGGTCAGCAGGGAGGGGCCGACGGAGAAGGTGAAACCGTCCCTGGTGTGCTCGGCGAGCTTGCCGCCCAGCCGGGGGAGCCGCTCGTACAGGCGCACCCGGTGCCCCTGCCGGGCCAGCAACAGCGCGGAGACCATGCCCCCGACGCCGCCGCCTATCACCGTTACCTCGGGCATCCGCGTTTCCTTCCGATGGGTGCGGCCGTCGACATCACGCCGGGCCCGCCCCGGGCAGCGGCCGTCTCCGGCGTCCACGCCGCCAGGCGAGCAGGGTGAACAGTCCCATCGAGAGCCCTCCGGCCGTGGCCACCAGCGGGTCCCGCGGGACGAAGACGGCCGCGAAGCCGATGGTCTCCATGACCGCCATCACCGTGTAGATCGACACCAGCCCGGCGCTCCACGCGGCGGGCCCGGCCAGTACGCGTTCCAGCAGGGTCATCACCAGCAGGGAGACGACGAGCCAGCCCGCGAAGTTGCTGAGGGGAACGTCCCGGTAGGGGCCGGGCTCGTGCCAGACCCACAGGCCCAGCCGGATCATCTGCGGGTCCAGGAACAGGTCCCAGGCGGTGAGGGCCAGCGCCCCCGTGACGATCCGCGCCGCCCTGGACCCCGGCGCGACGGCGGCGGCCGCCGCGTGGGCCGCCAGCCCCATGCCGCCCCACGCCAGCGCCACGATCACCGGCACCCCGCCGGGCGCGGGCCACAGCACGCCGGTGTAGTGGTAGTCGCCGAACGGCAGGCCCGTCCTGATCCCGACCCACTCGGCGGCGTACCCGGTCGCGACCACGGCCGCGAACGCCGAGACGGCCCTGGCGGGGGAGTGGGTCGCGCAGGCGAAGGCCAGCGCGCTCGCCGCCAGCAGCAGGACGACCACGCTGGTCAGCACGATCGGCCGGGGCTGCAGTCCCGAGGCGACCTGCGCGACGACCATCGCGGCCAGCAGCGCCGCGCCGAGCACGCTCGCCACGCGCGCTCGCGGTCTCACCGGCGAAGGCGGCTCCCGCACCGCCCCGCGCACGGGCCGTCCGCTGCTCATCTGGTGACTGTGCCCCATGGACGGTCATTCGATCGGCCGGATGCGGTCAGATTCACTTTGAGGTCACGATCTTTCACTTCGAGGTGACGATCTCCGGCGAGTGCGAGTGCGAGTGCGAGTGCGAGTGCGAGTGCGAGTGCGAGTGCGAGTGCGAGTGCGAACGCGAGTGCGAACGCGAGTGCGAGTGCGGTGTGGACGGTGCTCCCCGGTCCTCATGTCGGCAGGGTTTCCCCGCCTTCGCCCCGACAGGCTGTCCCGGTCTCGTCCCAGGCGTCCGCACATCGTGACGTGTAATCACCCTGCAAGGGCCGTGCATGCCCGGTGCTGTACAAACCTCTCACCACCTCGATCCGCCTCCTGCGCCCGGTTGAAAGGACGACCCAGCATGCGCACGACACGCTCCACGACCTCCGAGTGGAACGACCACGAGACGCTCCACGGCTTCGGGCAGGGGGCGGCGGGTGCGGTGGGTGCGGTGCGCGGTTTCGGCTCGTGGGCGTGGGTCCTCGCCGCGGCCCCGATCGCGCTGGCGCTGGTACTGATGGTGGCGTTCTCCGTGGGGAACGCCGCGAACGCGCCCGAGCAGACCGTCTATCCCGGGATCCGCAGCCTCTCCGTGGACACCGACCACGGGAACGTGGAGATCGTCGGCGCCGACGTCACCGACGTCCGCGTGACGCGACGCCACCACGGGGACGCCCCGCGCGGCGAGTCGTCGGGAGGCGGGTCCCTCGCCGTCGGTCTCCTGTGCGACGAGGGGTTCGTCTGCACGACGATCCGAGACACCCCGCGGGACCGTACCGACTACGCCTTCGTCGTCCCGGCGGGCATCGACGTCACCGTCCACAGCCGCAACGGCGACGTCGTCCTGCGCGGGCTCACCGGGAAGGTCGTCACCCGCCCGGGCAACGGCTCGATCACCCGCCAGGACGGCCAGGGCGCCCAGGGCGCCCAGGGCGCGCAGGATGCCCAGGGCGGCCAGTAACGACCAGGGCGTGGCCACGAGGTCTCCGGCGTTGACGGCCCGCGGAGCGCCCTGGCGCGGTGGGTGGGGGGTATGCGGGTCCAGGAACGCCGTAGGTGTGGATCAGCGACGAGGTCGCTTGAGCGGCTCGGCCGCTCCATGGAGCACCGAACCGCCTCGCCGACTCCTCCGGCGCGCCTGGATGATCGCCACTTCGGCCGGCGCAGACCAGGCGGCCCTACAACCCGTACTTACTCCAAAGAAATAGTGCTGCGCCATGAGTTCTCATGGACTGCCACTCTTTTGACGTCAGACTGCTTCTGATCTCGGTCAGAACCGGGGCGATATTGGCTTTGATGAGATATTCGGCCGTCATCACGTAAACCTGATTGAAGCAGTCGGCTTTCGTCTTCCGACTACTTTTCATTGCGATAATCTTCTTGCTCATATTATTGTAATATGGTTCGAACCTGCGCTGAAGGACTGTGAGGGCCTTTGTCAGCGGAACCCCGGAGGTCGATATGATCACCATTTGACTTGGGGTGAGAGTGTTCGGGGCGATGAGAGTGCCGAAGGACTCTTTAAAAGGTTTGTTGGCGTAGATGTCTTCCGCCATCGCGTCCAGGATTTTGGACAGCTGCTGATCGGTGAAGAATGTCGTCAGCAGGGTTTTGGTCTTATTGATGGCCGTCTGCTTGGACGTGATCAGGGTTTGCGGCCCCTGTAGCAGGCCCGGTTTGGCTGATATCGACGCGTGAGTAGCACCCATCGACGTCTGGGTCGGCGACGATGAAGCTGCGCTTGCCACTGAGGCATTCGCAAGGCAGACCGACACCGTGACGGCGGCGGCCAGAAGAGAGGTTCGGGGCACGGCCGTCACGTTACTCATTTCTTCGGTGCCCGTCCACGGCGACGTCTCGGCGCAGGGCTTGGATGAGCAGGGCGAAAGGCCCGCTGATGCCGTGGGCGATGCCAAGGTCGGCGTGCCCGCCGGGGAAATCGGATGACGTTTACCATCGCCGCACCGTGACCGTAGCGGCCGGTTTCCGGGTGGTAGGTGTCGAGCTCGATGTCCGGCACCAGGCCTTGCCCGCGCAGGCCTGTGGCCCACTCGGCGACCCTGGCGGCGGCGGCCTGTCCGTACCGGTCGGAAGCAGGCAGGCGTACGTACAGCCGCAGGTGCCGTCCGGTGGCCGGACCGGTCGAGGTCACCAGCGCCGACGCCGCGAACGCTCCCCTCGCCGACGCGGGCCGGAGCGGCCCGGAGCGGCCCGGAGCGGCCCGGAGCGGAACAGCAGGCCGTACGACGGATCAACTCTCCGCGCGACAGGCGGTGTCCCTGGGCGGCACGCGGAGGTCGATGAAGTACCGGTTGGCGTATGCGATCGTGCACGGGTCACCCGTGTGGTACAGCCCGTGCCCAGGCCCTTCGAAGCGGATCGTGCCCGACCCCGGTACCCGGAGGGCGAGGTCGGCGGTGTCCGCGTAGTCGGTCCACGTTCCCGCGCCGACGAACGGCGGCAACCGGTCCACGGGGAGAGGAGCGGCGGGGTTGCGGACCGGTTCCGGCCAGCCCACGCAGCCCAGGGGGTGCCACAGCTCGGAACCGGACAGATGCGGCGCGATCCGGTCGCCCAGGGCCCGCAAGCGGCGGTATTCGGCGTAGTCGCGATAGCGGATTCCGTCCAGGCAATGGGTCATGTTCATCCCGACGGGCGAGGGCGGCTTCAAGCTGCCCAGCGTTCCCGCCTTGACGTAGTCGGAAAATCCGGTGGCGTCTCCCTTTCCCGCCCGCCTGATCGCCTGGGCCAGTTCCTTCCACCGGGCGTTGTCCTCACCGGGCGTGACGAGGTCGGGCATGGCGGCCACGGTGATGTCGAAGCCGCTGTAGGCGACTCCCTTCTCGGCGGACACAGGAGAGCGGTCGGCCGCGGAGATGAGGTGATCCCAGGCGGTGCCGACGTCGCGTCCATGCAGTGCGCAGGCGGAGTCGTTCGCGCACCACTGGGAGAAGCGGGCGAACTGTGCCTCCATGAGGGTGTACCGTGCTCGATCCTGCTCGATCTTGTCCCGGAGCGTGTTGACGCTTCCGTCCAGGTACATCGCTCGTACCCGGCTGGGGAAGAGCCGGGCGTAGGCGATTCCGGGGACGCCGCCGTAGGAGGTGGCCATGAAGGTGAATCGTCGCTCGCCCATCGCCGCGCGGATCGCGTCGATGTCGCGCGCGAACGAGGCGGAGTCGAGGTGAGCGAACAGCTCAGGGTCGGCGGCTCGGCAGGCTTCGGCGGCCGCCCGGTTCGAGCGGGCCAGCGCGCCCCAGTCGCGCTCGCTGTCCGGTCTGGTGATCCACGGTCCGGTGGTGAGGCAGTCCTGGTCGAGGACGCCCAACTCGATGCCGTTGCGCGGAAGGAGGCTGACGACGTCGAAGCTGTCCCGGATCTGGGCGAAGCTGCCCGCGTGCCGCTCGAGGTCCTGCACTCCCGACCCGCCGGGCCCGCCGGGGATGGAGAACAGCACGCCGACGCGGTGGCGCCTGCCGGTGTGCGGCAGCATCGCGAGGGGGAGCGTGATCGTACGGCCCTGGGGTTCGGCCCAGTCGACCGGAACGCGGATCTCACCGCAGAGCATCTTGCCGCAGGGCTTCCACGCCAAGGTGGAAGCGGGAGGGACGGCGGCGGACACGGACGTGGCACCCACCAGGACGACGGTGGCGAACGAACCGGCCAGCAGCGGCCGGACGCGGCGTCCGCGCGGCGCGACGGCGACCGTCGCGGCGGCCAGGGCGGCCACGGTGTAGGCGGCCAGCAACGCGCCCGCGGAGGTCGGGGTGAGCAGGCCCTCGGCCGCGATCTGGGCGGGCAGCGCCCCGATGAGGTGCGCGCCGATCCGGTGGCCGAGCGGACGCGGCAGGGTCTGCGCGGCGACGGGCAGGATCACCAGTAAGGCCGTCAGCGTGACCAGGGTGCCCGCCGTGGAACGGATCGCCGTGCCCAGTCCGAGCCCGATGAGCGCGACCAGCGGCATCGAGGCACCGGTGATCAGCAGCCCCGCCAGGACGCCGGGCTCGGACAGGGAGGCGCCAAGCGTCTCCCCGCCCAGCAGGACCGTGTCCGCCCTGGTGCCGAGGACGGCCATGGTGGCGGCGTGCATGCCGAAGACCAGCACCTGCCCCGCGACCAGGCTCACGGCCACCAGGACCGGGATCTTCGCGAGGAGGAAGGTGTGGCGGGCCGGGACGGCTGTCAGACTGGTGCTGATGTGGCCCGTGCCGTACTCGGTGGTGACGGACAGCGCGCCGAGCGCGCCGATCACGAGGTAGGCGAAGGGCAGCCCGGTGTCCAGCCCGTCGCCCAAGCCGTCAAAGCGCCGCAGGTCCGCCCCCTGCTGGTTGTCGAAGCCGCGCGTGACCAGAAAGGCCACGCCCGCGCTGAGGCCTACCGTGGCCAGCGAGGAGACCAGCAGGTAGAGGTTGGTGCGTAGCGTCCTGAACTTCAGGAACTCCGCCGCGATCGCGTCCGTCATCGTGCCACGTACTCCCTGCTGTCGCCGGTCAGCTCCATGAACGCCTCCTCCAGGGAGGCCTCGCGCGGTGTGAGCTCGTACAGCGTGATGCCGTGGGCGAAGGCCAGCTCACCGATGCGCCTGGCCTCCAGTCCGGTCACCGCCAGCCCGTTCTCGGCCCGCACGACGCCCCCGTTGGCCCGCAGGACCAGCGCCAGCGCCGCCGGGTCGGCGGCGCGGACGAGCACGTCGCGGCGGTACCGCTCGGCGAGCGCCGCCATGGCCGTGTCGGCGATCAACCGGCCGCGCCCCATCACCACGACGTGGTCGGCGGTCATGGCCATCTCCGCCATCAGGTGGCTGGAGACGAGCACCGCCCGGCCCTCCGCGGCCAGCGTGCGCATCAGCTCGCGGATCCACCGCACGCCCTCCGGGTCCAGCCCGTTGACCGGTTCGTCGAACATCAGCGCCTCCGGGTCGCCCAGCAGCGCCACCGCGATCCCGAGCCGCTGCTTCATCCCCAGAGAGAACTTCGCGATCCGCTTGCCCGCCACGGACGTCAGCCCCGCCCGGTCGAGCACTTCGTCCACGCGGGCCAGGCCGATGCCGTTGCTGCGCGCCACGCACGCCACGTGCGCCCGTGCGGTGCGGCCACCGTGTACGGCTCCCGCATCCAGCAGCGCCCCCAGTGTCAGCAGGGGGCGCTTGAGCGAGGCGTAGGGCCGCCCGGCGACCAGGGCGGTGCCGGCCTGGGGGGCCTCCAGGCCGAGGATGGCTCGCATCGTGGTGGACTTCCCGGCGCCGTTGGGGCCGAGAAAGCCGGTCACCCGGCTCGGTTTCGCGGCGAAGGTGAGCCCGTCCACCGCGATGGCGTCGCCGTACCTGACGGTGAGGTCGTTGACTTCGATCACGGATCCAGCCTCGCCGCGGTGTGCCCGCGTCCTCCATCGGCCCACGCCCACCACGTGAGGCGGGATTTCCCACCCCGGAAGGTGGGGCTGGGCCTACCGTGTGACGGATGATCAGAGGGCAGACTGGCGGGGTGAGCGGAGTCAGGAGGGGGTTGATCGCAGCGGCCGGGGTGCCGCTGAACGCGATCATGGGCGTGGCGGTGGTTCTTGCCTGGGTGCCGGACATCCGCAGGGCTCTCATCTCACTGCAACGAGCGTGGGCGGGAGCGGCGCTGGGCCGGGCCGTCCCCGCGGGTGGGTCCGGGCCGCGTGTCCTGGCCTGGCTGGCGATCAACACCGTCGTCGGCCCGGCCCTGCTGATGGCGGTGGCCGCCGTGGTGAACACGGTGGGCGTCATCTTCTCCCTGCGGCCCGCCGTCAACGGTCCCAGCGTGACCTTCACGCTCAGCCTGGCGCTGCTCACCCTCTCGGCACTCGCCTTGATCATCGCCGCTCTCATGGGACTGGCCGAGGCCCGGCTCGCCGAACTACTCCTCGGCGACGGCGGCCCGCTGGCGCAGCGGGTGCGAGAGCTGACCGTCTCCAGGGCCGCCGCCGTCGACGCGCGGGCGGCCGAGCTACGCCGGATCGAGCGCGACCTGCACGACGGCGCGCAGGCCAGGCTCATCTCCGTACGGATGAGCCTCGGCCTGGCCAGGAACGCCGGCGACCCCGAGCAGGCCCGCGAGCTCATCGAGGAGGCATGGGAGTCGGCCGGTCAGGCGCTTGCCGACCTGCGCGACCTGGTGCGCGGCATCCACCCGCCCGTGCTCGCCGACCGCGGCCTGACGGGCGCGATCGAAGCGGCCGTCCTGCTCTGCCCCGTCCCGGTCGCGACGGACCTCGCCCTGACCGGCCGCCCCGAGCCGCCGGTCGAGTCCGCGCTCTACTTCGCCACCGCCGAGGCCATGTCCAACGTCACCAAGCACAGCCACGCCACCCGTGCCTGGGTACGGCTGAGCCACACCCGCGACGGCCTCCGCCTGGTCGTCGGCGACGACGGGCACGGCGGCGCGGATCCGGCGGCGGGCACCGGACTGCGTGGGATCGCGCAGCGCCTGTCCGCCTTCGACGGCACGCTGGCCGTGTGGAGCCCGCCGGGTGGCCCTACCGTCCTCACCATGGAGCTGCCGTGCGGGTTGTGATCGCCGAGGATCTTGTCCTGCTGCGCGACGGCCTGATCCGGCTGCTGTCGGCGCACGGCTTCGAGGTCGTCGAGGCGGTGGACAACGGCCCCATGCTCCTGGCCGCCCTGGTGGAGCAGAGCCCCGACGTGGCCGTCATCGACGTACGGCTCCCGCCCACCTTCACCGATGAGGGCCTGCGCGCCGCCCTGGAGGCCCGGCAGCGCCGGCCAGGGCTTCCTGTGCTGATCCTGTCGCAGTACGTCGAGCAGCTCTATGCCCGCGAACTCCTCTCCGACCGGTCGGGCGGCATCGGGTACCTCCTGAAGGACCGCATCGGCGACGTGGCGGAGTTCGTCGAGGCGGTCCGCCGGGTCGCCGGCGGCGGCACCGCCATGGACTCGGAGGTGATCTCCCAGCTCCTGACCCGCCGCTCGAGGGACGAACCCCTGGCGGAGCTGACCACCAGGGAGCACGAGGTCCTCGCCCTGATGGCGGAGGGCCTGTCCAACCTGGCGATGGCGACCCGCTTCGGGGTCACGGACAAGACGATCGGCAAGCACACCAACAACATCTTCGCCAAGCTCGGCCTCCCGCCCTCTGACGACCACAACCGCCGCGTCATGGCCGTCCTCGCCTACCTTCAGGCGGGCCCCATGTCTCCGAACCCGTCTTAGGGCCTGTACTTCGCGCCGTCCCGGCTCGTGTCAAGGTCCGGCCGCCGGTCAGCCGCCCGCGCACCCGCCCTGCCGCGGTGGCCGCCGACGAGGCCTACTCCTCCCGGTCCGGTGGGGGAGCCGCAGGCTCAGCGCCCGAGGAGTATCAGGCGCAGCCGCCTGCCGAATCTTCCGCGCCGGAACGCCGCGCGTTCGTTGACCCGGGGAAAGGGCCCGTCCGGCCGAAGCCCGCACCGATCACCTTCACGTCGTGCTCCCCTCGGTGTTCCGGTGGTACGTCCATGGTCGCTCTCCGGAGCCCGGATGGCCTTCCCGCGGTCGGTCCCCATCCCGGGCGGGAGCTCTGATGATTCTCTGATCTGCGCTGTCTAGCTTCGTGGTGAGCGACATACCGGTTATACGACGGCACACCGCTTCAGACGAGTCCAGAAGCCCGCCGCAGGGACCCGGAAACGCCTCGGAAGAGACCAGGGAAAGACCCCGAAGAGATCCGGAACCGCGAAGACGCCGCGCCGACCCGCGTGAAACCAGAGGAGCCGAACCATGAGTGGTCCCGCCGAGCCGCCGTTCCCGCACTCCCTTCTCGAAGCGCTGCGGAGCTCGCCCGACGACCCGGCCTTCGAGCAGGGAGACAGGATCGTCTCGCGAGGTGAGCTGCTGGAGACGATCCGGCGGCTGGCGGGGGCGATGCTCGACGCCGGGCTGGGCCCCGGCCGGGCCGTCGCCGTCCGCACGGCCGTCTCCCCCGAGGCGTTCGCCGCCCACATGGCCGCCCACGCGCTGGGCTGCCGGGTCGTGGGCGTCCGGCCCGGCTACCCGGAGGGGCATCTCGCCCACGTGCTCGGGATGGAGGTCGACGCCCTCCTCGTCGACCGGTCCACCGTGACGCCGGAACTGCTCCGGGCCGCCGGCCCCGTCACGCTGCTGTCGCTCGGGCCGTGTCCCCCGCCGCTGCCGGCGTCGGCGATCGACCTGCTCGCCGACACCGGCACCGGCGAGGGCCAGCCCCTCGTCGTCGCGGCCCGTCCGGACGACGTGGCCGCCCTGACCTTCACCAGCGGCAGCACCGGCCGCCCCAAAGGCTGCGCGATCACCTATCGCGCGCTCGGCGAGCACTGGTCGTGGCAACCCCGCCTGTGGTCCCCGGTCACGGACGAGCTCGCCTCGGCCTTCGGGCGCTACATGCTGTTCGGCACCCTGGCCAGCATGGTGGTCATAGAGTTCCTGGGGCTGTGCCTGCTGGGCGGCGGCACCGCGGTGATCCCCGAGGACGACGGGCGGCCCCTGTTCCCGTACGCGATCGAGCGTCACCGGATCACCGGCTCCATCGTGACCGTGCCGCGGTTGTGCCAGATGCTCGACCTGCTCAGGAAGGAGCCGGTCGACGTCGGCTGCCTGCGCGCGCTGATGGTCTCCGGGTCGCCGCTCGGTCCGGGGCGTCTGGCGGAGGCTGTGAACAGGCTCGGTCCCGTGGTCTACCAGGGGTACGGGCAGACCGAGGTGGGCCTGATCTCGTTGCTCACCCCCGGGGACATCGCCGCGTTCCCGGACCAGGCCCTGGCTTCGGTCGGGCGGCCGAACTCGGGCGTCGAGATCAGCGTGCGCGACGAGGAGGACCGCGAGGTGGCCGTGGGGGACACCGGTGAGATCCACGTGCGCAGCCCGTACCTGATGTCGGGTTACTGGGGGGATCCGGAGGAGACCCGCGCCACCCTGCGGGACGGCCGGCTGCGCACCCGGGACCTCGGCCACCTGGACAAGGAGGGTTTCCTGCACCTCGCCGGCCGGACCCGCGACGTGATCATCGTCAACGCGATAGTGGTGTACGCGGGAGCCGTCGAGCGGGTGCTGAGCGGCCATCCCGACGTCGCCGAGGCGTACGTGGCCGGGGCCCCGGACGAGCTGACGGGAGAGGCCGTCCACGCGTTCGTCGTACCGGCCGAGGGCGCGGTTCCGGACTGCGATGCCCTGGCCGCGCTGGTGGGCGACGAACTCGGTGAGGGCAGCGTCCCCTGGACGATCACGGTGCTGCCCTCCGTCCCGGTCGCCGCGAGCGGCAAGCCCGACAAGCGCGCGCTGCTGGAACTGCTCGACCCGCGGGCTCTCTGATCGTTCTCTGAGAATTCCCCGCCAACACTGGGGACGTCCGTTCGACCGGATCGCTGTGACGGAGGTGTACGTGCCGGACAATGCGCTGGACTACGTGGTGATCGGTGCCGGCCCCGCGGGGCTGCAGCTGGGGTACTTCCTCGGCAAGGCGGGACGGAGCTACCTGATCCTGGAGGCGGGCCCCGCGCCGGGCACCTTCTTCCGGACCTTCCCGCGCCACCGACAGCTCATCTCGATCAACAAGAGGTACACCGGGTCGGACGACCCGGAACTCAACCTCCGGATGGACTGGAACTCGCTGCTGTCGGACGATCCCGGCCTGCTGTTCACCCGCTACAGCGACCGCTACTTCCCCGAAGCCGACGACATGGTCCGCTACCTCGCCGACTTCGCCGCGGCCTGCGACCTGCGCGTCACCTACGACGCCCGCGTCTCCCAGGTCACCCGCGCCTCCGGCACGGGCCACTTCCTGGTGACCGACGAGCGAGGCCGGACCCACGAGGCCAGGCGGCTGGTCGTCGCGACCGGGGTCAGCCGGCCCAACATCCCGTCCATACCGGGCATCGAGACGGCCGAACCCTACGGCACCGTCTCCACCGACCCGTCCGACTACGTGAACCAGCGGGTGCTCGTCATCGGCAAGGGCAACTCGGCGTTCGAGACGGCCGACAGCCTGGTCGCGACGGCCGCGGTGATCCACGTCGCCGGGCCGAACTCCATCCGGCTGGCGTGGCGCACCCACTTCGTCGGGCACCTGCGCGCGGTCAACAACAACTTCCTCGACACCTACCAGCTCAAGTCCCAGAACGCGGTGCTGGACGGCGACGTCAAGCGGATCGAGCGCCAGGCCGACGGCTCGTACCTGGTGACGGTGAGCTTCGTCCGCGCCGACGAGGTCACCAAGGACATCCCGTACGACAGGGTCATCGTCTGCGCGGGCTTCCGGATCGACGCCTCGATCTTCTCCGACGAGTGCCGCCCGGAGCTGACGATCAACGACAGGTTCCCCGCGCTCACCCCCGCCTACGAGTCGGTGAACGTGCCCGATCTCTACTTCGCCGGGACCGTGACGCAGTCCCGCGACTTCAAGCGCGGCACCAGCGGGTTCATCCACGGCTTCCGGTACGGCACCCGGGCGCTGCACCGCATCCTGGAGAACAGGTACCACGGTGCCGGGTGGCCCGGTTACGAGCTCCCGGCCGATCCGGAGGCGCTCGCGGCGGCGGTGCTCGAACGGGTCAACCGCAGCTCGGCGCTGTGGCAGCAGTTCGGGTTGCTGGGCGACGTCGTCGTCCTCGACGGCCACGGCGGGGCGCGCTATCTGGAGGAGCTGCCGGTCGACCTGGAGGGACCGCCGATCGGCGACGGCGGCCACTTCACGATCACGCTGGAGTACGGGCCGGAGCACGACCAGGTCGACCCGTTCGACATCGGGGTGGGCCGGATCCGGCAGAACGACGCCGAGCGCGCCGCCGAGGGCCACTACCTGCACCCGGTGGTGCGGTACCACCGGGCCGGCGCGCCGACGGCCGTCCACCACGTCACCGAGAACCTGGAGAACGAATGGACCTCCCGGGAGACCCACGTGGAACCGCTCCGCGCGTTCTTCGCCCGCCAGGTCGCCTCGGTCCCGGCGTGACGGACGCGAGAACGCCGTGCGTGGCGGGTGAGCGCCCCCCGCACGTGGCGGACGCGAGAACGGCGCAGGGGGCGGGTGAGCGCCCCCCGCATGTGGCGGACGCGAGGACACGGGCGGCCCCGGCGGCCCCGCGTACCCTCCGCGAGTTCGAGGCCGCGGCCCGCGCGCGCCTCGCCCCGGAGTACTACGACTACTTCGCCGGCGGGGCCGGGGACGAGGTCACCGTACGGGCCAACGAGGCCGCGTTCGGAAGGCTCTCCCTGCTGCCGCGGGTGCTGCGCGGCGCAGGGAGACCCCGGACCGACGTCACCCTGCCCGGCGGCCGGGCGGCCATGCCCGTGCTGGTGGCGCCGACCGCGTTCCACCGGCTCGCCGACCCCGAGGGCGAGCGGGCCACCGCGCGGGCGGCGGCCACCGCCGGGACGATCATGATCGTGAGCATGGCCTCCACCGTCGCCGTCGGGGACGTGGCCGCGGCGGCGCCCGGGGCCACCCTGTGGTTCCAGTTCTACGTCCAGCCGGACATGGCCTTCACCGAGACGCTCGTGCGGCGCGCCGAGGCGGCCGGGTGCCGGGCGCTGATCGTCACGGTGGACTCACCGGCCCACGGCCTGCGGGACCGGGAGCGGCACCACGGCCTCCAGGACCTGCCCGAGGGCATGGCCTGCGAGAACCTGCGCGACGGCGGGCGGGTGCGGCCGATCGTCATGTCGCCGGAGATCTCCTGGGAGCACATCGACCTGCTCCGGGAGATGACGGCGCTCCCGATCGTCCTCAAGGGCGTCGCGCATCCCGCCGACGCGCGCCTGGCGCTCGACCACGGCGTCTCGGGGTTGCTGGTGTCCAACCACGGAGGCCGCCAGCTCGACACGGTCCCGGCCGCCGTCGACCTGCTGCCGGAGATCGTGGCCGCCGTCGGCGGGGCCGTCCCGGTGCTGATGGACGGCGGCGTCCGGCGCGGCACCGACGTGCTGAAGGCGATGGCGCTGGGCGCCGCCGCGGTCGCGGTCGGCCGCCCGGTGATCTGGGGGCTGGCCGCGGACGGCGAGCGCGGCGTGACCCGTGTCCTCGACCTGCTCCGCTCGGAGGTCGAGCACGCGCTCACCCTGTGCGGCTGCGCGTCGGTCCACGATCTCGATCCGGGCATGGTGCGACGGTCATGCCGGTGACCGCGCCGGTCAGGGCGGTGGCGGTGGCGGTCGCCGCCGCCACTGTGCTGAGCCTGCCCCGATGGCTCCCCGCCAGGATCGTGGCGTTGCGGACGCGGGTCTTCGCCCGGATCAACGGGGAGGAGGGGATCACCGTCCCCGGAGACCTGGTCGGCGTCGAGAGGTTCAGGGAGATCTACTCCCACCCGGCGGCCGGCGGCCGGAGCAGGGGAGCCGCGCTGTCGGACCTGTTCTGGTACTGGCTGTCGCCCGGTGCCGAGATGCACCAGGAACACATCGAGGCGGGAGAGCGGTACGACGCGGTCGCCCGCGCCACGCGCGGCTTCCTGTCCGTGCCGCGCGTGGAGGCCGAGGAGCTCACCCGCCGCTGCGTCGCCCGGACGCTGCGGGACGCGGGGGGACTGGTCCGGCTGCGCGACCTGATGATGCCGGTCTGGGCGGAGTTCTACTACGAGCTCGTCTTCGGCGAGCCGTGCCCGCCGGCGGCGCGTGACCTGATCGTGGGCAACGCGGACGACGTCGTCACCGCGCTCAAGTGCTGCGGGCTGCGGCACATGGACCGGCGCGACCGGCTGACCCGGCACCTCTCCGGCCTGCTGCCCAGGGTGCGGGACCGGCTCCCGGCGGGGTTGTCGGCCCGGGAGCAGGCCCTCTATCTGCAGGGAGCCTTCTTCAACACCGCGGTCGTCCAGATGTCGGAGGCCATGGCCCACCTGCTGATGGTCCTCGCCCAGCACCCGGACGCCCAGGCCGGGGTGCTCGCGGGCGACGAGCGCCACCTCGACCGCGTCATCTCCGAGACGCTGCGGCTCTACCCGCTCTTCGGTGTCGCCCACCGCATCACCACCGGCGACATCCCCCTCGACGAGCGCACGACGATCCCGGCCGGCTCGGTGCTGTGCTTCGACTATCCCGCCTTCCACCGCGAGGGCTTCCCCGACCCCGACCGTTTCGATCCCGGCCGTTTCGGCACGGACCGCTCGCACGCGGACTACTCGCATCTGGACCGTTCGGGCCAGGTCCGTCCGGAGCCGGACCGCTCAGGCCGGGACGGTCCCGCTTCTGATCGCCCGGCCCCCGGCTGCCCCGCCTCCGGCCGTCCCCGCCCGGGCCGGCCCGCGGTCCGGGAGCTCAACCACATCCCGTTCGGCGTCGCCGCCAACCGCCCCTGCCCCGCCTGGAGGCTGGCGCCGATCACCATGCGGGTCGCGGCGCGGGAGGTCCTGCGCGCGTACGCCCTCGACTCCTCCGCCTCCCACACCCGGTCGATGCCCAACCGGGGACCGTGCCTGCTCGTTCCGCGGGGTGTCCCCAAGGGGGCGGCCCATCGGGCGGCGCTGGTGTTCATGCGGTTCCGCGACCGCTGGGAGGACGTCTGGCGCAGCCTCGTACAGCTCGTCCTCGGCACCTACATGGTCTGGGACGCGCGCAGGCAGCGGCTGTGTGAGCGCCACTTCGCGGAGGCCGACCGTTCGGCCGCCGCGAAGAGCAGATGATCGTCCGGACCACGAGCGGAGAAAACGGTATGCCCACCCTGGCGCAGGTCACCGCCGGTGACCCGAACCTCGAACTGATCCTCAAAGTCCTGCCCGCCCTGGTCGTCATCCTGCTGGCCGCGGCGATATGCGGCCGGCTGGCGCTCATGATGATGCAACCGCGGGTCCTCGGCGAGATGGTCGCCGGCGTCCTCCTCGGCCCGACGCTGTTCGGCCAGTTGTTCCCCGAGGCCCAGGCGGCCGTGTTCCCCGCCGAGGTCAGGCCGGTCCTGTACGTGCTGAGCACCATCGGGCTGACGCTGTACATGTTCCTGGTCGGTGCCGGGCTGGACCACGGCGCGTCGCCGCCCGGCCAGGGCCGCCGGGCGGCGACGCTGGCGTTCTCCGGTATCGTCCCCTCCCTGCTCCTCGGCTCCTGCGTCGGTCTGCTCCTGTGGGACATGCTCTCGCGCCCCGACGTCAGCCGGTGGGAGTTCGCCCTGTTCGTCGGGGGAGCGCTGTCGCTGACCGCGTTCCCCATGCTGGCCAGGATCCTGTACGAGCGGGGGCTGGAGAACTCCCCTCTCGGAAAGCTGACCCTGGTGGCGGCCGCCATCGACGACGCCCTCGCCTGGTGCATCCTCGCCGTGCTGTCGGCGATGCACCTCGACGCGGGTCCCGGCGACGCGGTGCGCACCATCGCCCTGACGGTGCTGTTCGCGGTGGTGATGCTGAAGGTGGTCGCGCCGCTGCTGCGGCCCCTGGGCGAGGGCGTCGCGCGGACCGGCCGGATCGGCCCCGGCGCCATGTACGTCGTCGTCCTCGTCCCCCTCACGGCGGGCTGGCTCACCGACTGGATCGGGGTCTACGCGGTCTTCGGCGGCTTCCTCGCCGGGCTGGCGATGCCCCGCGACGCGGCGTTCCGCCGGGCGCTGCACGGCCGCATGATGGACGTCGTCTCGACGCTGCTGCTGCCGGTCTTCTTCACCTTCTCCGGGCTGAACACCCATCTCGACGGCATCACCGGCGGTCCCATGCTCCTGGCGTTCGCCGCGATCCTGGCCGCGGGTTTCTGCGGGAAGTACTTCGGCTGCTCGCTGTCGATGAGGGCCCTGGGATTCGGCTGGCGCGAGTCCTACGCGGTGGGGGCGCTCATGAACGCGCGGGGGCTGATGATCCTCATCTTCATCAACATCGGCCTGGCGCAGGGCATGATCACGCAGGAGCTCTTCGCCATTCTCGTGCTCGTGGCCATCATCACCACCGCGGGAGCCTTGCCGCTGTACAAACTGGCGCTGCCGGAGCGTTACGAACGTGCCCACGAATCCGGGCCCGCCGGCCCGGACACACGCTCCCTGGAGGAACAGGCCGAGAAATCCCATTCCTCGTGACCGCTCGAATACGTTGAACGCCTGAACGCAGTACAGATATCGTTTTGTGATCAGCCGAACACGGTGTGAGCATTGCCGTGTAACTTTCAATTATTCTGGTAACCCTGGTAATTCGGCGGGAGGAATGCCACGGTTGTTCCGTGGCTGTGACATCGGGGACATCCGGCACGCTCGCTCGCCGGCTGCTCCTCGTCGAGGACGACCCCGAGCTCGGGCACATGCTTGTCGGGTTGTTCACCGAGCAGGGATACATGGTCGACCTGGCCCCGGAGGGACAGCGCGGTCTTCACCTGGGCCTGAGCCGCCCGTACGACGTGATGATCGTCGACCGGGGTCTCCCGGTGGTCGACGGCATCGAGTTGCTGACACGGCTGCGCCGCCGGGCCGTCACCGTGCCGGTGCTCGTGCTGACCGCCTTCGGCACGGTCGCCGACCGGGTCACCGGGCTCGACGCGGGCGCCGAGGACTATCTGGTCAAGCCGTTCGAGATCGAGGAGCTGCTGGCCAGGGTGCGGGCGCTGCACCGCAGAAACCTCGACCACGCCAGGCTGCTGCCGCTCGGCGCGGGCTGGCTGGACTCCGATTCCCACACCGTGGGGCTGCCGACCGGCGAGCAGGTGACGCTCTCGGGGCAGGAGTGCCGGCTGCTGAGCGCGCTGGCGACCCGTCCGCGGCAGGTGCACACGCGCGCCTCGCTGCGCCAGCGCGTCTTCGACGGCGCCCGGACGGAGTCGATCGTGGACACCTACGTCTACTATCTGCGCAACAAACTGGGGGCGGACGTCGTACGCACCGTGCGGGGTGTGGGATACCGCCTGGGCGGGCTGTGAGGAGGCGTCCGCCCCACGAGCCGGAGCGGTACCTGCTGCTCCGGGCCCGTCGCCGGGTCACCATGCAGGTGGCGGGCGCGATCTCCGTGATGCTCGCGCTCGGCGGGATGATGGTGTACTGCGTCATCACCAGCGACCAGGACACCTCGGCGCGGCGCGACCTGGCCGTCGCGGCCCAGCACGCGTACCTCTCGCGGCCCCCGCCCTGCGTCTGGCTGTTCGAACTGCACGGCGGCACCGTGCTGAGGTCTCCCGGCGCGCCGGCGGTGCTGCCGGTGCGTGCCGCGCTGCATCAGGCCGCCGCCGGACGCGAGCCCCGGGTCGGCCGGATCGAGATCGCCGGGCAGTCCTATCTCGTCCACACCCAGCGGCGCGGCGGCGTGGCGGTCCAGGCGGCGATGGACCTGCGCTACCAGGCCGCGGAGCGGCACCGGCTGCTGCGCACGCTCGCCGCCGCGGAGCTCACCGGCCTGCTGGCCGCGCTGATGATCGGCCAGATCGTCGCCCGGGGGGCGATCGCGCCCCTGGGCGAGGCCCTGGCCCGCCAGCGCCGGTTCGCCGCGGACGTCAGCCACGAGCTGCGCACCCCGCTGACCCGCCTGCACATCCGCGCCCAGATCGTCGCCCGCGGGTTGCGGCGGGAGACCGACCCGCTTCTCGCCGCGGCCGAGGTCGACCAGCTGGTGAACGGCACCCGGCAGCTGGGCGACGTGGTCGAGGACCTGCTGCTGACGGCCCAGTTCGGCCAGCTGCGGCGGCCGTTCGCCCCGGTCGACCTCGCCGCCCTGGCCGAGGAACTCGCGCTGGCCGAGGCGGCCCGCGCCGAGGCGCACGGCGTGACGATCGAGGTACGGCGCCAGGGGCCGGGCGGCCACGTCGTGTGCGGGGCGCAGTCCGCGCTGCGCAGGGTGATCTCCGCGCTCCTCGACAACGCGCTCACCCACACCCGCGCGGGCGGCCACATCTGGGTGGTCCTCTCCAGCGGCCCGGAGACGGTCCGGCTCGACGTCCGCGACGACGGCGTGGGCCTCGACCCCCGCGACGCCGAACGTCTCTTCACCCGGTTCGTCGGCGGATCCCGAAGCGGGGGCCTGGGCCTCGGTCTCGCCCTCGTCCGCGAGGTGGTCGACGGCCACGGCGGGACCGTCACCGCGGACGGGCGCCCGGGAGCCGGGGCGGTGTTCACCGTCCGGCTCCCCGCGGACCCTGCCGGGGCGGCGCGGTTCCCGTACCTCCCGGAGCCCGTGGGCCACCCGGCCACGCGGCCGGAGGACTCAGGCGGCGGACCCCACCTGGAGGGCCGAGGCGTGCCCGGCCGGTCGGGAGCCCGCTCCGGTCCCGGGCCGGAGCCGTGACCCCGTACCGGTGCGCCGACCCGCGTCCGGCACCTCGCGAGATCGGACGATCACTCTGAAAGGCGATGAAGCCTCAACCGGCCGACGAAGGGATGGGCTGGGGGCCGGGGCACGCCGTGCGGGAGCGTGTGATTGGCTATGGCCCCGTGGACGTCGCTGAGATGCTGGGACTGCTCGGGGCCGGGACTCTGGCCGGGGTGGTCGGCACGGTGGTGAGCCTGGCGTCGATCGTCTCCTACCCGGCACTGCTCGCGTTCGGCCTGCCCCCGCTGGCCGCGAACGTCACGAACACGGTGGCGCTGACGTTCCACGGGGTGGGCGCGACGCTCGGGTCGCGGCCCGAGCTCGCCGGGCAGGGCGGCAGGGTCATGCGGCTCGGCGTGACGACGCTGATCGGCGGGGCGGTGGGATCGGCGCTGCTGCTGATGACCCCTTCCGACACGTTCGAGGCGATGGCGCCGTGGCTGATCGCCATCGCCGCGCTGCTGCTGATCCGCCCGCCCAGGGTCGGGGGAGGGTTCGGCGGCGAGGACGGGTGGGCGGCGCGCGCCGCGCTGTTCGGCGTCGCCGTCTACATCGGCTACTTCGGGGCCGCGGGCGGGATCCTCATGTTCGCGGTGCTCTCCGCCGTGCTCGACCAGGCGCCGGTCAGGGTCAACGCGATCAAGTCTGTCGTGTCCTCGCTGGCGAACGCGGCGTCCACGGTCGCCTTCGCCCTCTTCGGCCCGGTGCAGTGGTCGGCGGTGGCGCCGCTCGCGCTGGGATTCTTCCTCGGAGGCCTGCTCGGGCCGCCGATCGCCCGCCGCCTGCCCGGCCGCGCGCTCCGGTTCGGCGCCGCCGCCTGCGGGCTGCTCGTCGCGATCAAACTCGGCGCCGACGCCTACATGTGAGCCGCCCGAGGGGACTCGCACCAGTCGACAAGCCTTTCCACGCAGGTGCCGAGGACCTTCAGCCGCCCGTGGGCAGGAGGTCGAGCGTGCGGGTGAGGGCGGCGCGGCCGGCGCGCAGGGCGGCGGCCGGGTCGGTCCCGGCCGGTCCCTGCCAGCGGAGATAGACCATGGTGGAGCCGTGGCGCACCGCCACGGCGACGTGCGCCACGGAGTCGCGATAAGTGGGCCGGGGCGGCAGGTCGGGGCGCCGTACGGCGAAAGTCTCGATCTCGCCCGTCCAGGGCCCCCTGGCGAAGGGGACGAGATGGGGACCGACACTGTAGGACCTCGGGTCCTCGGAGTCGCAGGGCTTCTCCTCGCTATCGGTTGGGAAGCCCGATCCGCGCCAGATGAGCGGCCGGACGCGGGCCTCCTCGGCGCTTCGCTCGTCGGCCAGGAACAGCACGTCCTCGCGGACGGAGATCGCACCGATCAGGCGGCGCGTGACGGCCGGAGCGCCGCCGTGCACGTTCTCGTCGAAAGCCGCCGCGCAGACCAGGTCATGAGTGAGACCGACGGGGTCGGGCCACGGCTTCATGTCCTTGCCGTAGACGGAGGGCGGGGGCAGGGCCGCGGCCATCGCGGCCGAGGCCGCCCGCGAGCCGGCGCCGGTCGGTGCGGGTGCGGCGGGGGCGCCCCCCACGGCGGCCAGCACGGACGCCGCCGCCGCGGTGCCCTCGTGCAGCGGTCGCGGGTCCGGTCTGCCGCCCGCCTCGAACGGCCAGGCCCACGACACCTCGGCCAGCAGCGCGCCATGTGTGGCCACGATCGTCGCACTGGCGCCCGAGTCGCCTTCTTCCGTGAAGTACTCCGTGGTGACCAGGGCCCGCAGCCCGCGCCATCCCCCGCGGTCGAAGTCGCCCACGTCACTGATCGCGTAGTCGCGACGGTCGCACTTCCCGGCGCCTCGCCGGGTCGCCGAGATCAGGCGGCTCGCCTGATCGGGCGAGGTGATCCAGAACCGAACCACCAGCGGCTCGGGCACCTCCGGAGCGCGCAACTGGGCGGTGTAGGCGGGCACGCCCTCGGGTGGCAGCCGTGCCTCGATGCCCCGCTCCCGCTTCGGCCAGCACCAGTGCAGGAGGGGGGTGCCCAGGTTCGTGGCGAAGGGGGCGAAGGTGAGGTCCGCCAGAGGGCTCTCGAAGACGTCGTCCCTCAGGCGGCCCCGCAGCCGCTCGGCGATCTCCTCCACGGAGGTCGCCGCGTTCGCGGGCATCGGCAGCGCGGGCGTCTTCAGCTGGTCGAAGCCGCCAAGGACGAACAACAGGGTGACGGCCGCGATCGCGACGCGCGGCCCATGACGCCTGGAAAGATCCACAAAGGACATGGTGCCGTACACCCGGCCAAGGAGCGTTTTCCGGCTCTCCCCGGAACCGCAGGGCCTCCCGGCCCCGTCCGCGAAACCCCGCGTGACCATGGGGGAGACCCCGGTGCCGACCCTTGACATCGAGATTCCCTGGGGTCACGCTGTTGCGTATAGCGCCGACTGTTCCGCCTTCCGAAACTGGGGTTTATCGCGATGATCCCTGCCTGTCCCCTCGCGGCCCTACCGCCAGGTGAGGCCCACCGGCTCGACGTCGACCCGCCCATCGCCGTCTTCCACACCGAGGACGGCGAGATCTACGCCGTGGACGACACCTGCACCCACCAGGACGCCTCTCTTTCCGACGGGTGGCTGGAGGGCTGCGAGATCGAGTGCCCGCTGCACGCGTCGAGCTTCGACCTGCGGACGGGACGGCCGAGCTCTCCTCCCGCCAAGCTGCCGCTGCGCACCCACCGGGTGGTGGTCGAGGACGGCACCGTCTACGTCATCCCCGCGGAGGAGCCCCCGAACCTGCCGCCCGGCGTCCGCGCGAGCACCGCGTGAGGATTCGAGCACCGCGTGAAGAGGAGCGATCGTGACCGCGAGAAGCCTGCCCCCCAGCGTGATCGCCACCCTGCCAGGCGGCTACTACACCGACGAGATCATCTTCGCCCTGGAGCAGGCCCGCGTCTTCGAGACGATGTGGTTCTGCGTCGCCCGCGCGTCCGACCTCGGCAAGCCGGGGGCCTTCCGGACCGTCCAGGTGGGCCGCGAGAGCGTCCTCGTCAACCGGGCCAGGGACGGCTCGATCCGGGCCTTCCTCAACGTGTGCCGCCACCGGGGCGCCCGGATACGGACCGAGGAGTCCGGCGAGGTCAAGCGGTCCTTCCAGTGCCCGTACCACGCGTGGACCTACGACCTCGAGGGCAAGCTGATCGCCGCGCCGAACCTCACCAAGATGCCCGACATCGACCGGGTGGAGTACGGGCTGATCAACGTGCACGTGCGCGAGTGGATCGGGTACGTGTGGGTGTGCCTCGCCGACGAGCCGCCGTCGTTCGAGGCGGACGTGATCGCCGAGGCGACGCACCGGCTGGGCGACGAGAGGTCCATCGAGAACTACGACATCGCCAACCTCCGGGTGGGCCGCAGGATCGTCTACGACGTGAAGGCGAACTGGAAGCTCATCGTCGAGAACTTCATGGAGTGCTACCACTGCGCCACCATCCACCCCGAGCTCACCGAGGTGCTGCCGGAGTTCGCCGACGGGTACGCGGCGCAGTCCTTCGTCGGGCACGGCGCGGAGTTCGGCGAGGAGATCCGGGGGTTCACCGTCGACGGCTCCGAGGGGGTGGACCGCATCCCCGGGGTGGGCGAGGACCAGGACCGCCGCTACTACGCGATCACCATCAAGCCGCAGGTCTTCGTCAACCTCGTGCCCGACCACGTGATCCTGCACCGGATGTTCCCGCTGGCGGCCGACCGGACGATCGTGGAGTGCGACTGGCTCTTCCTCGGCGACGTCGTGGACTCGGGCAGGGACCTCGGCCCGTCCGTCGAGCTCTTCCACCGCGTCAACGTGCAGGACTTCGAGGCCTGCGAGCGGTGCCAGCCCGCGATGAACTCCCGGGCGTACGCTCAAGGTGGGGTCCTGGTGCCCAGCGAGCACCACATCGGGGCCTTCCACGACTGGGTGCTCGACAAGCTGGGAACCGGGCCCGGCTGAGCGCCTGTATTGTGCGCTCTCGAAGGTGACCGGCCGGAAGGAGGCGCGAGGATGGCCAGGAAGGCCCCGCGCGACGACGTCAACGAGGACGGCCTCGAGGTCGGCCCGCCCAAGGAGTGGGCCGCCGGCATCCCGGGGGTGACCCGGTCGCTGGTGGCCGCGAACGCCCAGATGGGCGTCGGCCGCACCCTGCGCACCCTGGCCGTGGTCAACCAGAAGGAGGGCTTCGACTGCCCCGGCTGCGCCTGGCCCGAGGGCGGGCACCGCAGCCCGGCCGAGTTCTGCGAGAACGGCGCCAAGGCGGTGGCCGAGGAGGCCACCGTCCGCAGGGTCACCCGCGACTTCTTCGCCCGGCACACCGTGGACGACCTGGCCCGGCACACCGACTACTGGCTCGGCCAGCAGGGACGCCTCACCGAGCCGATGCACCGGCCCGAGGGCTCCGACCACTACGTGCCGGTGAGCTGGGACGACGCGTTCGCCATCGTCGCCCGTGAGCTGCGCGCCCTCGACAGCCCCGACGAGGCGCTGTTCTACACCTCAGGGCGCACCTCCAACGAGGCCGCGTTCGCGTACCAGCTCCTGGTGCGCAGATTCGGCACCAACAACCTGCCCGACTGCTCCAACATGTGCCACGAGTCCAGCGGCTCGGCGCTCAACGAGACGCTCGGCATCGGCAAGGGCACGGTCTCGCTGGAGGATCTTTACCAGGCCGACCTCGTCTTCGTGGTCGGCCAGAACCCCGGCACCAACCACCCGCGCATGCTGTCGGCGCTGGAGCGGGCCAAGCGCGGCGGCGCCCGGATCATCGCGGTCAACCCGCTGCCCGAGGCCGGGCTGCTCCGCTTCAAGAACCCGCAGAAGGCCTCCGGCCTGGTGGGCAGGGGCACCACGCTGGCCGACCGGTTCCTGCAGATCCGCCTCAACGGCGACCTCGCGCTCTTCCAGGCCATGTCGCTGCTCCTGCTCGAAGCCGAGGACGCCGCCCCCGGCACCGTGGTCGACCGCGCCTTCGTCGAGACCCACACCCACGGCTTCGACAAGTGGGCCGAGGACCTGCGCTCCCTGGACTGGGCGGAGGTCGAGGAGGCGACCGGCCTGGACCGCCCGGCCGTCGAGGACGCCGTACGGGAGGTGCTCGGCGCGAAGTCGGTCATCGTGTGCTGGGCGATGGGGCTCACCCAGCACAAGAACTCCGTCGCCACCATCAGAGAGGTCGTCAACTTCCTGCTGCTGCGCGGCAACGTGGGCCGCCCGGGGGCGGGCGTGTGCCCGGTGCGCGGCCACTCCAACGTCCAGGGCGACCGCACCATGGGCATCAACGAGAGGCCCCCGGCGTGGTTCCTCGACGCCCTGCGCGACGAGTTCGGCTTCGAACCGCCCCGCGACCACGGCCTCGACACCGTGGAGGCGATCCGCGCGCTGCGGTCGGAGCGGGCGAAGGTCTTCGTCGCGATGGGCGGCAACTTCGTGGCCGCGACCCCCGACACGGCGGTGACCGAGGAGGCGATGCGCCGGGCCCGGCTGACAGTGCAGGTGTCGACCAAGCTCAACCGCTCCCACGCCGTGTGCGGGCGGGAGGCGCTCATCCTCCCCACTCTGGGACGCACCGAGCGCGATGTCGCGCCCGGCGCCCGCGCGGGCCGCTTCGTCACGGTCGAGGACTCCATGGGCATGGTCCACGCCTCGCGGGGCAACCTGCCGCCCGCCTCCGGCGACCTGCTCTCCGAGGTGGACATCGTCCGCCGCCTGGCGACGGAGCTGTTCGGCGCCGACCCGCACGTGCCCTGGGAGCAGTTCGCCGACTACGACGTGATCCGCCACCGCATCTCCCGGGTGGTCCCCGGGTTCGAGGACTTCAACCTGCGCGCCCGCCTCTCGGGCGGTTTCACGCTGCCCAACGCGCCCCGCGACGAGCGCCGCTTCCCGACCGCGACGGGGAAGGCCAACTTCACCGTCAACCCCCTGGAGGTGCTGCGGGTCCCGCCGGGGCGGCTGCTGCTCCAGACGGTCCGCAGCCACGACCAGTACAACACCACGATCTACGGCATGGACGACCGCTACCGGGGCATCCGCAACGGCCGCCGGGTGGTCTTCGTGCACGCCGACGACCTGGCCGAGCAGGGTCTGGCCGACGGCGACATGGTGGACCTGGTCAGCGAGTGGCCCGACGGCGAACGCAGGGCGGAGTCCTTCCGCGCGGTCGCCTATCCCACCGCGCGCGGCTGCTGCGCCGCGTACTTCCCGGAGACCAACGTGCTGGTGCCGCTGGACTCGGTCGCGGAGACCTCCAACACGCCCACGTCCAAGAGCGTCGTGGTCAGACTCGTCGGCCGCTCCCCGTCCCTGGACGGTTCCTGACGCGCGGCCTCAGCCGACGCCGAACTCGCCGGCCTTCACGTGGTTGAGGAAAGTGGTCCATGCGGTGGGGGTGAGGAGGAGTTTGGGGCCGTCGGGGTCCTTGGAGTCGCGTACGGCGATCAGGTCGGGGTGGCCGGTGGCGTCTTTGAGCTTCGCGACCTCGACGCAGTCGCCGCCGTTGTCTCCGGAGAAGCTTGATTTGATCCACGTGACGTTATTCAGGTCCACTTTTCCTCTACCGCCCTTTGGATGAGCTCGATGGACATGCTTAGCGGCAGCGCTTCGGTCCGGATGGCCTCAAAACGCTCCACGGCCGCCGTGACGTCTTCCTGATCGCTTGTGATGAGACCGCGCACGGTCGTCTCCGCATACAGTACGTCGCCTCCTCCGTCCAGCGTCGCGATTACGAACTCCGGGCTGGCCGGGAGTTGCCCCGTCTCCACTCCGCTGATCAGGGACTCGCTGAAGTGGATCCGCTCGGCCAGCTGGCCCTGGGTGAGGCCCGCCGCCTTCCGGTAGTAGCGCAGCTCCCTGCCCCAGATCGCCTGAGGCGTATAGAGATTGGAGATGATGCCCTCCTTGTCGGAGTCAACAAAAGGTCCGCGAACTCCAGCCCACAGTTTTCGTAACCGTTCCGCTACCAAGAGTGGTGATGCCTGGGCACGCTGAACATACGAAATCCGAGGCGGAGAGAGAAAACATGGAAGAGGCACTCAAGGCGAGCGCGGTGCTGACCGAATATCGCTGCACGATGAATCCCGGACTTTCCCCGCTGGGGGAGAAGTGGATACCGCGCGAACCGAGAAGCGTCGCGTCCGCCCGCCGGTTCGTGCGCGACGTCGCCACCGACTGGAAGGCGTCGGGGGACACCCCGGAAATCGCCGAACTCCTGGCCTCGGAACTCGTCACCAACGTGCTGGCGTACGGCTCGCCGGACGTTCCCGCCGTGAGCCCCGTCCGCGTCACGGTCGGCAGGGAGAGGGAGTCGCTGACCGTGGACGTTCACGACACGTGCATCGCGGTCCCGCGCCTGGGACGGGCCGGCGGCCTGGAGATCTCCGGCCCGTCTCAGGCATGGTCTCGCCATCGTCCAGGACCTCTCCCGCAACTGGGGCTGGAGACCCTCACCCCCCGCGGCAAGTCCGTCTGGTTCCAGCTGACGGCCTGGCCATGAAACGAAGGGCGAACCGGCCGAGCAGCCGGCACGGAGATGGCGGAAACTGAACACGAGCCGACCATTTTCCGACACCGGCGGTGTCCATCCATCCGAGAGGACCATCGGAGAGAAGGAGCCAACATGCGAGGGATCCCGCCGGTCGGGGAAACCGATGCCCCGGCCCATGACCGGCGCTCGGCCGGGGATCTGCTGGCGCTGGCGCGGAGAGGAGACGGTGAGGCGTTCCGCGGGCTCGTCGAGCCGTACCGACGTGAGCTCCAGGTGCACTGCTACCGCATCCTCGGCTCGGTGCAGGACGCCGAAGACCTGCTGCAGGAGACGTTGCTGGCGGCATGGCGCGGGATCGGCGGCTACGAGGAACGCGCGTCGGTACGGACGTGGCTCTACCGGATCGCGACCAACCGCTGCCTCAACGCACTGCGGGCCGGTGCCCGCCGTCCGCGCGAATACGCGGCCTACCGATCGGAGGTCCCGTTACCCGAGCCGTCGCACCGCCGAGCGGAACCGAGCTGGCTGGAGCCCTACCCCGACGCGCTGCTCGACGAGATCGCCGACCACATGCCCGGGCCGGAGGCGCGGTACGAGGTCAGGGAGTCGGTGTCGCTGGCGTTCCTGGCGGCGCTGCAGCAATTGCCGCCGAGACAACGTGCCGTGTTGGTGCTGCGGGACGTACTGGGACTCCGGGCCGCCGAGGTGGCGAGCATCCTCGACACGACCGAGAACGCGGTGACCAGCGCGCTGAGACGAGCACGGGGCACGCTGGCGAACGAGCTACCGGATCCCGATCGGGAGAGCGCTCCGCTACCGAACTCGCCACAGGAACGCCGGATCGTGGACGGTTTCACCCGTGCCTTCGAGGCCGGAGACGTCGATGCGGTCGTGGCCATGCTGACGAACGAAGCGTGGCTGACCATGCCGCCACTGCCACTGGAATACCAGGGCCCAGAGGCCGTCCGGCACTTCCTGGCCACGGTCGCGCTGCGCGACGGGCGCCGATACGTGCTGATCCCGACGCGGGCGAACGGCCAGCCGGCGTTCGGCTGTTACCTGCGTGACCCGCGGACACCGATCCTGCACGCACACGGAGTGTTCGTGCTGACCCTGACCGGCGACCGGATCGCCGCGCTGACACGATTCGTGGACAACTCACTTCTGACGGTATTCGGACTTCCACGGTCGCTGCGCGCCTGATCGGCCGCGTACGGACCGGAGGTCCGACGCAGGTGTCCGGCGGCGCGTGCAAAAACCATGCGTGAAAAGCCATGCATGAAAAATGCCATGCGTAAAAGACCATATGCGAAAAATAATGCGTGGAAAGAGGCGGCAGATCTTCAGGACTTCCAGCGAACTGTATCCGCCCGCGCATCCGTAGAAAATCCGAGCAGAAGGAGAAACGGTGAGTACCGACGGGGGACGGATGACGTCCGAGCAGGCATGGGTGTTGGGGCTTGCCTCACTGGCGTCGTTCATGATGGCCCTGGACAGCCTGATCGTGACGACGGCACTGAGCACGATCCGGCAGGAACTGACGGCATCGGTCGAATCACTTGAGTGGACCGTCAACGCGTACAACCTGACGTTCGCGGTGCTGCTGCTGACCGGAGCGGCACTGGGTGACCGGTTCGGCCGGCGCCGGATGTTCGTCGTCGGGCTGGCGGTGTTCACCATCGCGTCGGTGGCCTGCGCGCTGTCCCCGGACATCGGCACTCTGATCATGTCCAGGGCGGTGCAGGGGGCCGGTGCCGCGATGGTGCTGCCACTGTCGCTCACCCTGATCAGCGCGATGTTCCCGCCGCACCAGCGAGGTAAGGCGATGGGGCTGTACCTGGGCATCACCGGCCTGGCGACGTTCGGCGGCCCGTTCATCGGTGGCGTCGTCGCCGAAGGACTGGCCTGGCAGTGGATCTTCTGGCTGAACCTGCCCGTCGGGGTGATCACGATCATGCTCGCGGCGCGGCGCGTCGACGAGAGCGTCGGCCCGAACAACCGGTTCGACCTGGGAGGGGTCGTGCTCGTGACCTTGGGCGCGTTCGGCGTCGTCCGGGGTCTGGTCCGCGGGAACGTGGCGGGCTGGGGCAGCGCGGAAGTACTGAGCGCGCTGGTGCTGGGCGTCGCGCTGGTGGTCGCCTTCGTGCTCTGGGAACACCGCACGAAGGCGCCGATGCTGCCGATGCGGTTCTTCCGGCTGAGGGCGTTCGCCACGGCCAATCCGGCGAACTTCCTCGTGTTCGCCTCGCTGTACGGCACGCTGTTCTTTCTCGCGCAGTACTTCCAGACCGCACTCGGTGAAGGGCCGCTCGGTGCCGGTTTGCGGCTGATGCCGTGGACCGCGACGCTGATGGTGTGCGCACCGATCGCCGGCAGATTGGCAGACAGGGTCGGCGAGCGGAATTTCGTGGTCGGCGGGCTGCTGCTCCAGACCGTCGGCATGAGCTGGATCGCCATGGTCGCCGATACCGACACGGGCTATCTCGAACTGCTGCCTGCGCTGATCATTGGCGGGGTCGGACTGACCATGGCCATGCCCGCGGCGCAGAAGTCGGTGGTCGGAGCGGTGCGACCACAGGAGATCGGCCAGGCGTCCGGCGCGTTCATGATGCTACGAATCCTGGGCGGGGTGTTCGGTGTCGCGGTCACGGTCGCCGTCTTCGCGGGTGCCGGGGGCTACGCGTCAGCCGAGGAGTTCAGTGCGGGCTTCACCGCGGCGATGGCCGCGGTCGCCATGTACGCGTTCGTCGGCATGCTCGTCGCACTCGGCATGCCGGGCAGGCGAGCGGCTGCCACGGCCGTGCCACCGCAGGCGGCGGGTGCCGTACCTCAGGGTGAAGGTGTTCCCGGCCCGTCGAGGTGAAGCCCGCACCGAACTCCTCGGCTGACACCCGTCACCACCGCCGAGACGGCGCTCGGCCTGCGCGGGCTGCCGGGTGAGCCCGAGCCGCGAAGGCGCTCTTGGCCGGTGTCGGATCCGCAGGACTTCACGCCGTCGGCGAAGGCGTCCCGCTCGCGGCAGGGCTACGGCGGAGCCCCTCCACCGGCGCGGGTGAAGGGGCTCCTGTCAGGGGCCCTGCGTCAGGGGGTCAGCCTGGAGGGAAGTTGCCGTTCTTGGCGACGGGCAGGGCCAGCTGGCTGGCACCGCTGAGGACGGCCGGCTCGATCGGGAGACCGGCGAGGACGGGGTTGATGTGCCGCAGGGTCAGCGAGACCGCGGGCAGGGCCGGCGTGACGATGTCGAACTTCTCCAGGTCGATCCACCGGACGATTTTGAGCACCTCGTCCGGGATGTTGTCGCCGGCCTTCTGCACCGGGACGCACAGCTGGCGGGCGTTGAGGACCTGCGCGCCGTGCGTGGGGATGATCGGGGTCAGGACGGGGTTGAGCTGGCGCAGGGACAACTGCTGGTTCAGCGAGGTGTTGGGGGTGATGCCGTAGCACTTGAGGTCGATGTGGCGGACGAGTGACAGCACCTCGGCGGGTGGGAGCACGTTGTTCTTGATGACCGGCACGCACAGCTGCTGCGGGGTGTTGAGGGAGATCTGCGTGCGCGGCAGGCTCTGGAACAGCGGGTTGAGGTGGCTGAGCACGAGGCCCGTGGTCACCGTGGTGCCGGAGATCTTGTAGCAGGCCAGGTCGATGTACCTGATGAAGTTGAGCGCGGGTGACGGCGGCGTCTGGTTGTTCTTGGCGACCGGGACGCACAGCTGCTCACGCTGGCCGAGGGTGACGGTCTCGATCGGCAGGGAGCCGAGCACGGGGTTGATGTGCCGCAGCGTGAGCGTGGTGGCGGGCGGCTGGTACGGGCTCGTCTTGAAGCATTCGAGGTCGAGGAAGGCGGTCAGATCCTTCGGCGTCGGCAGCGCGAGGGCGCTGGCGGGCGGCACGCAGAGGAATGCCACGGCGAGTATCGCAACGACGGCGGATGCGAGGCGCCGGAACATCGTTTTTCTACGCCCGTGAATTCCGGTTACGGCTCGGTCCATTGTGGCTCCAAAATCTGGGGGGCGGGCCTTCTCAACGCCGAGTGTGTGCCGCCGCGACCGTACTTTCAATATTTTTGACACTTTTTGTTGCACATAAAATTCGGGCCGACGGGCCGGGGATTTATCATCGGGTATAAAAGCGTTGTCGGCTCGCCGGTAATCGGAACGAAGCGGCTTTGTCTGGGCTCTGCCAACCTGATGGTGCGGGCCGCGGGAAACCTGTATGGGATGGGTTGACCCGGGAGCGGAATCACGGTAAAGAGGAAGTCCGGCGCCCTGACCGGAGAGCCTTCTTTCGCCGCGACCCTGCCGCCGAATGGCTGAAGTCGAGAGGGAGGGGGTCAGGGACCCTCCTTTCCGGAACGAAATCCTTCCCGGTGGAAATTCGCGGGCCGAAGCCGGTCCGAACGTCGCCGGTTCTTTCTCGAACGAAAACAAGGTTTACGTCAGGTTCGAACTTCGGAACGGCGCGCCGGAGCCTTTCCAGCTGTGAGGCCGGATATGGCAGGGGATCCGCGTTTCGATTCCGGGCTCATATCCATTGCTCGGGACTTCCCGGGAAGTGCGAATCTTTCGGCCTGGGAAAAAGGGGGACCTCCGGCTCCCGGACGGCTTCGCGCTGCCCAACGGCTCGCCGGACGTTCCCGCCGCGAGTCCCGTCCGCGTCAGGGTGGGCCGGGAGAGGGAGCTGCTGATCGTGGACGTCCACGACACGTGCATCGCGGTCCCGCGCCTGAGACGGGCCGGCGACCTGGAGATCTCCGGCCCGTCTCAGGCACGGTCTCGCCATCGTCCAGGCCCTCTCCCGCAACTGGGGCTGGACCCTCACCCCCCCCGCGGCGAGTCCGTCTGGTTCCAGCCGACGGCCTGGCCATAGGTTTTTCTACGGTTTGATTCCGGCCAGTACAGTACGTGGATGGCGAACCTACGAGAGCAGATTCTCGCCGAACTCGGCGTCAAGGCGACCATCGTTCCCAAGGTTGAGATCCGGCAGCGGGTCGGCTTTCTCAAGGACTACCTGCGGGCGACCCCGGCCAAGGGATATGTGCTCGGGATCAGCGGCGGCCAGGACAGCACGCTGACCGGCAGGTTGTGCCAGCTCGCCGCCGAGGAACTGCGTGCCGAGGGGCACGAGGCCACCTTCGTCGCGATGCGGCTGCCCTACGGCGTGCAGGCCGACGAGCACGACGCGCAGATCGCGCTGGAGTTCATCCGGCCCGACCGGTCGATCGCGGTGAACGTCAAGCCGGGCGCGGACGCCGTCGCCGCCGAGACGGCGCTCGGCCTGCGCGGGCTGCCGGGTGAGCCCGAGCTGCGGGACTTCGTGCGCGGCAACCTCAAGGCCCGCGAACGCATGGTGATCCAGTTCGCGATCGCCGGGCAGCTGAGCCTGCTCGTCGTGGGCACCGACCACGCGGCCGAGGCGGTGACCGGCTTCTTCACCAAGTACGGCGACGGCGGTGTCGACATCACCCCGCTGACCGGACTGACCAAGCGTCAGGGAGCCGCCCTGCTGCAGGAGCTCGGCGCGCCACCGAGCACCTGGGAGAAGGTGCCGACCGCCGACCTCGAGGACGACCGGCCCGCACTGCCCGACGAGGTGGCACTCGGCCTGACGTACACCCAGATCGACGACTATCTGGAAGGCGTCGACGTCGCGCCGGACGTGGCGGCGAAGGTGGAGTCGCTCTACCTCGCGACCCGGCACAAGCGGGCCGTTCCGGTCAGCCCGCTCGACGACTGGTGGCGGGCCGAGAGCGCGTCCTCCACGGCTGCTGGTCACCCTTCCCCCGTCGGTCGCTGATCGAGCGCGTGACCGCCGTCGCCGGAGGGCTCGAAGGTCGTGCACCTGCGGCATCCCCGGCGCTCCGGACCGGATGCGCCGACGGTGGCGACGAGCTCGCCGCCATGGGAGCGGGCGGGGGCGGAGCCGGTCATGGCGCGGCGCGTATGTCTTTGACCTGGACCGTGGTCCAGGATCTAGCTTTCTGTCCATGACAACGCCTCAACGCGGAATCGGTTCCGGCTTCGGTGCCCGCAGCACCGCGGACGATGTCCTGCACGGGATCGACCTGTCCGGAAAAATCGCTGTCGTCACCGGCGGCTACTCGGGACTCGGCCTGGAGACGACCCGCGCGTTGGCACGTGCCGGAGCGCGCGTCGTCGTCCCCGCCCGGCGACGGACGGCCGCTCAGGAGGCGGTCGAGGGAATCGACGGTGTGGAGGTCGACGACCTTGATCTGGCCGACCTCGGCAGTGTCCGCGGATTCGCCGAGCGCTTCCTGGCATCGGGCCGGGACATCGACATCGTGATCAACAACGCCGGGGTCATGGCCTGCCCCGAGACGCGGGTGGGCCCGGGGTGGGAGGCGCAGTTCGCCGTCAACCATCTCGGCCACTACGCGCTCGTCAACCGGCTCTGGCCGGCGATCGCACGCGGTGGCGGGGCGCGGGTGGTGGCCGTGTCCTCCGGCGCCCACGCGATCACGGGCATCCGCTGGGACGACGTGCAGTTCGAGCATGGATACGACAGGTGGCAGGCTTACGGGCAGGCGAAGACGGCGAACGTGTTGTTCGCGGCCCGGCTCGACGCGCTCGGCCGTGACGTCGGGGTGAGGGCGTTCTCGGTGCATCCCGGCAGTATCCTCACCCCGTTGCAGCGCCATCTCCCGAAGGAGGAGATGGTCGCCGCGGGGTGGATCGACGAGAACGGCGACCTGGCCGATCCCACCTTCAAGACACCCGAGCAGGGCGCGGCGACGCAGGTGTGGGCGGCGACCTCCCCGCGGTTGGCGGACATGGGCGGCGTGTACTGCGAGGACTGCGACATCGCGGAGCCGGCCGGCGACGACGGCCCGGGCGGTGGGGTGCGCGGCCATGCGACCGACCCCGACCAGGCCGCGCGCCTGTGGGCGCTGTCGGCCGGCCTCACCGGCGTCAACGCTTTCGTGTCCACGACCTAGCCCTGTTCTCCGTACATCGCGGTGGTCGAGGCATCCGGCATGGCCGGCCGGTCGTGGCTGCCTGGAACGACGGTTCGCGGGACTCGGGAGACAGCGAGCGTGATGGGCCGCTCCGGGCGCGGAGAAGGCATGGGGCCAGGAGGAACGGAACGTCGAACCGGATCGGTGTCGTTCCGGATCCGGGGGTGAGGAGGTCCTCAGCCGAGGAACGCCGCGGTGGTCGCCACGAACCGACCGGCGTCGTCGAGCCAGGGGTGGTGGCCCGCCCCCGGCTGCACCACGAGCGTGGCGTCGGGGAACAGCCCGGCGAACTCGGACGCCGACCGAGGGGGACTGTTCACGTCGAACTCCCCGGTGAGCAGCAGTACGGGAGCCTCGCAGGCGGCGAGGGCCGCACGGGTGCTCTCCGGGTGGAAGGCGCCCTCGGCCGCGAAGAGGGCGACAGCCTCTTCGTTGCCCGGCCGGCTGGAGGCATGGTGCTTCTGGGCCGCCGCGTCCCACCGGCCGTGGAAGAAGGGGGCGACGGCCTCCCAGTCGTCGCCGGTGCCCTCGGTGATCGCCTCCAGGGCGGCGAACGCCGCCGGGAACCACGGCTCGTCCTCGCGAAGCCGGGCGATCTCGCGTCGCGTCTCCCCGGTGATCGCTATCCCGACGGCCCGGGTGCCGGGGCCGATCAGGGCGAGCCTGCCGACGCGGTGCGGGTGGCGGGCCGCGTACTGCGTCGCGATGTTCGTGCCGGCGGAGTGGCCGAGCAGGTCCATCCGGGCGAGCCCGAGGTGGTCGCGAAGCGCCTCGACGTCGTCGGTCAGACGGTCGCAGCGGTAGGAGGCGATGTCCTCGGGGATCGCGGACCGGCCGGTGCCGCGCGGGTCCAGGAGGATCAGCCGGCGGTGCGCGGACAGGCCGCCGAGATCGCCGAGATAGGCGGAGTCCGTGGGACCTCCGGGGAGGCAGACGACCGGGTCGCCGCCTCCGTCTCCGGCGACGCGGTAGGCGAGCAGGGTTCCGTCAGGTGCGGAGAAGGTGGGCATGACGCGAATCGTGTCACTTATAACCTGGTTATACAACCGGGTTATAGCTGCGGGGCCGGGGTGTATAACCGAGCTATGGCAGGTGAAGAGGACGCCCACCGGAGTTCCGTGACGCTGACCGAGGAGCAGGCCAGGAGGATGCTCGCCGACGTGAACGACGTCATCCGCGCGGGGGAGGAGATGCGGAGGCTGCGCGCCGAAATGATCAAGATCTTCGTCGGCTACGGCTGGACCCAGGACAAGATCGCCCGGCTCACCGACATGAGCCAGCCCGCCGTCTCCAAGCAGGTGACGAAGTGCAGGGCGGACGACCCGTTCCCCTCGGTGGATCTCTCCCTCGACCAGCGCGACGTCCCCTGGCTCGAAGGACGCCTGTGGGGTCTCGCCGAGGAGATCTCCGAGACCTTCGACGGCACCGCCCGCTGCACGCGCCACGTCAACGCCATCGCCCGGGGAAGGAAGCGCTTCGACCCCCAGCATGTCGACGAGCTGAGACGCCTCGTCGAAGAGGACCTGAGGCTGCACCGGGCGGAGATGCCCGGCGACTACCGGGACGCCTACAACGAGATCAGCCGTGGTCTCGACGTCCCCTCGAAGGTCACCGCCACCACCGCGCCGGCCTCCGTGCGCCGCGCCCTCGCCTGCCGGATCCAGCGTGACCGGCTCGGGGGCGACGCCTGAGTCTGCGCCCAGGCGTGTGACCCGTCGGCGGGGAGCGGAACGCCGCGCTGAGCTCACATGCGCGTGTGCAGCTTTGTTGCAGCTTCCGTCCTCGCCATTGACGCCTTTTGACGGCCGACGTTATGGTCCAAGAGGCAGGAAAGCGCTTTCCGTGCCACCTTGTATGGATTCGTGTGCCTTCACTTGGACCAAGAGAGGGCCGACATGGATGGCCCTGAACCCTTCGCGCGCTCGCCACTTCCGCGTTCGGTCCAGGTACGCGCACGTCTACGCCGGCCACATGGCGGTCGGCGACCACCCCCTGAGCAGGTGTTCGAACACGAAGGTGAGACAAGGATGAGACGAGCAGTCGCGTTGCGACTCCAGGCGGCACTTGCCGCGGTGGTCACCGCGGCCGCGGCCGGTGTGGCCGTGCCGGCGATCCAGGCGTCGGCGGCGGTCGGCAGCGCCACCGGTTACGCGACCGGCAACGGCGGGACCACCGGCGGTGCGGGCGGGCAGACGGTGCGGGCCACCACGGGGACCGCGATCCACGCGGCCCTGTGCGGCCGGGCCAGCGCCGGCACCCCGATCACCATCGAGGTCGAGGGGACCATCAACCACGGCAACACCGCCAAGGTGTCGGGCGAAAGCTGCAACACCGCCGCCGGTGTGATCGAACTCAAGCAGATCAGCAACGTCACGATCATCGGGGTCGGCAACGGCGCCGTCTTCGACCAGCTGGGCATCCACATCCGCGACTCCAGCAACATCATCATCCAGAACGTGACCGTCCGGAACGTCAAGAAGTCGGGCTCGCCCACCTCCAACGGTGGCGACGCCATCGGCATGGAGAGCACCGTTCGCAACGTCTGGGTCGACCACGTCACCCTGGAGGCCTCGGGCGGGGAGTCGGAGGGGTTCGACGGCCTCTTCGACATGAAGGACAACGTCCAGTACGTGACCCTGTCCTACAGCACCCTGCGCAACTCCGGTCGCGGCGGGCTCATCGGGTCCAGTGAGAGCGACCGCTCGAACGGCTTCATCACCTTCCACCACAACCTGTACGAGAACATCGACTCCCGTACGCCCCTGCTGCGTGGCGGCATAGCCCACATCTACAACAACTCCTACGTGAACCTCCACGAGTCGGGCATCAACTCCCGGGCCGGGGCCCGCGCCAAGGTGGAGAACAACTACTTCAAGGACTCCAAGGACGTCCTGGGCACCTTCTACACCAGCGAGGCCGGCTACTGGCAGGTCGCCGGCAACATCTTCGACAACGTGACCTGGTCCGCCCCCGGCAGCGACAACGCCCCCGCCGGACCCAACCCGCAGTCCAACACCACCGTCAGCGTCCCGTACTCCTACAGCCTCGACGGGGCGAGCTGCGTGCCGGACATCGTCCGCCAGACGGCGGGCGCGAACAAGGGGATGCGGGTGTCGAATGGCAGCTGCTCGCCGCAGACACCGACGCCGACCCCGACGGTGACCCCGACGGTGACGCCGACCCCCACGCCCACCCCCACGCCGACGATCACCCCTTCGCCCGGCGGGCCCAACCTCAGCATCGGGGCCGGCTCCGACGGCTCCAGCAAGGCCGACGGGACGAGCTACGGCAACGTGCGGGACGGCAACCTGAGCACCCACTGGTCACCGGCCGGCTCGACCGGTGACATCTCGATCAAGTGGAGCTCCGCCAGGACGGTCTCCAGGGTCGTCATCCGTGAGGCGTCAGGCTCCGTGGGCGTCATCGGCTCCTGGCAGCTCGTCAACGCCGGCAACGGCGCCGTGCTGAAATCCGGCAGCGGGGCGGGCACCATCACCTTCACCCCGACCTCGCTGAGCAAGATCACCTTCAGGATCGCCGGCTCGACCGGCACGCCGAAGGTCGCCGAGTTCGAGACCTACGCCGGGTAGCGGACCGAGTTCCACCACCGATCACCGGTGACGGGGGCGGGGGCCATCGACGAAGGCTCCCGCCCCTTCGGCCGTGGAAGGTCAGGGGCCCGAAGGGGTCGCGTCCAGCGGCGACGGGCTGCTTCGGCCGGTGCGGCGTCCGGACCTCCAGGGGAGATGCGTTGTCACTTCCCGGCCATGCCGGGTTTCCCGCTGATGGACTCCTGATGGATGTCGGCGTAGGTGCGCGAGTCCTTGATCAGGTCGTCGCAGAAGGCGGCGACGTCGTTGCCGATGAGTTCCAGGACTCCCTTGCCGGCCGCGACGCCCTCCTCGAAGAAGTCGATGATCCCTGAGAGCAGGGACCCGTCGGGCGAGTCGACCGGTCCAACCTTGAAGACGTACCTCTGGATCTCCTTGTAGACGATCTGGTAGTCCGGCGGGAGCGCCTTGATCCGCGCCATGTGCGCCCGCCACTGCCTCTTGCCCTCGATGATGTCCTGGATGCCCACGTCAGCCTCCCAGCCGGTCCAGTTTCCTCGCGACGTTCCTGTTCAACTGCTCGCGCCACCGGTCGCGATGGCTCCGACCGCCTTCTCCACCGGCCAGCGCCGCGCAGAAGCCCCCGATGTCGTCACCCAGCACCTCGCGGATGCTCTGCCCGTCGGCGGCTGTCTCTTCGAGCAGTCCCAGAACACCGTCGAGAATCGGCATCAGGTTTCGACCGGTGAAGTCCGAGTAGGGAGAAAGATGACCCTTGATCTCTCCCCACGCCGCCCGGTGGTCGGCGGGCAACGCCTCGGCCCGAGCTTCGAGCGCCTTCCATTCCCTGGTGAGATCGCTGCCGGTGATGGTCTCCCAGAAGTTCATCTCCCGCCCTCCTTGAGCTTGTCGATCCGTGAGGTGACGTACTCCCATTTCGCCCAGAACGTCGCGAGTTCTTCGCGTCCCGCGTCGTTGAGCGCATAGAACTTGCGTGGCGGGCCCAGCCCGGACGGTCGTTTCGTCACCTGGACGAGCCTGTTCTTCTCCAGCCGCAGCAGGATGGTGTAAACCGTCCCCTCGACGACGTCGGCGAAGCCGAGCTCGTTCAGCCGGCGCGTGATGGCGTACCCGTAGGTCTCCTCGTTGCCGATGATTTCAAGCACGCAGCCCTCGAGCGTGCCCTTCAGCATCTCCGTCAGGTCGTCCATCGCGGGTCCTCTTCGGTCTCCTGGTACTCGGTGGTACCGAGTACTACTACAAAGTATCACAGAGTAGTGGACCATGTCGGCAGGTGGCGAGCACAGCCTGCGGGAGCGATTCGGACCATTGGCGCCACGCCCGGCGTGCGGCAGGTGGGGGGGCGGGAGGTTGCGTGCCGGCGGGGGCGCTGTCGTGCAGACCGAACGCGGTACATCCGTTCCCGCCCGCCCCGGGGACCGTCGGCCCGCACGGTGGCGTCGCAGGCCTTCACCAACAGGCACCAGGATGGGATCCCGTCCGATCGAGGTGATCGGACGGGATCCCGTCAGCCCTTTTCGGATCGTCTCGGAAAAACGCCCCCTCCTACCGGACGGATGGTTCGAAGTCCGCCGCGTGGTCCGCCGCCCACCGCGCGAAGGTCCGGCCGGGGCGGCCGGTGAGACGCCGCACGACGGCGGCCCGCTCCTCGTCGACGGGTGCGGGGTCGCGCGCGGACTCCGCCCACATTCGAACAACCAGTCGACGACCTCCGCCGGATAGCCGTCCTGGATCCACCCGTCGCGGGCCTCCACCGGATCCTGCTCCTCGAACCGGATCTCCTGACCGATCGCCGCCCCGATCGCCCTCACCTGCTCGGCCACGGTGAGTGCCTCGGGTCCGGCGAAGGTGTACGTCATGCCCGCGTGGCCGTCCCCGGTCAGGACCGCGGCGGCCGATGTTCCCGGTCGCCCCTGTCACTGGAATCGTCACGTTGCTCCTTTGGTTGCCTGACCGGATGGCGCGACAGGCCGCCGTCGCGTCTTGGCCTTTCGCGGCGGCGGTCGTTTCCGGGATGCTAGGTCGGTTTCGGAACGGTCGCATATGGATCGTTCCAAGGACGTTCGCCGCGCTTTTCGATGGTGACGAGCAGCGGTGGATGTGCCGGCTCGTTCCCTGGCCGAGCCAGGCGGTGGCTCCCTCGCGCACCATGTCGCGGCGCTCGCGCCCGGCGCGGCAGGGCTCAGCCAGGGGTCCCCTGCCTCATCCCCGGGATGGCGGAGTGTTCCCGCCTGTGAAGGTGCCGGGCTGCGTGCGGGAGTTCGAGGCGCGACCGGCCGGCGCGGTCATCTCGCGGACCGGTGTGCCCGTCTCACTTCGCGGTCGATCGCCCAGGCGTCCGCCACCGGGCCCACGTGCCCGAGCTTGTCGGGGTTGATCACCGAGCGGATCGTCTGGATCCGCCCGTCGAATACGTCGAGCGCCAGGGTGTGGAGCACCTTGCCGTCCCGGTCGCGGAAGATCGCGCCCGGCTCGCCGTTGACCTCGTGCGGCTCGAACGTCACGTCGACCCGGGCCAGCCGGGGGACGACGGAGGCGAGCAGCCGGGCCACGTTCCCGGCGCCGACGACGGTCCTGGCCAGCTGCGGGGCCTTGCCACCGCCGTCGCCGACCATCGACACGTCGGCGGCGAGCAGTTCCCGCAGCCCGGCGACGTCGCCTTCGCGGAGGGCGTCGAAGAAGCGCGACGCCAGCTCCTCCCGCTCCTTGCGGACCGCTTCGAAGCGTGGCCGCCCGGCCTCCATATGGTGTCGCGCCCGCACCAGCAGTTGCCGGCACGCCGCCTCCGACCGTCCCACCGCCGTGGCGACCTCGTCGAATCCGAAGCCGAACACCTCCCGCAGCACGAAGACCGCCCGCTCCAGCGGGCTGAGCCGCTCCAGCAGAAGCAACGCAGCCATCGACACCGAGTCGGCCAGCTCCGCCGACCGCGCCGGATCCTCATAGGGGTCGGCGAGCAGCGGCTCGGGCAACCACGGCCCCACATACTCCTCCCGCCGCACCCGCGCCGAGCGCAGCACGTCGATCGAGACCCGCGTCACCACGGCCGCGAGGAAGGCCTTGGCCGACCTGGGTCGTGCCGGGGAGCCGTCAAAGCGCAGCCACGTCTCCTGCACCGCGTCCTCGGCCTCACCGACACTGCCCAGAATCCGATAGGCGATCGAGAACAGCAGCGGCCGCAGCTCCTCGAACTCCTCGACCTTGCTCACGTCCGGTCCCCGTCCCTCGAACCTCTCTCGCCCGGCCGCACTCGCCGGCGCGGGCATCTTCTGGTGATCATCCAGGCCACCGGCGGGCCGGAGCAGCGCCCTGAGCCCGGGGGCTCGGGGGCCGCAGCCGGCCCCCGAGCCGGTCGCCGGTGCCGTTCAGTGGAACTGCCCGGGCTCGTAGTCACCGGCCGGCTGCCGGGTGATGATGTTCAGCCGGTTCGCCGTGTTCATGAAGGAGACCAGGATCACCAGGGCGGCGAGCTGCTCCTTGTCGTAGTGCTTGGCGGCGTACGCCCACACCTCGTCGCTGACCCCGCCGGCCGCATCCGCGACCCGGGTTCCCTCCTCCGCCAGTTCCAGCGCGGCACGCTCGGCCTCGGTGAAGACCGTGGCCTCGCGCCACGCCGCGACCAGGTTCAGCCGCACCGGGGACTCGCCGGCGGCGACGGCCTCTTTGGTGTGCATGTCGAGGCAGACGGCGCAACCGTTGATCTGACTCACGCGAAGCGCCACCAGCTCCTGCGTGGCGGCCGGCAGCGGTGATTCCTTGAGCGCCTTGCCCGCCGCCATGAAGTGCTTGAGGATCTTGCCGGCGGTCGGGTCGGTGAAGTAGTTCAGTCGCGCGTCCATGGGGTGCCCTTCCGTTGTCGTTGACGGCTACACCCTTTGAGACGAGGCGGCCCGGCTCCCTGTGACACGGGCGAACGTGACCTGCGTCTCCCGGCCGTCGGGCGTCGTCATCGGCGCGGCTCCCAGCGGAAGATCCGGAAAGCCAGCACGACGGCGACGACGACCCAGCCCAGCGTGGGTGCCAGGAGGATCAGGGAGTCCGTGACGGGAACGCCGCCGTTCCAGGCGTTGACGGCCAGTTCGGTGGCCGAGCCGCCGGGAAGCAGCCGTTTGAGCAGGGTGAGTTCCTCGGTGCCGGTGAGTCCCACCCAGCCGGCCACGGCGATGGCGCCGAGGCTGACGGGCAGCGTGGTCACCTGAGCGTGCTCGGGGGAGTTCGTCACTCCTGCCGTGGCCAGTCCCAGGCCGAGCATCATGATCATCGTTGAGAGGGCGGCCGCGGCCAGGAGGAGGACGTTGTCCGGCCCGCTCGCGACCATGGCCAGGACGGTCATGATCGCGAGCACCTGGACCAGCGAGATGACGGTGATCGGCAGGAGCAGTCCGGAGACGATGCCGGTGTCGTCGGCCGCGGTGGAGCGCAGCCGCTTGAGGAAGAGGTTCTGCCGGCGTGAGGCCAGGGTGGTCACCGTGGTGGTGTAGAGCCCGAACGCCCCCACGGTGAACATCATTGTCGCCGCGATGTATCCGAGGCTGCCCAGGGCCGTGAAGGCTTCGTGCTGGTAGATGAAGAGCGCGCTGACGGCCACGGGCATGACGAGACTGGTGACCAGAACCAGCCGGTTCCGGAAGATCTGGACCAGCTCGCTGAGAGCGATCGAGAGCATGGCGAAGCTCCTTTCCTGGAAGGTTCGAGTGGCTAGTCGCTGCCGATGGCGCGGAAGACGTCGTCGAGCCGGGTCGGCCCGGCCTGGAGTCCCCGCAGCTCCACCGAGTGGTCCTGCGCCCAGCGGAGCAGGGTGTGCAGGTCCTTCTGCAGGCCTAAGGTCTCTATGAGGAACGTTCCGTTGCCGTCGCGGGTGGCCTGCAGCGGCGGTGCGGGGGCGGGGACGGGCAGGGAGAAGCGGATGGTGGCGGGCATGGTCTGCGTCAGTTCGGAGACGGTCCCCTCCCGGTGGAGGGTGCCTTTGTGCATGAGGCCGATGCGGTCGGCGTGCTGCTGTGCCTCTTCCAGGTAGTGCGTGGTGAGAACGATGGTGGAGCCGTCTTCGCGCAGCCTGTCCACGGTGTCCCACAGATCGTCCCGGGACTGGATGTCCAACCCGGTGGTGGGCTCGTCCAGGAAGATCAGCTCAGGCGTCCCGTACACGGCGGTGGCGAAGTCCAGACGTCGCTTCTCGCCGCCGGAGAGCTGGGACACCTTGGTGCCGGCCTTGCGGGTGAGATTCACGATGCCGAGCACGCGTTCGACCGTGTCCGCGCGCCGGGTGAGGTCTCCGATCAGCCGAACCGACTCCCTCACCGTCAGGTCCGGCGAGAATCCGCTCTCCTGCAGCATGATGCCCATCCTTGGCCGCACCGCCCGCCGGTCGCGGGGGCTCTCCCCGAAGACCCGCACGGTGCCCGAGGTGGCCCTACGGTGACCTTCGACGGTCTCCAGGGTCGAGGTCTTCCCCGCCCCGTTCGTGCCGAGCAGCGCGTAGAGCTCCCCGCGCCGTACCTGGAAGGACAGGTCCTTCACGGCGTGGAAGTCGTCGTAGGTGATATTCAGACGTTCAACGTCGATGACCGGTGTCGAGGACATGTCATCGATCTCAGCAGCCGCCGCGCTCACCGGGCAGTGCGACCACGTCATGACCTCGCCATGACATTCCTGGGGCTGACACATGACGCGGCGTCACTGGTGCCGTCACGGGGTCGGAAGAATACTGGGCGGACTCAGCTGTTCGATCACGGAGGGCCACCCATGGACACCAGGCCCTCGCGCATACCGCTGACGGGGAGAACGACCGTCCTTCTCCCGGTCTGCGTGGCGTTCTTCCCGCACCGCCTCGGTGCCGGTCCCTTTTCCGACGGCACGGAGTCGTGGCCGGAGGACGACCGGTGGCCGATGCGGACGGCCGGGACACTCACCGTGGCGAGCGCTCTGACGGTTCCGGCGCCCGGCCTGACGACTCGGCGACCGGGTGAGGGCCGGTGAGGCCGGTACGGGCGGCACACACGGGGTCCGAGCACGCCGAGGCGTCGCGGGATCGGCTGCGCAGGCTCAATCTCGTCATGTTCCTCCCGCTGCTCGCCGCCGTAGGGGTGCTGCTGGTGGCGAGGGATGCCGAGACCTGGTGGCAAGCCGTCGTCCTGGGCCTGGGCGTGGTCGCGGCCCTGGTGGCCTTCGTGTGGTGGGCGGCGCGCGACATCTCCCGCGTCGCGCTTCCCTGCCTGATCATCACCGCGGCCGTGTGGCTCCTCGGAGTGCTGGTGATGGACAGCCGCACGTCGTTCTACGGTCTTTCGGTCGTGGGCTCCCTCACCATTCCTCAGCTACCGCGCCACCGAGGCGCGGCGGCCCTGGGGCTGACCGCCTACCTCGCCGCCGTAGGCGCGACGAGGCTGTTGATCACACAGGAGGACGTCTCCGGCGTTCTGATCGGATACGTCATCATTCCCGCGGGCGTCACAGCGGTGCTTACCGGCTTCATGTTCCCCAACCAGAGGTTCTACGGCCTCGTCGCGGAGCTGGAGGAGGCACGAGAACGCGAGGCGGAGCTGGCCGTCATCCGGGAGCGCATGCGTTTCGCCAGTGATCTGCACGACATCCAGGGCCACACGCTCCATGTGGTGAAGCTGAAGATCGCGCTGGCCCAGAGGCTGGTGCACAGCGACCCCGAACGGGTGGAGCAGGAACTGCGCGAGGTGCATGCCCTGGTCAGCGACACCATCACCCAGACCAAGCAGCTCGCCTACGCACAGCGACGGCTCAACCTGTCCGCGGAGCTGGAGAACGCGAAGAACCTCTTCGAGGCCGCGGGCATCCACGTGCGCGTCGACCGTGAGGCCGAGGTCGACGCGCACGTGGGCGAGCTGCTCGGCCAGGTCCTGCGGGAGACGACCACCAACATCCTGCGGCACGCGCAGGCCGAGCAGGTGCGCATCACCTTGTCGGAGTCGGGCATCACCATCGTCAACGATGGCGCGCCTGAGGCTCCGCTCCCCGAGCTACGGGGGCTCGCCACGCTCAGGGAACGAGTGGTGGGCAACGGAGGCGAGCTGACGGTGGAGCAGAAGGACGGGTGGTTCCTGACGGCTGCGACGTTCCCGCACGGCCGTTCGGGCGCCGCTCTCTGAAACGGGGAAAGGACGACCGATGACCACCGTGGTGCTCGCCGACGACGAGGCACTCCTTCGCAAGGCGCTGGCGGCGTTGCTCCCGCTCGAGGGCGAGATCACCGTGCTCGCCGAAGCGGAAGAGGGCGGGGCGGCCGTCCAGGCCACGTTGCGACACCGGCCCGATGTACTCGTCATCGATCTGGAGATGCCCGGTGTGGACGGGCTCGAGGCCGTCGCGGAGATCCGCCGTGCGCTGCCGGAGCAGGTGATCCTCATGCTGACCCGCCATGCCAGGCCCGGCGTGCTGCGCAAGGCGCTGAAGCTCGGCGTCCAGGGCTTCGTCAGCAAGTCCGCGGAACCGGCGCACATCGTCTCCGTCATCAAAACCCTGCACGAGGGCAAGCGATGGATCGACCCGGACGTCTCCGCCCGCGCCGTCGTCGACGACTGCCCGCTCACCGACCGTGAGATCGACGTGCTGCGAGTGACCGGCGAAGGCTACTCGGTCGCCGACATCGCCACCCGGCTCCACCTGGCGGAAGGCACGGTGCGCAACTACCTCTCGAACGCGATGCAGAAGACCCAGACCCGGACCCGGCACGAGGCGGCGCGGTACGCGCGTGAACACGACTGGCTGTGAGCGAGGCCGGACAGGTCACCGAACCGGCGGCCGGGGCCCTCGGATCGGCACCCCGCTCACACCTTACCGAGCAGACCCCCGACGACGGCGGCGGCCTGTGGCCCACGTCCTTCGCCGTGGCCGAGCCGGGCGACAAAGCCGAAAACCGGGCGACAAAGCCGAAAAGACGATCATCGCCCCCATCGGGAAGGCCGTGAGCCGGCACCGCGCCTGCTACCCGGTGCGCCGTCCGCGTCCGGCGGCGCCGTCGGAGAGGACCCAGCCGGCCAGGAGGTCCATGGCCTGCCGCGATGCCGTCCCGGCCTCGGTCGTGTAGACGAAGAGGGTCTGATCGGGATCGCCGGGCATCGTGAACGTCTCGTAGTCGATCGTCAGTTCTCCGGCGACCGGGTGCCGGAGGTGTTTGGAGCCGAACGTGCGCCGATACACGCCGTGTTCCTCCCACCATCGCCGGAATTCGGGGCTGCGCGCCACGAGTTCGGTCACGAGATCCTTCGCGGCCTGGTCTCCGGGGTCGTTGCCGATGTCGAGCCGGAGGCTCTCGACGGCCGCGCGCGCCTGCACGTCCCAGTCCAGGAAGAGGTTTCGCGCCTCGTCGGTGAGGAACATCCACCGCGCGTAGTTCCGTTCCCGCGGCCGGAGCGCGTCGAAGTCCGTCAGCAGGGCCCTGGCCATGCGGTTGGTGGCCAGCACATCGGTCCGGCGGCCGAGGATCAGTGCCGGACTGCCGTCCAGGGCGTCGAGGAACCGGTGGAGCCCCGGGCGGACCCTCTGGACGGTGGGGACGCGGCGGCGCGTCCCGGAGACGGGTCCGACCAGGTGCCCGAGGTGATCGCGGCCGGCCGCGTCCAGGCCGAGCGCACGGGCGATCGCGTCGAGGACCCCGGCGGACGGGGTGATCGGCCGGCCCTGCTCCAGCCGGGTGTAGTAGTCGGTGGAGACCCCGGCCAGCAGCGCGACCTCCTCGCGGCGGAGTCCGGGCACCCGCCGGACCCGGCCGTCGGCCGGCAACCCCGCGCGCGACGGGTCGACTCTGCCCCGAGCGCGCCGGAGGAAGTCCGCGAGCTCCCTGTTGCCCACCGTCATGCCCACATTCTCGCAGGAACTGCACGGATCAACCTGGTCCGCCGCGTCCTAGGTTGCCCGGTCCCAGGACGAGAAGGGCAGGTTGTGGCCCTCCTCGGGGTGATCTCGCCACGAAGACTGGAGTCCATGCCGCCGCCGAGCGGGGCCCGGCGGCGGAACACCGACCCATCATCGAGGAGACGATCGACATGACCTACCCCACCGGCACTCCGGCGACCTGGTTCGTCACGGGTACCTCCCGTGGCCTCGGCCTCGAGCTCGTGCGGCAACTGCTCGAGCGTGGCGACAACGTCACCGCGACCACCCGCTCGACCGAGCGCCTCGCCGAGGCCCTCGGCGACGTGGACACCGAGCGGTTGCTGGCTCTCAACGTCGACCTCGGGGACGAGACCGCGGTCGCCGAGGCCGTTCGCCGCACCACCGAGCGCTTCGGAGGTCTCGACGTCGTCGTCAACAACGCCGGCTACGGCTTTCTGGCCTCGGTCGAGGAGACCACCGACGCCGAGGCCCGGCAGATGTTCGACGTCCAGATCTTCGGGCTGTGGAACGTGCTGCGAGCGGTGCTGCCCATCTTCAGGACACGGAGGAGCGGCCACATCCTGAACATCTCGTCCGTGCTCGGCCTGGTCGCCCTTCCGGGCTGGGGCCTCTACTGCGCGGGCAAGTTCGCGCTGGAGGGCCTGAGCGAGGCGCTCGCCGGCGAGGTCGCGGAGTTCGGCGTCAAGGTCACCGTCGTGGAGCCCGGCTACTTCCGGACCAGCTTCCTGACGAGCGACTCGCTGGCGCTGCCGGCCTCGACGACGGAGGGCTACGAGTCCATCCGCGAGATGACCAGGAGCCACCTGGACCTGCAGGGAAGCCAGCTCGGCGACCCCGTGAAGGGCGCCGCCGCGATCATCTCCCTCGCCGTCTCCGGCGACGGGCCGCTTCGCCGGCTCCTGGGATCCGACGCCTACTCCTACGCCGGCGGCAAGGTCGAAGCCCTCAAGGCCGACATCGAAGCCGGCCGCGAGCTGGCCCACACCACGGACTTCCCCCAGCCGTAGCCCGGGGCCGGCCGTCGGCGCCGAGAGTGATCACGACTCGGCCTGCCCCCGCGCCCGGATCGGCACCGACCGGCCACGCGGCGAGCCGGCGGCGGGCCCACCGGCGTACGCGAGGGGCCGTCGCCACTGCTGCCGGCCGGCGGCGGCCGCACGGAGGTCCATCCTTGGCGCTTCGGCGGCAGACCCGCCCAGCGCTCGCCCGGCCGGTGACGGCACGCCGCCGCGACGGCATGGCGGCGCCGCGGCTCACCCGATCCGCGGCGAAGCGGGGCTCGGGGCCGCCGGGGCCCCTGGGGTCGCGCACGGCGACCAGGAGGGACCGGGCGCTCAGATCCGTTCGGTGTGGCCCAGGCGGTGGCTGATGTCCAGGGCTCCGGCGATCATGACCGGTGCCAGCTCGTGCAGCCGCTTCTCGCTGAAGCGGTAGGCCGGGCCGGACGCGCTGACCGCAGCGACGATCTCGCCGTCATGGGAGCGGATGGGGGCCGCGACGGCGTTCAGGCCGATCTCGTACTCCTCGACGGTGACGGCGTAGCCCCGCTCGCGCACCTGGAGAAGCTGCGCCTCCAGCGCGTCGGCCGAGGTGATCGTGTGCGGGGTGTACGGCTCCAGGCCGCCCGCCGCGACCAGCCGGGCCCGGTGCAGGTCGTCGAGGTGGGCCAGCAGGACCTTGCCGCTGGAGGTGGCGTGCAGCGGGGTGAGCTCCCCGACCCAGTTGTGCGTGGTGACCGCCGCAGGGCCGCGTACCTGGTCAAGGTTGACCGCGTAGTGGGAGCGCAGCACGGCGATGTTGACGGTCTCGCCGATCTCCTCGGCGAGACGGCGGCAGACGGGGCGGCTCTGCTGGGTGAGGTCGAGCCGGGAGGCCACCCCGCCCGCGAGGCGGATGATCCCGAAACTGAGGCGGTACTTGCCCCGCTCCTCGGCCTGCTCGACCAGGCCGCGTGACTCCAGCGCGCCCAGCAGCCGGAACGCCGTCGACTTGTGCACCGATATCTCCTGGGCTATCTCGCTCACCCCGGCCTCGCGGCGCTCGGCGAGGATCTCCAGGATGGTGATGGCCCGGTCGACGGACTGGACTCCGCCACTGCTGTCGGCGGTACGGCCGCCGAGGGGATCGTTGCCCATAGCGGGACTGTAGGCGCTGGGGGGCAACAAATGCCACCGGAGGGACAATCGCCGTTGCGAATGGTGCAGCTTATTGCGCTATTCGCTACAATTTTGGCCATTACCTCCTGCTGAACGAGGCGAGGCAGACATGTACGACTTCGTCATCGTCGGGGGCGGCTCGGCGGGAAGCGCCCTCGCGAACCGGCTGTCCGCCGATCCCGCCAACCGGGTGCTGGTGCTGGAGGCGGGCCGCCCGGACTATCCGTGGGACGTCTTCATCCACATGCCCGCCGCGCTGCCCTTCCCCATCGGGAGCCGCTTCTACGACTGGAAGTACGAGTCCGAGCCCGAGCCGCACATGAACGGCCGCCGGATCTACCACGCCAGGGGCAAGGTGCTGGGCGGCTCCAGCAGCATCAACGGGATGATCTTCCAGCGCGGCAACCCGATGGACTACGAGCGCTGGGGCGCCGACGAGGGCATGGAGACCTGGGACTTCGCCCACTGCCTGCCGTACTTCAAGCGCATGGAGAACTGCCTGGCCGCCGACCCCGCCGATTCCTGGCGCGGGCGGGGCGGCCCCCTGGTGCTGGAGCGCGGACCGGTGCGCAACCCGCTGTTCGGCGCCTTCTTCGAGGCGGTGCAGCAGGCCGGATACCCGCTGACCGACGACGTCAACGGCTACCGCCAGGAGGGTTTCGCCCGCTTCGACCGCAACATCAGCAGGGGCCGCCGCCTGTCGGCCGCCCGTGCCTACCTGCACCCGGTCATGAACCGCCCCAACCTGGAGGTCAGGACGCGGGCGCACGTCACCGGCATCCTCTTCGAGGGCACGCGCGCCGTCGGCGTCGAGTACGACGGCCGGACGGTCCACGCGGGCGAGGTGATCCTGTGCGGCGGCGCGATCAACACCCCGCAGCTGCTGCAGCTCTCCGGGGTGGGCAACGCCGCCGAGCTGGACGCCCTCGGCGTCGACGTCGTGCACGACCTGCCGGGCGTCGGCGAGAACCTCCAGGACCACCTGGAGGTCTACATCCAGTACGGCTGCAAGCGGCCGGTGTCGATGCAGCCCGCGATGAAGTGGCGCAACCGGCCGCTGATCGGCGCGCGGTGGCTGTTCCTGCGCAGTGGCCCCGGCGCGACCAACCACTTCGAGGCGGGCGGTTTCGCCCGGAGCAACGACGACGTCGACTACCCCAACCTGATGTTCCACTTCCTGCCCATCGCGGTCCGCTACGACGGCTCCGCGCCGGCGGGCGGGCACGGCTACCAGGTTCACATCGGGCCGATGTACTCCGACTCGCGCGGCTCGGTGAAGATCACGAGCACCGATCCCGCGGTCCACCCGGCGCTGCGCTTCAACTACCTGTCCACCGACCAGGACCGGCGCGAGTGGGTGGAGGCCGTCCGGATCGCCCGCGACATCCTGAACCAGCCCGCGATGGACGCGTTCAACGCGGGGGAGCTGTCACCGGGCCCCGGCGTCGAGACCGACGAGGAGATCCTCGACTGGGTGGCCAGGGACGGCGAGACCGCGCTGCACCCCTCGTGCACCGCCAGGATGGGCGTCGACGCCATGTCCGTGGTCGACCCGCTGTCGATGCGGGTCCACGGCCTCGAGGGGCTGCGCGTGGTGGACGCCTCGGTGATGCCGTACGTGACCAACGGCAACATCTACGCGCCGGTCATGATGGTGGCGGAGAAGGCGGCCGACCTCATCCTGGGCAACACCCCGCTCGCCGCCGAGCACACGGACTTCTACCGGCACCGCGACGGCTCTCCCCGCTGACCGTGCCCGCGCCCCTCACCCGCCGGAGGCGGCGGTCACGATCGCCGGGACGAGGGTGAACGCCGAAAGCCACCCCGGGGGGAGAGCAGCCTCGGAACCGGTGGTCACCGTCACCAGCCGCAGCGCCGGGACGACCACGATGTGCTGGCCCGCGTAACCGCCGGCGACGAAGGCGCGATGCCCCGCGATGCGGGCCGTCCACCACAGGTACCCGTAGGGAAGGTTCTCCGGCGGGCCGCCGGGACTGTGCGCGGCGGTCGCCTCGGCGGCGTAGGCGGGGTTCAGCACGTCGGGGTCGGGGTCGAGCCAGAGTTCGCCGAATCGGAGCAGGTCCAGGGCGGAGAGACGGAGGTGGCCGAACCCGTAGGACAGGCCGTCCGGGTCGCGAGGCCACGTCCAGCCGGTGATGCCCAGCGGGTCGAAGAGCCGCTCGGCCGCGTACTCCTGCAGGTCGCGGCCGAGGGCCTCCTGCAGCGCCGCGGCCAGGACGTGGGCGGCGCCGTTGTCGTAGGCGAAGCGCGTGCCCGGCGCGTGCAGCTGCGGCGCCGACAGCAGGACGTCGACCCAGCCGCCGGGCAGTTCCATCACCTCGTCGATGTCGAAGCGGCCGGTGTGCTCCGCCCCGCCCGACATGGTGAGCAGATGCCGTACGGTCACCTCGCGACGAGCCGGTGGCACCCGGGCGCCGAGCAGGTCGCCCAGCGCCGTCCCCGTCTCGAGCGCGCCGTCCTGGACGGCGAGACCCACCAGGGTGGACAGGACGCTCTTGGTGAGGGAGAAGACGTCTCCCGGCTCGTCCGGCCGCCGCTCCCGGTAGGTGTGCCCGGCGAGGACGTCTCCGCGGTACGCCACGACGAGGTGCTCGGTGGCGGAGTAACGCGGATCGGTGCGGATGGCCGTGTCCGCGGCCGCGATGGCGTCATGGAGGCGCATGACAGCAGACCCTGCCACACGGAGCGTTTCGTTTCCCAGCGGGTGCACCGCGCCCAGACCTGGGACGGTTCGGCGGGTGGTTCGTCATGGCGCGGAGCCCACCCGGGGGAGCGCGGTTTCCCCCGCATGACTCCTGCCGGGACCGCTCAGAACAATCGACTGGACGTGCCCCTCACCGCTCCTTCACCCTGCGGCTATGGACGACCATGCTTTTGAGCCCGCGGCCGCCACTCCCTCGGTTCTGTCGAGCGAGCTGCTGGGTTTCCCTCCCGATGCCCGGGTGCTCATCGTGAACAACGACGACTTCGGGATGTACCACGCGATCAACGCCGCGGTCGTCGAATCGATCGAGGAGGGGATCGCCAGTTCGTGCAGTCTGATGGTGCCGTGTCCGTGGGCGTCGCACGCCATGCATCTGCTCCGCCATCGACCGGAGATCCCGTTCGGGATCCACCTCACACTGTTCTGCGACACGACCCACTACCGGTGGGGGCCGCTGACCGCGAAGGAGAAGGTGCCCTCGCTGCTCGACGAGGCGGGCGAACTGTTCACGCCCGCCCAGGTTCCCGAGCTTCTCGCCCGGGCTCGTCTGGACGAGGTGGAGCTCGAGTTCCGCGCACAGGTCGAGGCCGTGGTCGGCACCGGGCTGACGCCGACCCATCTGGACTGGCACTGTCTGGCCGATGGCGGACGCGACGACATCTTCGACCTGACCGTGGCGTTGGCCGGGGAGTACGGCCTGGCGGTGCGGGTCTGGCTCGAACCCGGACGCCGGAAGTCACGACGGCGGGGCATGCCGGTCACCGACAACGATTTCCTGGACAGTTTCAGTCTCGACATCGACGGCAAGGCGGCGCGATACGCCGAGCTGCTGCGCGACCTGCCGGTCGGCCTGAGCGAGTGGGCGGTGCATCCCGGCCTGGGCAACGAGGAGGCGCGGGCGATCGACGGCGGTTGGCGCGTACGCCGGACCGACCACGAGTTCCTGACATCGCCGCAGGCCCGCGAACTCCTCCGGCAGGAGGGGATCGTCGTGACCGACTACAGGACCGTCCAGCAGGCCTGGTCGCGGACCGGCGCGCCCCGGTAGATCGGCAGTGCGCCTTGCGGCGACGCGGTGCCACAGGGCCGGTGTGCCGGGCACGCCGGCGTCCGCGCGGACCCGCTTCACAGGCAGGCGGGCAGGCCGAACGCCGGGAACATCGACGGTTGTTCGAAGGCGGCGATATCGGTCAGCCGGCCGTGCTCGATGTGGAGCACGGTGAGGACGAACGGGTGGAACGCCTCGTCTCCGGGCCGGCGCAGGTAGCCGGCCGCGCCGGGCCGGCCGTTGGCGGTGATCGGCAGCAGCCGCCAGTCGCCGAGGGCGTTCATGCCGGCCCGCAGGGCGCGGGCGGTCTGCTCGCGGCCCGTCCACTGCCCGATCGCCGGGGAGATGGACAGCCGGACGTCCTCGTGCAGCACCGCGATCAACGCCTCCGGGTCGGCCTGTTCGTGGGCGGCGATGTAGCGCTGGAGCAACCTGCTCTGGTCCGCGTCGGGTTCGGCGGCCGGGGCCCAGTCCAGCCGGCCGCCGGGCCAGCGCCGGTGCAGCGTGGCGTGGGCGCGTTGCAGGGCGCTGTTGACCGCGGGCACGGTCGTCTCGATGAGGGCGGCGACCTCGCCGGCGGACCAGGTCAGCACGTCGCGCAGGATCAGCACCGCTCGCTGCCGCGGCGGCAGCACCTGGATCGCGGCCAGGAACGCCAGCGACATCGTCTCCCTGCTCACCGCCGTCGCCTCCGGGCCGGGCCGGTCGGCGGCCGGCTCGTCCAGCAGGGCGTCCGGATAGGGCTGCAGCCATGGCATGGCCGCGACGGACGGTTCGGCGCCCGACGGCGCCCCGGTCGCCCGGCGGGCGTCGCGGCGCAGCGTGTCCAGACAGGCGTTGGTCGCGATCCGGTACAGCCAGGTGCGCGCGCTCGACCGGCCCTGGAAGCTCCCGCGCGAGCGCCAGGCCCGCAGGAACACCTCCTGGACATGGTCCTCGGCCTCGTCGAACGAGCCGAGCATCCGGTAGCAGTACACGTGCAACTCACGCCGGTGGCGGCGGGTGAGATCGTCGAAGTCCGGCTCGTCGCCGCTCACTGTGCTCCTCCTGTCAGGGGCCCGGGCCACGCCCATTCTGGCGCGGCCGGATGCGCGGGTGCTCGCGTGTTCGCGTGCCGGGGGGCCGGGGGAGTGGCGGGCCGGCGAGCGACCGATGAGTTTCGCCGGCCCGCACGTCTGTACGGATGAACGGCCTCACGGAGGACGGCTGTACGGATGAACGGCCTCACGGAGGACGGCTGTACGGATGAACGGCCTCACGGAGGACGGCTGTACGGATGAACGGCCTCACGGAGGACGGCTGTACGGATGAACGGCCTCACGGAGGACGGCTGTACGGATGAACGGCCTCACGGAGGACGACGCGACGACGGAAGGGAACAGGACGATGGCACTTGTGGAGGCGAACATCTCGATGTCGCTGGACGGCTTCGTCACCGGCCCGAACCTCGACCGGTACCCCGGACTGGGCGAGGGGGGCGACATCCTCCACGCCTGGATCGAGGAGGACCGGGGCATGGACCTCGCCATCGGGGAGGAACGCCAGATCGCCGGGGCTGTCATCACCAGCCGGAAGGTCTACGACGAGACCGGGGGCTGGGACGCCGAGGACGGGTTCTACCGGTTGCCGGTGTTCGTGGTCACCCACCGCCCGCACGACGTGGTCGTGAAGGGCGAGACCACGTTCACGTTCGTCACCGGGGGCGTCAAGCACGCCGTCGAGCAGGCGATCGCGGCCGCCGGGGACAGGCGGGTGCACATCATGGGCGGCGCCGGCATCATCCGGCAGGCGCTGGCGGCCGGGCTGGTCGACGAGCTGTTCGTGCACGTCGCCCCGGTGATCCTGAACGGCGGGACCCGGTTGTTCGATCACCTCGGCGGTCCGATCCGGCTGGAGCGGGCCGAGGTGATCGAGTCCCGCCACGCCACTCACCTGCGGTACCGGGTCCTGAACTAGCGCGCCGGCCGAGCCCGGACCCGCCGGCGGCGGGCCGGTGACACCGGCCCGCCGCCGGCGCGGGTGACACGGCGGCGAGATCATGACGTACCGCGCCGGGAGGTGCGACGGGGCGCGGCGGCGCCGGGAAGCGCCCGGGAGGCGGGCCTCGTGCGTGACCCGCTTAAAGTTGTGTCATGAGCAACGAGCTGGAGAGAGATGGCGCTGCGGTGCAGTCCGTCGACCGCGCGCTGTCCGTCCTGCGGCTGCTCGCCCGGCACGGCGACCTGGGCGTCAGCGAGATCGCCGCGGAGCTGGGGGTCCACCGCTCCACGGCGTTCCGCCTCGTCATGACGCTGGAGCTGCACGAGCTCGTCGAGCAGACCGCCGACCGGGGAAAGTACCGCCTGGGAGTGGGGATCGTCCGGCTCGCGGGCGCCGCGACCGTGAGGCTCGACGTCGTCCGCGAGAGCCGCGCCACCGGCGAGCGGCTCGCGGCGGCGGTCGGCGAGACCGTCAACGTGGCCATCCTCGATCGCGACGAGGCCCTGTACGTCGACCAGATGGCGGGCCCCTCGGCCCTGCAGGCCTACAACTGGGCGGGACGGCGGGTGGCGTTGCACGCGACGTCCAACGGCAAGGTGCTGCTGGCCCACGCCCCGAGGGAGCGGCTCGAGCAGCTGGCCGCCGGGCCGCTGCGCCCGTTCACCGACCTGACCGTCACCGACGCCGGGTTGCTGCGCGAGGAGCTCGACGCCGTCAGGAGGCGCGGGTACGCCACCGCCGCCGACGAGCTGGAGATCGGCCTGACCGCGGTGGCGGCGCCGATCTTCAACGTCGAGGGCGCGGTCGTCGCCTCGATGAGCGTGTCCGGGCCGACCTTCCGGCTGCCGTCCGAGCGACTCCCCGGGGTGGCCGAACAGGTGATGGCCGCCGCGAGTGAGGTCTCCTCACGATTGGGCTGGCACGGTAATGAAGACCGTAAAGCCTTGACTGCATGAACAAAAAGGGTCGATTCTGTTCCTCGTTAAGCATTCTGATGCGCCATACGCAACGGATCATGCGGTAACCGGAAGGACGGCCGCTCGTGTCAGATCTCTACCTCGGTGGCACCTGGAGGGATTCCGTCGCGGGCGGCCACCGTGAGATCCGTTCACCGGCCGACGGCGGCCTGGTGGCGACCGTGTCGGAGGCCACCCGGGCCGACACCGAGATCGCGATCGCCGAGGCCCGCGCGGCGTTCGACGAGGGCACCTGGGCGTCCACCCCGGAACGCGAGCGCGGCGCGCTGCTGCTGAGAGTGGCCGACCTGCTCGAACGGGACGTCAAGAACGTGGCCAGGGCCGAGTCGCTCGACACCGGCAAGCGGCTCGCCGAGAGCGAGTACGACGTCGCCGACGTGGTGGCCTGCCTGCGCTACTTCGGCGGCATCGCCGGGACCGACGCGGGCCGCGTGATCGACACCGGCCGCGACGACGCGATCAGCCGCGTCGTCCACGAACCGGTCGGGGTCTGCGGCCTCATCACCCCGTGGAACTACCCGCTGCTGCAGGCCTCCTGGAAGGTCGCCCCCGCGCTGGTCGCGGGGAACACCTTCGTCCTCAAGCCCAGCGAGCTCACCCCCTCCACCGCGATCCTGTTCATGCGCCTGCTGGAGGAGGCCGGGCTGCCCCCGGGCGTCGGCAACCTCGTCCTCGGGGCGGGCGCCGAGGCCGGCGCCCCGCTGGCCGAGCACCCCGATGTGGACATGGTGTCGTTCACCGGCGGCCTGGCGACCGGCCGTACGATCATGGCGTCGGCGGCGGCCACGGTGAAGCGGGTCGCGCTGGAGCTCGGCGGCAAGAACCCCAACATCGTCTTCGCCGACGCCGACGTCGAGACCGCCCTCGACTTCGCGCTCACCGCCGTCTTCCTCCACTCCGGGCAGGTCTGCTCGGCCGGCGCCCGCCTGCTGGTCGAGGACTCCCTGCACGACACCTTCGTCGACGAGCTCGTACGCCGCGCCGCCCGCATCCGCCTCGGCGGCCCCTTCGACCCCGAGGCCGAGACCGGCCCGCTCATCTCCGCCGCGCACCTGGCCAGGGTCGAGGCGTACGTCGCGTCCGGCGTCGCGGAGGGCGCGGTGCTGCGGTGCGGCGGGGAGAGACTCCCCGGCGCGGGCCATTTCTACCCGCCGACCGTCCTCGACGAGTGCCACCGGGGCATGCGGGTGGTCCGCGAGGAGTCCTTCGGCCCCGTCCTCACCGTCGAACGCTTCGGCGACGAGGACGAGGCGGTCCGCCTCGGCAACGACACCGACTACGGCCTGGCCGGGGCGGTGTGGACGCAGGACGCGGGGAAGGCCCAGCGGGTCGCCGGGCGGCTCCGGCACGGCACCGTATGGATCAACGACTACCACCCCTACGTCCCGCAGGCGGAGTGGGGCGGCTTCAAGCAGTCGGGCATCGGCCGCGAGCTGGGCCCGGCCGGCCTGGCCGAGTACCGGGAGACCAAGCACGTGTGGCAGAACGTCCGCCCCCGCCCGCAGCGGTGGTTTCGCAGCTGACGGACGCCCCCCGTCCCCAGACGACCCGTGAGGTGGTCATGACCATGACATCACCGACCCAGCAGGCGCGGCCTGGAGCCGCCGCGCGGAACGAGGACCGGGCCGTCCTTGACGTGCGAGGTCTCTGGAAGGTCTTCGGCCCGCGTCCCGACCGGGTCGTCGGGACCCCGCTCGCGGAACTCCCGCGGAGCGAGCTGAGGGCGAGAACGGGCTGCGTGACCGCCGTCCGCGACGTCTCCTTCACCGTGCGGCCCCAGGAGGTCTTCGTCGTCATGGGCCTGTCCGGCTCCGGCAAGTCCACCCTCGTACGCTGCCTGACGCGGCTCGTCGAGCCGACGGCCGGAGAGGTCCTGTTCGACGGCGAGGACATCCGCAAGGCGGGCGACAGGCGGCTGCGCGAGCTGCGCCGGCACCGCTTCGCCATGGTCTTCCAGAACTTCGGGCTGCTGCCGCACCGGCGGGTCCTGGACAACGTGGCCTACGGGCTGGAGATCCGCGGCATGCGGAAGGAGGCCCGCTACGAGCGGGCCAGGGAGATGGTCGAGCTCGTCGGCCTCTCCGGTTCGGAGGACTCCTACCCCGACCAGCTGTCCGGCGGCATGCAGCAACGCGTCGGGCTGGCCAGGGCCCTCGCGGTGGACCCCGACGTGCTCTTCTTCGACGAGCCCTTCTCCGCGCTCGACCCGCTGATCAGACGGGACATGCAGAACGAGGTCATCCGCCTGCACCGCGAGGTCGGCAAGACGATGATCTTCATCACGCACGACCTGAGCGAGGCGCTCAAGCTCGGCGACCGCATCCTCATCATGCGCGACGGCGAACTCGTCCAGATGGGCACGCCGGACGAGGTCGTCGGGGCGCCGGTGGACGACTACGTGCGCGAGTTCGTCAGCGACGTGCCCCGCGCGAACGTGCTCACCACCCGCTGGATCATGCGCCCGCCCCGGCCCGACGAACCGCTGGACGGTCCCGAGGTCGGGCCGGACGTCGTCGTCCGCGACGTCGTGCACACGGTCCTGCGCGCGACGCGCCCGGTCAAGGTCGTCGAGGGCGGCGAGTTGCTGGGGGTCGTCACCGCGGAGGAGGTCCTCGGTGTGCTCGCCGAGCCGTCTCCGGACGGGGTCTCCGGTGAATCCGCCGAGCCGTCTCCGGACGGGACTTCCGGTGAGCCCGGCAAGCCCGGTGAGTCCGGTGGGCCCGCCGGGTCCGGCGGGTCCGGGGAGCAGGGGTGACGGCCACCCCGGCCACTCCGGCCACCCCGGCGGGTGGCCTGCGGCGCCTGCCCGCCTGGCCCCGCCGCTACCTGCTCGCCGCCGTCGTGGCGGCGTGGGTGCTGATCTGGGTGTTCGTCCAGGGCCGCGACACCTTCCAGCTCGGCGGCGCGGAACTGACCCCGCTGCACGTGAGCGTCAACGAGGCCAGTGAGGTCATCGACAACAGCAGGAACGAGAACCCGTTCTTCCTGTACTTCGTCAACTACATCCGGCTCTTCCTCGACGAGTCCGTCACGTTCGTCCAGGCGCTGATCAGCCAGCCGTCCTTCGGGCGGCCACTGCCGGTCGTCGGCTGGCTGGGCGTGGTCGCCGTCGCCACGGCGGTCGCGCTGCTGTGGGGCAACCTGCGGGTCGCCCTGCTGACCGCGGCCGGCTTCGCCTCCTTCGGCCTGCTGGGCCTGTGGCAGGAGAGCATGGACACCCTCGCCCTCACCCTGGCCGCCGTCGTGCTCTCGCTGCTGATCGGCGTCCCGCTCGGCGTCTGGGCCGGGGTGAACGACCGGTTCAACCGCCTGGTCACCCCGCTGCTCGACTTCATGCAGACGATGCCGACGTTCGTCTACCTCGCGCCGCTCACCCTGTTCTTCCTCATCGGTCCCGCGAGCGCCACCGTGGCGACCGTCATCTACGCCGTCCCGCCCGCGATCCGCATCACCGCGCACGGCATCCGCGAGGTGCGGCCCGCGATCCTGGAGGCGAGCACCTCCCTCGGCTCGACCGCCTGGCAGTCGCTGAGGAAGGTACGGCTCCCGCTGGCCAAGCGGACCATCATCGTCGGCGTCAACCAGACCATCATGGCCGCGCTGTGCATGGTCACCATCGCCGCGCTGATCGACGCCCCCGGCCTGGGCAAGACCGTCGTCAAGGCGCTGGAGACCCTCGACGTCGGCAGCGCCTTCAACGCGGGCCTGGCCATCGTCGTGATGGCCATCGTGCTCGACCGGGTCACCTCCGCCGCAGGGCGCCGCGTCGAGGCCCGGCACCGGGCCGGACGCTCGCGCGGACCCGGCCGCCGCCGCGCGGAGATCGGCGCGGTCCTGGCGGTCACCGGCGTGCTGGTCTACCTCTCCCACGTCTACGTGTGGGCCGCGGAGTTCCCCAGCGAGGCGAACCTGGGACGATACGTCCGCCAGGGGGTCGACGCGGCCACCCTGTGGGCGCAGGACAACCTCGCCGTCTACACCGGCGCGTTCAGGAACGCCGTCTCCTACGGCCTGCTCAACCCGTTCGAGGCGCTGCTCACCGGCTCGCCGTGGTGGCTGGTCGGCGCCGTGCTCATCGCGTTCGCCGCGATCCTGGCGAACGTCAGGATCGTGCTCGTCACCGCGGTCTGCGTCGCCCTGCTCGTCGCGCTCGGCCTGTGGCAGGACAGCATGGTGACGCTGGCCTCGACGCTGGTGGCCACCGTCCTGGTGATGATCCTCGGAGTGGTGCTCGGCGTCTGGATGGGGCGCAGCGACCGCGTCGACCAGCTGGTGCGGCCCGTCCTCGACGCCGGGCAGACCATGCCGCCGTTCGTCTACCTGGTGCCGATCCTCGGGCTGTTCGGCGCGACCCGGATCACCGCGATCATCGCCGCGGTCGTCTACGCGGCCCCGGTGGCGGTCAAGCTCACCGCGGACGGCATCCGCGGCGTGGCGCCGAGCGCGGTGGAGGCCGCCACGGCCGCGGGTTCCAGCACCTGGCAGCTCATCACCAAGGTGCAACTGCCGATGGCGCGCAGCGCGCTCACCCTCGCGGCGAGCCAGGGACTCATTTACGTGCTCGCCATGGTCGTCGTCGGCGGCCTGGTCGGCGCGGGCGCGCTCGGCTACGACGTGGTGGCCGGCTTCTCCCAGCTGCAACTGCGGGGCAAGGGACTCGCCGCGGGCGTGGCGATCGTCGTACTCGGGATCATGCTGGAACGCATCACCCGGACGGCGGCGCGGCGGGCCGACGCCGAGACGCACGGCGCCCGGTGAGAGGCAGGGCGAGGCGGGGAGCAGCGGGGAGACGGACCGAGAAAACGGGCGGAACCGAACACGGCATACGAAACCCAATACAGGAGGACCTGGTGACAGTTTCGAGGATCGGGCGACCGCGGGCGGTGGCGCTCCTGGTCGCGACCGGCCTCCTCGTCTCCGCGTGCGGCGGGGCGAAGGTCGGCGAGAGCGACGGCGGGGCCGCCCCGGCGGCCTCCGGCACGGACGGGAAGAAGGCCTGCGGCGCGGTCAACATCGCCATCAACCCGTGGGTCGGGTACGAGGCGACCGCGGCGGTCATCGCCCACGTGGCCGAGAAGGATCTCGGCTGCTCGGTCACGAAGAAGGACCTGAAGGAGGAGGTCGCCTGGCAGGGCTTCGCCACCGGTGAGGTCGACGCCATCGTGGAGAACTGGGCCCACGACGACCTGAAGAAGAAGTACATCGAGGACCAGAAGGTCGCCGTCTCGGCGGGCCCGACGGGCAACAAGGGCGTCATCGGCTGGTACGTGCCGCCGTGGATGGCCGAGAAGTACCCCGACATCACCGACTGGAAGAACCTCAACAAGTACGCCGACCTGTTCAAGACCTCCGAGTCGGGGGGCAAGGGGCAGCTGCTCGACGGCGACCCGTCCTTCGTGACCAACGACGCGGCCCTGGTGAAGAACCTGAAGCTGGACTACAAGGTCGTCTACGCGGGCAGCGAGGCGGCGCTCATCACCGGCTTCAGGCAGGCGGAGAAGCAGAAGACCCCGATGCTCGGCTACTTCTACGAGCCGCAGTGGTTCCTGTCGGAGGTCAAGCTCGTCAAGGTCAAGCTGCCCGAGTACACCGAGGGCTGCGACGCCGACGCCGAGAAGGTGGCCTGCGACTACCCGCTCTACGACCTCGACAAGATCGTGAGCAAGAGGTTCGCCGACTCCGGCAGCCCGGCGTACGACCTGGTCAAGAACTTCACCTGGACGAACGAGGACCAGAACCTCGTGGCCAAGTACATCTCCGAGGACAAGATGACGGCCGAGGAGGCCGCGGAGAAGTGGGTCGGCGACAACCCCGACAAGGTGAAGGCCTGGCTTCCCACCTCCTGAGCGCCCACCCGGGAGTCAAGGGGCGCGGGTTCGAATCCTGTCGTCCCGGTGAGGGTGCCACCCGAAAGGGAGGCGCCCTCGCTTCGGCTCCGGGTGACCGGCCGGGCGACCACGACCCCGTCACGTGAGGATCCGGTGCGTCGTCTCCGTCTCCCGTGACGGGCGAGGCGTTTTGTCCGGTACTCCGGCCGCAGATGACGGCAGCCGCGGTCCTGCCTGTGATCGCACGTCCTCGTCGCCGCCCGACACGGCGAACGCGAAGATCAGACGCGCCACACGTTGGACGCCGGTCAACGCCGGGTCACCGACGGCGACCTCATGCGCTGAACCATCACCATCCACGACGAGCGCGGCCACAAATGCTGATCATGTCTCTTGAGCGGCTTGTCACCGGCAACGGCGCGCTGGAACGGCTGGAGGGGTCCGACCCCAGGCTACGAAACATTCGGCATGGCGAGATGACGCTCGGTGAAAACGCGAGCGGCTGGGATCTGGATAGGGGATTCCTGGTAGTTTTGAACTTCATCCCGTCTGGGTCAAAGACACGATCAGATACGACTTCTGCTTGTCCGGATCTTCGCTGATTTTCTTCTTCGTCGGTGAATCCAGAGGGTCGCCGTAAGCATCGTAGCTCTCGAACGAGTCTATTTTGAGGACGGTGTGCTCCCACCTGGCCGCCTCCATCCGGATGGATCGGTAGTCACCTCCGGTGGCTTTCCATCCGCGATTTTGCAGGTGATCGCGTACCTTGGCCCGCGCCTCGTCGAAATTCGAGGATCCGACGTCCATCAGCAAGAAATCATCGACATGGGTGGTGCCGTCATAGTAAGACTCTCGTTTGGTGTGCGCCAGCACCTTGCCGATGTCGCGCACCTCGCTGACAGCGGCCGGATCGACCTCGAATGTCTCGAAATACAATTGTGTTACGCAAACGTAGAGCATGGTCAATCCGCCCAGGATGGCGAGCACGGGTTTGATCACCGCCATAATGCGCTGCGGGCGGGTGGAACGGGTGGGATGCATCGCGGGAGACCTCCGGCGCCTGAGGTGGTCTGTCTCGTGGTCGACGGTCGTGTGGATCAAAGGTGTTTCGGACCCACCATGGTGTCACCGAAGGGTCAAGCCCGTGATGATCGCTCACGGTTCTCCATCAAGGATCCGATTTCGGCCGCTCCACCGGCCCCAACCGCTTCGCGCTTCATGCGGGAACCGGCCGCCCCCGCCGGAGGCGGACCTGCCATAGTCGTTGGGTGGAGGCGGCGCCGCTTTCCCGGGCGCACCGTGCCGATCGACCTCGAGCCCGCGTCGGCCCTGCTCGGCTTCACGGCGCGGCACATCCACCCGGTGTCCGCCGGGGACTGACCGCCGGCCGTACCTGCCCGTCGCCCCCCCGCGGACGACCGCCGGCCCGTCCTTGACAGTGTTGTCGACGGGAGGACAATCTGTTGCGGGAAGCGCACTTCGTTTCGGACTGCGCAACGACGGAGGTGGGTATGGCGGGCCGGCGCGTCGTCGTCATCGGAGCCGGGGTCGTCGGGGCGGCCCTCGCCGACGAGCTCTCGGCCAGGGGCTGGGACGACATCACCGTCGTCGACCAGGGGGCCGTGCCCGCCGCCGGAGGTTCGTCCTCCCACGCACCGGGGCTGGTGTTCCAGACCAACCCGTCCAAGACCATGACGGAGCTGGCCCGCTACACGGTCGAGAAGCTCGTCGACCTCGACTGCTTCCTCCAGGTGGGCGGGCTGGAGGTGGCCACCACGCCCGAGCGGCTCGCCGAGCTGCACCGCCGCCACGGCTGGGCGACCTCCTGGGGGGTCGAGGCGCGCCTGCTCACTCCCGAGGAGTGCGTGGAGCGTCACTCCCTGCTCGACGGGGACAGGGTCCTCGGAGGGTTGTTCGTCCCCACCGACGGCCTGGCGAAGGCCGTGCGCGCCGTCGAGGTCCAGCTGGCGCGCGCCAGGGAACGGGGTGTCCGCGTCCTCGACCGGCACGAGGTGCTCGACATCCGCGTCGAGGACGACCGGGTCACGGCCGTCGTCACCGACCGGGGCGAGATACCCGCCGACCTCGTCGTCTGCTGCGCCGGAATCTGGGGACCCAAGATCGCGGGCATGGTCGGCATGGCGCTGCCGCTCACCCCCCTCGCCCACCAGCTCGCCTGGACCGGTCCGGTTCCCGCGCTCGCCGGGCAGGCCGAGGAGGCCGTCCGGCCGATCCTGCGCCACCAGGACGCCGACCTGTACTACCGGGAGCGGTTCGAGCGGCTCGGCATCGGCTACTACGGTCACCGCCCGATGTCGATCACCGCCGAGGAGATCCTCCCGATCGCCGACGCCGAGGTCATGCCCTCGGTGCTGCCGTTCACCGACGACGACTTCGCCCCCGCCTGGACCGAGACGAAGGCGCTGCTGCCCGCCGCCGGGGAGGCCGGGCTCGAAGCGGGGATCAACGGCCTGTTCTCCTTCACCACCGACAACATGCCGCTGCTCGGGCAGTCGCGCGACGTGCGGGGCTTCTGGGTGGCCGAGGCCGTGTGGGTCACCCACTCGGCGGGGGTGGGCCGTGCCATGGCCGAGTGGCTGGCCGACGGCCACTGCTCGTCCTTCGACCTGCACGAGTGCGACGTCAACCGGTTCGAGGCCCACCAGCTCGCCCCCGAGTACGTCCGCACCCGCGACTGCCAGAACTTCGTCGAGGTCTACGACATCATCCACCCGCTCCAACCGGCCGAGAACCTGCGCCCGCTGCGCACCAGCCCCTTCCACGCCCGCCAGCGCGAGCTGGACGCGTACTTCCTGGAGGCCGCCGGCTGGGAGCGCCCCCAGTGGTACGGCGCCAACGCGCCCCTGCTCGACGGCCGCGACATCCCCCGTCCCAACGACTGGGCCGCCCGCCACTGGTCGCCGATCGTCGGCGCCGAGGCCCAGGCCTCGCGCGAGACCGTGGCCCTGTACGACATGAGCGCGCTCAAGCGGATCGAGGTCGCGGGCCGCGGGGCAGCCGCCTTCCTCCAGCGGGTCTCCACCGGAGACGTCGACAAGTCCGTCGGCTCGGTGACGTACTGCCTGCTGCTCGACCACGACGGCGGCATCCGCAGCGACGTCACCGTGGCCCGGCTGGGCCGCGACCTGTTCCAGGTCGGTGCCAACGGCAACCTCGACCTCGACTGGCTGCACCGCCACCTGCCCGCCGACGGGTCGGTCACCGTCACCGACATCACGCCGGGAACCTGCTGCGTCGGCGTCTGGGGCCCCCGGGCCCGCGAGGTCGTGGCCCCGCTCGCCGGTCCCGGCTTCGGACCCGGCGGTTTCCGCTACTTCCGCGGCGCCCGCGCGTACGTCGGCACCGTGCCCGTCACCGCGCTGCGGCTCTCCTACATCGGGGAGCTGGGCTGGGAGCTCTACACGACGGCCGACATGGGCGCGAAGCTGTGGGACACCCTCTGGGAGGCGGGCCGGGAGCACGGGATCATCGCGGGGGGCCGCGGCGCCTTCAACAGCCTGCGGCTGGAGAAGGGCTACCGGTCCTTCGGCACCGACATGACCTACGAGCACGACCCGTACGAGGCCGGGCTCGGCTTCGCCGTGCGCAAGGCGGACAGGGGCGACTTCATCGGCCGCGCGGCCCTGGCCGAGCGCGGCGCGGCCCCCCGGCGCAGGCTGACCTGCCTCACCGTCGACGACCCCGCCGCCGTGGTCATGGGCAAGGAGCCGGTGTACGACGGCGCGTCCTGCGCCGGATACGTCACCAGCGCCGCCTACGGCTACACGATAGGCAAGGGCATCGCCTACGCCTGGCTGCCCGCCGAGCTGTCCGTGCCGGGGAGGGAACTGCACATCGGCTACTTCGACCGGCGGGTGGCCGCCGTCGTCGCCGAGGAGCCGCTGTACGACCCGGCGATGGAGCGCCTGCGTGGCTAGCGGGCCGGCGGGACGGAAGGACACGCCGGCGCGCCCCGTGACTCCCGCGGATCCGGAGTCCGTGGCGCCGGCGTCCATGACGACGGGATCCGCGGCGCCGGAGCCCGCCGACGGGACCGAGAGGGGACGACGATGAGCACCGAGGAGTTGCCCGAGCACCCCGACCGGCTGTGGAGCAGCCCCGAGCCGAAGGCCTCCTACGACGTGGTGATCGTCGGCGGCGGGGGCCACGGCCTGGCCACCGCCTACTACCTGGCCAAGAACCACGGGATCACCAACGTGGCCGTGCTGGAGAAGGGCTGGCTGGCGGGCGGCAACATGGCCCGCAACACCACCATCATCCGGTCCAACTACCTGTGGGACGAGAGCGCGGGCATCTACGAGCACTCGCTCAAGCTGTGGGAGGGACTGGAGGAGGACCTCGGCTACCCGATCCTGTTCAGCCAGCGCGGCGTGCTCAACCTCGCGCACAGCCCGCAGGACGTCAGGGAGAGCGTCCGCCGGGTCAACGCCAACCGCCTCAACGGCGTCGACGCCGAATGGCTCGGCCCCGAGGAGGTGAAAGAGGTCTGCCCGATCGTCGACGTCTCGCCCGACGCCCGCTACCCGGTCCTCGGCGCCACCTACCAGCCGCGCGCGGGAATCGCCAAGCACGACTACGTGGCCTGGGGATTCGCCCGCGCCGCCGCGGCGATGGGCGTCGACCTGATCGAGCACTGCGAGGTCACCGGCATCGACGTCGTGGACGGGCGGGTGGAGGCCGTACGCACCACCAGGGGCCGCATCGCCGCGGGCAGGGTCGCGATGTGCGCGGCCGGGCACTCCTCGGTCGTCGGCCGGATGGCGGGGGTGGAGCTGCCGGTGCAGAGCCATCCGCTGCAGGCCCTGGTCTCGGAGCTGCTGGAGCCCGTACACCCCACGGTGGTCATGTCCAACGCGGTGCACGTCTACGTCAGCCAGGCCCACAAGGGCGAGCTGGTCATGGGGGCGGGCATCGACGCCTACAACTCCTACCGGCAGCGCGGCGCGTTCCACATCATCGAGCGGCAGATGGCGGCGGCGCTGGAGCTGTTCCCCGTCTTCGCGCGGGCCCACGTGCTGCGTACCTGGGGCGGGGTGGTCGACGTCACCCCCGACGCCTCGCCCGTCGTCGGGCTCACCCCCGTCGACCGTCTCTACGTCAACTGCGGCTGGGGGACCGGTGGGTTCAAGGCCACCCCGGGCGTCGGGTGGTGCTACGCGCACACGATCGCCCATGGCGAGCCGCATCCCCTCAACGCCGCCTTCACCCTCGAACGATTCACCACCGGCGCGCTCGTGGACGAGCACGGCGCCGCCGCGGTGGCCCACTGAAGGAGCCCGACCGATGCTGCTGATCCCCTGTCCGTGGTGCGGTCCACGGGACGAGGCCGAGTTCCACCACGGCGGGCAGGCCCACGTCGCCTACCCCGGCGACCCCGCCGCGCTCTCCGACGAGGAGTGGGCCCGGTACCTGTTCTTCCGCGACAACCCGAAGGGGCCGTTCGCCGAGCGCTGGCAGCACGCGGCCGGATGCCGCCGCTGGTTCAACGCGGTCCGCGACACCGCCACCAACGAGTTCCACGCCGTGTACCGCGTGGGCGAGCCAAGGTCGGTGGGCGCGTGAACCGCCGGGCGAACGGCGCGGCGGGCCACCGGCCGCCCCCGGGCGGCGTGAACGTCCAGGCCACCGGCGGCGCGCGTCTCCCGGCCACCGGTGAGAGAACGGTGTGCCGGTGAGCGGGCAGCCGTTCCGCCGGGCGGGCCGTCGCGGGGAGGTACTGCCGTTCCGGTTCGACGGCCGCGACTACGAGGGGTACCGGGGCGACACGCTCGCCGCCGCGCTGCTCGCCAACGGTGTCCGCACGGTCGCGACGAGCGTCGCGCTGGGACGCCCCCGCGGGATCTTCGCCGCCTGGACCGAGGAGCCCAACGCCGTCGTCCAGATCGAGCACCCCTTCCCCGAGCCGATGCTCCAGGCCACCGTCGTCGAACTGTACGCGGGGCTGGTGGCCACCGGCCTGCCGGGCAGGGGCAGGCTCGCCGCCGAACCCGACCCGGCGCGCTACGACGGCGTGTACGCGCACTGCGACGTCCTGGTGGTCGGCGCGGGCCCGGCGGGCCTGGCGGCGGCGACCGCGGCGGCCGGGTCGGGCGCCCGGGTGATCCTCGCCGACGACCGGCCCTCGCCCGGCGGCAGCCTGCCCGACACCGGCGAGAGCGTCGACGGCGTCCCGGGCACGGCGTGGGCCGCCACCGCGCTGGCCGCGCTGGAGAGCCACCCGGAGACGCGGGTGCTCACCCGTACCAGCGTGTTCGGCTACTACGACGACAACTACCTGGTCGCCGTGGAGCGCAGGGGAGAGAACGCCTCCTCCCGCGAGCGTGTCTGGCACATCCGGGCCCGCCGCGTCGTCCTCGCCACGGGCGCGCACGAGCGCTCGATCGCCTTCGCGGGCAACGACCTGCCGGGCGTCATGCTCGTCGGCTCGGCACGCGCGTACGTGAACCGGTACGGGGTCCTGCCCGGCCGCCGCGCGGTGGTGTTCACCACCGGGGACGGCGCCTACGCCGCGGCCCGCGACCTGGCCGCCGCGGGCGTCGAGATCGCCGCCGTCGTGGACACGCGTGCCCCCGGCGACCCGGGACGGGGCGGCCTGGACGGCACGGGCGGCCTGGGTGACGCCGAGGTGCTCACCGGTCACTTCGTCACCCGCGCGAACGGCGAGCACGGCGTCACCTCCGTGACCGTCTCGGAGAGACCCGCCGCGGCCGGCAGGCCTTCCGGGGCGGCCGGTTCCGGGGCGGTTCCTTCCGGCGGGCGTGAGATCGAGGCCGACCTGCTGCTCGTCTCGGGCGGCTGGAACCCCGCCGTCCACCTGTTCAGCCAGGCCGGGGGGACGCTCCGCTACGACGAGGCGCTCGGTTCCTTCGTCCCCGGGAGCACCCGCCAGGCCGTCGAGGTCGCCGGGGCCGCCCGAGGGCTCCGCACCCTGGCCGCCTGCCTGGAGGACGGCGCCGCCGCCGGGACGCGGGCCGCCGGGGCGGCCGGTCTCCGAACCCCTTCCACCTCCGGCGCGTCCGTCAGGGAAGCGGGGGAGGCCCCGCGGGCGGGGGAGACGTCACCGGGCGCGGAGACTCCGCGGGCGGGGGAGACGTCACGGGACACGGAGATCCCGCAGGCCGGGGAGGCGCGGGAGCCGGGGGCGGTCTCGCCCGGCGGAGAGCCTTCCGGGACCATCCCCGCCGAGCACGTGTGGCTCGTTCCCGCCGACGACTACCGGACCCACTTCGTCGACCTGCAGCGCGACGTCACCGTCGCCGACGTGATGCGCGCCACCGGGGCAGGGCTCCGCTCGGTCGAGCACGTCAAGCGCTACACCACCGCCGGGACCGGGCACGACCAGGGCAAGACCTCCGGCGTGCTCACCAGTGGTGTCGTCGCCCATGCCCTCGGCGTGGGCGTCTCGGAACTCGGCACCACCACCTTCCGCGCCCCCTACCTGCCGGTCTCCTTCGCGGCCCTCGCCGGGCGCGACAGGGGGGTGCTGCACGACCCCGTCCGGGTCACCGCGCTGCACGAGTGGCACGTGGCGTGCGGAGCGCCGTTCGAGAACGTCGGCCAGTGGAAGCGGCCCTGGTACTACCCCCGCGAGGGTGAGGACATGGAGGCCGCCGTCCTGCGCGAGTGCCGGGCCGTGCGGGAGGCCGCCGGAGCCATGGACGCCTCCACGCTCGGCAAGATCGACATCCAGGGGCCGGACGCCGCGGAGCTGCTCGACCGGCTCTACACCAACATGATGAGCACCCTCAAGGTCGGCTCGATCCGCTACGGCGTGATGTGCCGCCCCGACGGCATGGTCTTCGACGACGGCACGGTGATCCGCCTGGCCGAGGACCGTTTCCTGGTGACCACCACCACCGGCAACGCCGCCGCCGTCCTCGACTGGATGGAGGAGTGGCTGCAGACCGAGTGGCCCTCGCTGCGGGTCCACTGCACCTCGGTCACCGAGCAGTGGGCGACGGTCGCGCTCGCCGGGCCGCGTTCCCGCGAGGTGCTGGCCGGGCTCGCCCCCGGCCTGGCCGTGGACAACGCGAGCTTCCCGTTCATGACGTGGCGCGACACCCGGGTGGCGGGCCTCGACGCGCGGGTGTGCCGGATCAGCTTCTCCGGCGAGCTGGCGTACGAGATCAATGTCAGCGCCTGGGACGGGCTCGCCCTGTGGGAGGCCGTCCAGGCCACCGGCGCGGTCACCCCGTACGGGACCGAGACCATGCACGTGCTGCGGGCCGAGAAGGGCTACCCCATCGTGGGCCAGGACACCGACGGCACGGTCACCCCCGCCGACCTCGGCATGGAGTGGGTGGTGTCCAAGAAGAAGGCCGACTTCGTCGGGAGGCGTTCCTTCGCCCGCGCCGACACCGCCAGGCCCGACCGCAAGCACCTGGTCGGCCTGCTGCCGCTCGACCCGGACGTCCTGCTGCCCGAGGGCTCCCACCTGGTGGCCGCCGACCGGCTGCCCGAGCCGCCGGTCCCCATGCTCGGCCACGTCACCTCCAGCTACCGCAGCGCCGCGCTCGGCAGGACCTTCGCCCTCGCCCTCGTCAGCGGCGGGCGCGAACGCGTCGGCGAGCGGTTGTACGTCCCCGTCGGAGGGGAACAGCTGCCCGTCACCGTCACCCACCACGTCCTCTACGACCCCGAGGGAGCGCGCCGCGACGGCCCACCGGGCGGGACACGACCGGGCGCGCCGTACGGAACGGAGCCGCCCGCGGCGGAGCTCTCCGGAACGGCGGAGCTCTCCGGAACGGCGGAGCTCTCTGGAACGGCGGAGCTCTCCGGAACAAAGCCGCGGGGAACAAAGCCCCAGGGAACGGGGCCGTCCGGGCGGCCGAGCCCGGCGGCCCGGCTGGAGCCGGTGTCGAGCCCGAACCTCCGCATCGCGGAACTGCCCTTTCTCACCCAGATCGACCTGCGGGTGGAGCCCGGGAGCGACACCGCGGCCGACATCGCCCTCGCCCTCGGTGTCCCGCTCCCCACCGAACCCGGTACCTTCGCGAGCACCGGCACCGACGTGTCACCGTCAGGTACGGCCGCGAGCGACACCCGGGTGCTGTGGCTCGGCCCCGACGAGTGGCTGGTCGTCGGGCCCGCGGGCGGCACCGGCCTGGAGGCCCGCCTGCGAGCCGCCGCCGGAACCGGTCACGCCGCCGTCACCGACGTCTCCGCCCAGCGCACCGTACTGCTCGTGACCGGCCCGAGGGCGCGCGACCTGCTCTCCCACGGCTGCGCCCTCGACCTGCACCCCCGCGCGTTCGGCCCCGGGCGCTGCGCCCAGACCATGCTCGCCCGCGCCCAGGTCGTCCTCGCCGCCCGCGAGGACGGCGGGTTCCACATCTTCGTACGCTCGTCCTTCGCGGACTACCTCGTGGCCTGGCTCCTCGACGCGGCGGGGGAGTACCTGGGCGGGTGAGGTGATCACCGGGGACCTGGGCGGACACGGCGGAAGGGCCGGTCCCGGCATGCGCCGGGGCCGGCCCTCGAACGTGCGGAAGACCTACCGGCCGGCCACGGGGGCGGGCTCGGTCTCCGGGGCGGAGGCGGCCGGAGCGTCGGGAGCCGGTTTGCTCGCCGACGGCACGACGGTCGCGGAGACGATCGCGATCACCACGGAGAGCGCGGTGGAGAGCCAGAACGCCGTCTGGATCCCGCCGATGGAGATCCCCTGCCCGGATCCGGCGGCCAGCGACGCCACCGCCACCGCGATACCGAGGCACAGCCCGACCCCGAGCTGGCGGTTCGAGTTGTAGAGGCCCGACGCCAGGCCCATCTGGGCACCGGCCACACCGGACGTGGCCGCCACCGCGGTGCTGATCATCATGACCGTGACACCGACGCCGATCAGGATGCCGCCGGGCAGCACGTTCAGCAGGAACGAGCCGTCGGCGGGCGCGAGGGCCAGCACCAGCGAACCGGCCACCAGGAACAGGGCGCCGACGGTCAGCACCGGACGGGCCCCGATCCGTGCGGTCGTCTTCGCCACCGGCAGCGACGCCAGCACGACCACGAGGGCCTGGGGGAAGAACGCGAGGCCGGTGAGGATGGCCGAGAAGCCCAGGATCTGCTGCATGTAGAGCGTGATGAAGAACGTCGAGATGGACATGACACCACCCGACAGGAACGCGACCAGGTTGCCGCCCGTCACCCCGCGGTTACGGAAGATCGAGAGCGGCACCAGCGGCGCGGACACGCGGGTCTGCACGAACAGGAACACGGCCAGCAGCACGAGACCGGCGATCAGCGGGGTCAGCACACCGGCGGTGCCCCAGCCCTCGTCGGACGCGATCGTCAGGGCGTAGGCGATCGAGCACATGCTGGCGGTCACCAGGATGGCGCCGGGCACGTCGATGCGCGCGGACCTGGTCCGCACGCTGTCGTCGTCGAGGCGGATCGCGGCGCGCACGACCATCGCGATACCGACCGGGACGTTGATGAACATGACGGCCCGCCAGCCGAAGACCTCGGTCAGCACGCCGCCGGCGAGCACGCCGCCGGCGAAGCCCACCGAGGACACGGCGCCGAACACGCCCATGGCCTTGGCCCGCGCCTCTCCCTCGGGGAAGCCCGCGCCGATCATCGCCAGCACGGCAGGGGCCACCGCCGCGGCCGAGAAGCCCTGCAGGGCACGGGCGATGATCAGCACGATGGAGCTGGTCGCGAAGCCACCCACCAGGGACGCGATCGTGAAGATCGCCAGGCCCCACACGAACATGCGCTTGCGGCCGATGATGTCGCCCACGCGTCCACCCAGCAGCAGGAAGCCGCCGTAGAACAGCGCGTACGCTCCGACGACCCACGGCAGGGCGCCGGCGGTGAAGGACAGGTCGGTCTTGATCCACGGCAGAGCGACGTTCACGATCGCGAAATCGAGTGTCAGCATGAACTGGGCGAGGCACAACAGAAGCAGTGGTGGTGGCTTCTTGACCTGAGAGTCCATGGTTTTTTCTCCTGTCTCCTGGTGCGGCTTAAGTTATTCTCAGCGTTGATTCCGGGCCGAATGAATTCGTGACCGACGACGGCCTGGGCGGCTGGTTCGAGCGCCACGGCCTCGACGGACATCCGCGGACCACGGGCGAATACGCGCGTCCACCGGCGGGCGAAGCACGGCCAGGGCTGACAATTTTCGCTCCCCTCGACGCCGACATAATTGTTCCTGATGTAAATCAATTATGTGGTCGTGGCCAGGGGGCAGCCAGAGCATCGATCACCAAAAGGGCGTGCATCTTTCACGCCGGTCAAGATGAATAATTCAGCAATCGGACGTGGCGGCAGGAACCGCTTGGCGGGCGGGCGGCGCGCCGCCTCCGGCGGCTCCGGCGAACCGCGGCCCGATCACATCGCGCGGCCTCCACGCGATCGGCCGTGGAGTCCACGGCGGCTATGGCGGCTACGGCGACCGTAACGGCCGTGACGGCCGTGACGGCCGTGACGGCCGTGACGGCTACGGCGGCTACGACGGTCCGCGAGGCTCGGGGCGACCTGACGGTTACGGGGTGCCGCGCCGGCCCGGGGCGGTCACAGCGGGGCGCCGCCGAACCCGATCTCGTTCCCGTCGGGATCACGGTAGGTGGCCTTGCGCACGCCGTTGGAGTAGGTCTCCCGCTTCGCGGGGTCGAGTCCTCGCTCGGCGATCTGCGCGACGAGCGCGTCGAGGTCGTCGACGAAGACCGTGTGCATGGCGTGGCCGGCGTGCTCGGGCAGTTGCTCGATGAACACGGACCGATGTTCCGCGAGCTCCCACACGGCCTCGGTGTCGCTCGCGACGAACGTCGGCGGGGAGCCCAGCAGCCGTTCGTACCACTTCAGGGCCACCGCGTAGTCGGTGACCGGGATTCCCGCGTACAGGTTGAGGGCCATACCGTGATCACATGGACTTCGTCCGGTTCCCGCGGCCTCGCGGACCCGGCCGCGCCCGCCTCGCCGCGCGCTCGGCTCGGCTGACGCCGCGACCACCGTAGGCGCCCGCACTCCTGGCCCGGCGGTTCCTCCAGCCGGCCGCAAGCCGCCGGCCTGAGCCGGCGGGTGACCCCTTGGAGCGGGGATCCGCCGGGGCGATCACCTGTTCAAGGACGTGACGGGGCGGGGATCCGCCGGGGCGATCACCTGTTCAGGGAAGCGTGACGAACTTCTTGAGGAAGGACCGGGCCTGAGGGGTGTCCAGGCGATAGTCGTAGTTGGTCATCCTGCACGCGTCGTCGTCTCCGCTGATGGTCGTGGCCACGAGCAGGTCCGAGGTGGGTCCTCCCAGGAAGTTCGGGCCGCCCGAGTCGCCGAAGCAGGTGCTGCCGTCGCCCTTGGAGGAGAGCGACAGTTTGAGCCACCTGCGGGTGAGGTCCCCGAAGGAGATGGACGCCTGGTGGCGGGTGTCGGTGTAGGTCAGCCGCACCTTGTGCTTCCCCTTGGCGGAGACGTGCTTCCCCTTGGCCGAGGCCTTGGCCGAGACCATGGCACCGTACCCGACCGGGGTGAATCGCGTTATTTTCAGGGCGTTGGCGGCTTCGAGGCGGTCGAGCAGACCTTCGGTGGGCAGCCTGGCGGGCTTGATGCCCGGAACGGCCGTGTCGAAGACGACAACGGCCATGTCATGAAGATCGGACTTGTCCCTGTAGCGCGAGTCGACGACGTAGCGGCCGGTGTAGATCTTGTCCCCGTGCCGGTAGCGGCTGGAGAAGGAGACCCGGGCGGTCTTCTGCCCCCCTTCCGCGCAGTGGGCGGCGGTGAGGAAGACGGTGGGCGAGATGAGGGTGCCGGTGCAGTAGGACCATGTGCCGTCATCGTTTGGCTTGTCGCCGATGACGGCTCCCACCTGCGGGTGAGCGGTCAGGTCGGGTGATCCGTTCGTGATGGCCCAGGCGGGGGAGGCGGGGAACGCGGTGGTAGCGGCGAGGGCGAGGGGAATCATGACAAAGGGGATGAAACGCACGCAGGAACTGTAACCGCCCAAGGGTTACATTTGATACAGAGCACAGAAAGATCTACGGATTCAATGTGCTGAACGGCGAGCCGGCCGCGATCATCGGCTTTCCGATCACGCTCCCCGGGGAAGGGGGACCGGCGCAGGTACCGGTGGACGGCACGGCGGACCTGCCCGGGCGTCATCGGGTCGGTCGACGGGACGCTGTGCGGCACGAGCCCCTCGACGAGCGCCCCCTCCCCGGGCGGTCGTGGCGTCGCGGTCTCTCCTGGATTCGCGCTGTGCGAGGCGCCGGCGAGGAGGCTCTCAGGGTGACGCCGTCCGGCTGACCGGGGTCATCTGCCGGGGGTCGATTCGTTCGCCGCAGCAGGGACAGGTCAGGGCCGGGGTGATGATCTCGCCGCAGCTCCGGTGGCGCAGGGGGAGTGGCGGGCCGTCCTCGCCCGCCATCCAGCGGTCGCCCCAGCCGGCGATCGAGATGATCACCGGATAGAGGTCGAGGCCCTTGGCGGTCAGCCTGTACTCGTGCCGGAGCGGCCGCTCGCTGTAGGGGCGCCGCTCGAGGATCCCATGCTCGACCAGGGTGCCCAGCCGGTCGGCCAGCAGGTGCCGGGAGACTCCGAGGTCGTTCTGGAAGTCCTCGAAGCGCCGCACGCCCAGGAAGGCGTCACGCAGCACGAGCATGGTCCAGCGGTCACCGATCACCGACAGGGTGCGGGCGACCGAGCAGTCGACGTCCCCGATGTCCTTCCAGCGCATGCCAGGAGTTTATTGAGTTCTTTTCCGGAACTGACTAAGTTCCAAAAAAGAACTCACCGAGCGTCAAGGGGACCGATCATGGGCGAGTGGCGGCCGAGCGCCTGCATCCTGTGCGAATGCAACTGCGGGGTCGAGATCCTGGTCGGCCGGTCCGGGGCGTTCGACAAGATCCGTGGCGACAAGCTGCACCCGGCCTCCCAGGGCTACACCTGCAACAAGGCCCTGCAACTCGACCGCTACCAGAACGGGCGCGCCGAGCGGCTGACCCGGCCCCTGCGCAGGCGGCCCGACGGGACCTTCGAGGAGATCTCCTGGGAGACCGCGATCGGCGAGGTGGCCGCCCGGCTCGGCGCGCTGCCCGGAGAGTCGATCTTCTACTACGGGGGCGGCGGACAGGGCAACCACCTGGGCGGGACCTATGCCACGGCGACGATGAAGGCCTTCGGCGCCAAGTACCGCTCCAGCGCCCTCGCCCAGGAGAAGACCGGAGAGTTCTGGGTGAGCGCCCGCATGCTCGGCGCGCCGACCCGCTCCGACGTCGAGCACTGCGAGGTCGCGGTGTTCGTCGGCAAGAACCCCTACCAGTCCCACGGATTCCCCCGGGCACGCACGGTGCTCAAGGAGATCGGCAAGGACCCGGCAAGGTCGATGATCGTCATCGACCCGGTCCGGACCGAGACCGCCGAGCTGGCCGACTTCCACCTGCAGGTACGGCCCGGGACCGACGTCTACCTGCTGACCGCGATGGCCGCCGTCCTCGTCCAGGAGAAGCTGATCGACGAGGACTGGCTGGCCGAGCACGCCGACGGGCTGTCCGAGGTCGGAGAGACGTTGTCGGCCGTGCCGGTGAGCCGCTACTGCGCGACGGCCGGTGTCGAGGAGGACCTGGTCCGGGCGGCCTCGCGCAGGATCGCCTCGGCGTCCTCGGTGGCGGTCACCGAGGATCTGGGCGTGCAGATGAACCGCGACTCCACCGTGGTCTCCTACGTCCAGCGGCTGCTGTGGCTACTGACCGGCAACCTCGGCAGGCAGGGCACGCAGTACGCCTTCTCCAACCTGGTGCCGATCGCCCGTGACCGCGGGCACAAAGTCGGCGAGGGGCCGGTCAGCCCGGTCGCCGGAGCGAAGATCATCAGCGGGCTGGTGCCCTGCAACGTGATCGCCGAGGAGATTCTCACCGACCACCCGGCCCGCTACCGGGCGATGCTCGTGGAGAGCGCGAACCCGGCGCACTCCCTGGCCGACTCGGTGGCCATGCGTTCCGCACTGGAGGCCCTGGACCTGCTGGTCGTCATCGACGTCGCGATGACCGAGACCGCGCGGCTCGCCGACTACGTGCTCCCGGCGCCGACCCAGTTCGAGAAGTGGGAGGCGACGTTCTTCACCTTCGACTTCCCGCGCAACGTCTTCCATCTCCGCCGACCGGTCGTGGACCCGCCGGACGGGCCGCTGCCCGAGCCGGAGATCCACGCGCGGCTGGTGGAGGCCTCGGGCGCGCTGACCCCGGAGGTCGTCGAGCCGCTGCGGGAAGCGGCCGGCCAGGGCCGTGCGGCGTTCGCCGAGGCGTTCCTGAACGTGCTCGGCTCGCGACCGCAGCTCGCCCGGCTGGCTCCGGTACTGCTCTACCGGACGCTCGGGCCGACACTGCCCGACGGCGCCGCGGCCGCGGCCGTGCTGTGGGGCGCGGCGCACGGCTTCGTCCAGGAGAACCCCGCAGGAGTGAAGCGGGCGGGCTACGGCGAGGGCCCGGAGGCCGGTGAGCGGCTCTTCGACGCGATCATCTCCAGCCCGCACGGCCTGGTCACCACCGACGACGTGCAGGAGGAGACCTGGCGGCGCTTGAAGGGCCGGCGCGTCCAGCTCCACATCCCCGAGCTCCTCGCCGAGGTGGCCGGACTCGCCGACCGGCCCGAACCCGCCGGCGACCGGGAATGGCCGTTCGTGCTGTCGGCCGGCGAACGGCGTGCCTTCACCGCCAACACGATCATCCGGGACCCGAGCTGGCGCAAACGCGACATGGGCGGGGCGCTGCGGATCGGGATCTCCGACGCCGAACGCCTGGGAGTGACCACCGGCGACCGGGCGATGCTGACCACCCCGCGCGGCAGCGTCGAGGTCGTCGTGGAACTGACCGACCGGATGCGCCCCGGGCACATCTCGCTGCCCAACGGGTTCGGGGTCGACCATCTGGATCCCGAAGCCGGCCGGGTCGTCACCGGGATCGCGCCCAACGAGCTCACCTCGAGCCAGGACCGCGACGCCTACGCGGGAACGCCCTGGCACAAGCACGTACCCGCACGGCTCGTGGCGCTCGCCGAATCCCGGTGAGGTCGCCCGACGGGACCCGACGGGCGACCCGGGCCGCACCCCGCGGGCCCGTACACCGACGGTCCAGGTCCGCCGGCCCCGCTCAGGGACGCGCGCCGGCCAGCAGCCAGACGGTGGAGACGAGCAGGCGGGCGGCGGCCGCCAGGCCGGGGGCCTCGGCCGCCGCTGATGGCACGGGCGAGGAGACGGGGGCCGGGGAGCTCATCCGCAGCATCCGCCGGGGGCGTCACCGGCGGTGGCGGCGACCGGGGTGGCCGGTGCCCGGCCGCAGCACCCGGTCTGGGCGGCCTGCCCGGCCTCGGCCGTACCTCCGCAACACGACACGGCCACGGAGACGGCGTCGTCGGACGCGGTGGGAGCGGGGCCTCCGCAGCACCCTCCGGCCGCGGGCGGGGTGAAGGCTTCCAGCAGGTCCCCGATGAATCCGCCGGTGCTCTCGCTTGCCATGGTGTGCCCCTTTCGGATCGGTGGCGCACGTTCTCGCGCCGCACCGATCATCGGATTTGATGGATATCTAAGTAGCCCCAGCGTTCCATCTTGATTAGATAGCTGTCAAGTTAGAGAGACATCTAATCAAAACGGCGCGCCCAGCCGGCCACCGCCGAGGGGACGATCCGGTAGCGGACCCAGGTGCCGCGGCGCTCGGAATCGATCAGCCCGGCCGTCCGCAGGGTCTTGAGGTGGTGGGAGATCGTGGGGGCGCTCAGGCCGAAATCATGCGCGGTGGTGGGCGACCAGCGCGAGCGCGGCGACGGCGCAGGCCACCGCGACGGCCGCCATCACCCACGTGTAGCCGGCCGCCTGGGCCAGCGCGACCGCGCCCAGCGGGGCCAGCGCCTTGTCTGCGACGGAGAAGGCGGCGACGCGGCCCGACAGCGAGGCGTAGGCGCTCGTGCCGTAGCGCCGCAGGAGCAGGTGCGGCAGGGTGATGGAGGCGATGCCGAAGCCGAGCCCGAACCCCAGCACGCAGCCGATGGCGCCCGGCACCGTGCGCCCGGCCAGCGGGAGCAGCGCGGCGGCGACGCCCTGCAGGGTGAAGATCGCGGCGGCGATGAGATCGGCGGGCAGGCGGCGTTGCAGGCCGGTGGTGAGCAGGCGTCCGGTCACCGACAACACTCCCAGCAGCCCGGCCAGCGTGGCGGCCAGGACGGGTGAGTGCCCCAGGTGGATGAGGTAGGTGATGAGCAGGACGGCCATCACCGCCGCCGCGCCGCCGTTGGCGGTGAAGGCGATCACCAGCAGCCAGAACGGCCGCCGGCGGGTGGCGGCCCTGACGATTTCGGCCCGTTCCCGGGTCGTGACCGGCCGGTGCCCGGTGCGGGCGGGGCGGCGCACGACGAGCGCGTGCAGCGGAATCGCCGCCACGCCGTAGATCACGGCCAGGATCACCAGGGCGGTGCGCCAGCCGTAGGAGTCCACCAGCAGCCCGGTCAGCGGCAGGAAGATGGTGGAGGCGAACCCGGCGACGACGGTGAGCGCGAGCAGGGCGTTGGCCCGGCCGTGGCCGGGACCGTCGAACCAGCTGACGATGACGGCGAAGGCGCTTTCGTACAGCACCATCGCGCACGCGACGCCGATCGCGGCGAAGACCGCGTACAGCTGGGGCAGGTTCTCGACCCGTGACCAGGCCAGGACGGCGAGCGCGCCGATGACCGACCCCGTGGTCATCAGGCCCCGGCCGCCGTGGGCGTCCAGCAGGCGGCCGACCGGCGGGGCGCACAGCGCGGCGATCAGGATCGAGCCGGTCAGCGCGGCGGCGACCTGGGTGCCGGTGGCGTGCAGGTCGGCCGCCATGGGGGTGAGGAAGACGGAGAAGGCGTAGTAGAGCACGCCGTAGCCGATGGTCTGCGTCACGGCCAGGGCGGCGACGACGCGCCGGCCGTGACGTGCCGGTGCGGCTTCGGCGCCGGTCGACGGCCGGTGCTCGGCCTCAGCAGCCGTCAACGTCACCGCCGCCGACGGTGACCAGCGGGAGCGGGGCGGCGAGCAGGCCCACCGGGCCCGCACCGATCACCACCACGGGCGGCTCGCCACCCTGGGACGTGAACGGCTCGATCCCCACGGCCGCCGTGCCGCGCTGTCCATCGCTCATGATCGTTTCTCCCGTGAGTCGCGTGCTGATCGTCAGGGGTGCCGGGATGGAGGTGGAGTCCGGTCCATTGAGCCCTACCCGCCCCCCATCTGATTAGAGGAATGTCTAAGTAGAGCCCGGCCCACCTCATTGATTTGATGATTGTCAATATAGATGGGGGCCTAAGTTGTGAGGTGCGGATACCCGGCGGCTCCCACCGTCCGTCGGAGTGAAATGCCGGGTCGGCTCATCCCGCGCGGGTCACGCGGGCGCGACCGACTCCCGGTGTCTCACCGGCATGGCGACCCGGTGCACCCGGCCGGGTTCGGACTCCTCGCCCATCTGGGCGAACAGCACCTCCACCGCCTTGCGTCCCAGTTCGTGGTGCGGCAGCGCCACGGTCGTCAGCTTGGGCCGTATCCACGACGCGATGGGGTGGTCGTCGAACGACACCACTGACACGTCCCCGGGAACGGAGAGCCCGGCGTCGCTCAACGCCTGGTAGGCGCCCAGGGCCAGCCGGTCGTTGAGGCAGATCAGCGCCCGGGGCCGGTGGCCGGCCAGCAGGGACCGGGTCGCGGCCAGGCCTTCCTCGGGTTGCCAGTCGGCGCAGACGCGGGCTCCGGCGATCCTCAGGCCGGCCTCCTCGATGCCGGTCAGGCGTTCCACCGCCGCGACGCTGGTGGCGGGCACGTCGCGTGACCTCGGTCCGGCCCCGATCAGGTAGACGTCCTCGTGGTGGCCCGCCTCCAGGAGCACCCGGGCCGCCGAGCGGCCGGCCCCGACCTCGTCGGGCACGATCGACGGCAGGTCGGAGGCCGGCCTGGGCAGCGCGTTGAGCAGCACGGCGGGGCCGATGTCCTTCGGGACCTTGATCGTCCGGGTGTACATGGCGGCCAGGATGATGCCGTCGACCTGGCGGTCCTGCATGGCGTGCAGCAGGGCGCGCTCCAGTTCGGGATCGCCCTCGGTCTCACCGATGAACAACATCACGCCGCGCTCGCGGGCGGCCTCCAGGGCGCCCTTGATCATGTCTCCGGCGAGGCGGGAGGTCGCGACGGTGTCGGAGACGAAGCCGATCGTGCGGGTCGTACCGGTGCGCAGCCCGATGGAGACCGCGTTCGGGCGGTAGCCCAGCTCGTCCGCCGCACGCAGTACCTTCTGCTCGACGTCGTGGGAAATGCGCAGCTCACGGCCCCTGCCCGTCATTACGAGCGAGGCGGTGGTACGGGACACTCCGGCGGCCTGGGCCAGATCGGCCAAGGTGACCCGACGTCGACTCACGGGAGGGACCTCCAACATTCCAACCGAATTACGGGGCCTTGACACCGTCGGATGCGTGCGGTGAGACTATCGCATCGCTAATCCGATTTAGCAAAGGGAGACGCACCATGTCTCGTCGAGTTCACTCCCGCCGGAGCCGCGTGGCGATGGTGGTCATCCTGGGGGGAAGCCTGGCCGCCGCCTGCGCGGCGCCGGGAAGCGGCACCGCGCAGCCGACGGCCGCCGCGTCGTCGTTGTCGGCCGCGCCGACCTGCGGCACCGCGCCGGTCACGCTGAAGGGCTACTTCGAAACCGGGTTCCCCCTGCCCAAGGCGCTCACCGCCGAGTTCACCAAGCAACACCCGAACGTCACCTGGGACATCCGCGAGGACCAGTTCGCCGTGATCACCCAGAACGCCCCGCGCGTGCTGGCCGACGACCCGCCGGACCTGATGCGCCTTCCCCAGGTCTCCGAGCTGGTCAAGAACAACCTGCTCAAGAACCTCGACGAGTACGCCAAGGTCTACGGCTGGGACAAGTGGCCCGCCTCCCAGCTCGAACAGATGCGCATGGCGCCCGGCGGCGCCGTACGGGGTGAGGGCTCCCTCTACGCCATGGGCCTGAACTTCTCCATGACCGGCGTGTTCTACAACAAGAAGCTGGCCGAGCGGATCGGCATGACCGACCCGCCGGAGACCCTCGCCGACCTCGACGCCGCCCTGGCCAAGGCCAAGGACGCGGGCCTGGCGCCGATCGCCCAGTTCAACGGCGGCGCGACCGGCGGCCTGGCCTTCCCGCTCCAGGACCTGATGGCCTCCTACGGCCCGCCCGCGCCGATCAACGAGTGGATCTTCCAGAAGTCCGGCGCGACCATCGACACCCCGGCCAACCTCCAGGCGGCCCGGCACCTGGAGAAGTGGGTCAAGGCCGGATACTTCTGGAAGGACGTCAACGCCGTCGACTACGCCACGATGATGAGCCGCTTCATCGGCGGCGACGGCCTGTTCATGTTCAACGGCGACTGGGAGTCGGGCAACCTCGACAAGAAGATGGCGGGCGACATCGGCTTCTTCCTGATGCCACCGGCCCAGGCCGGCGGGAAGCGGGCCGCCATGTCGGCCCCGCTGGCGTTCGGCATCGGGGCGAACGCCAAGAACACCGACTGCGCCGCCGCGTTCCTCGACTGGGTCGCCACCGACACGCAGGCACGTACGATCGGCGTCCAGATCGGCGGTTCCCATCCGATGGGCCCGGCCGACGGGCCGATGCCGCCGGTGGCGGAGGACAGCGTGACCGAGAGCACGCTCGCGGCGGGCGCGCGGATCGCGCGGGACAACGGCGCGATGGACTTCATCGCCAACGCCACCGGCGCGATCTACGCCAAGAGCTGGACCCCGAACCTGCAGAAGCTGGTGGCCGGGGAACAGACCCCCGAAGGCCTGCTCAAGAGCGTGCAGGCCGACTACCAGAGCCAGGTCAAGGGAGGCTGAGGTGAAGGCGGCCGTGAGACGGCGGAGCGGGCCGAGATGGGCCGGCTGGGTGTTCGTGCTGCCCGCGGCCGCGTTCTATGTCGTGTTCGTGATCCAGCCGCTGGCCATGACGGTGCAGTACTCCCTCTACAGGTGGGACGGCATCGGCGTGGCCACCTGGACCGGGGTCCAGAACTACCTGCGGGTCTTCACCGACCCCGACCTGTTCGCCTCCATCCTCAACGCGGTGAAACTGATCGCGTTCTTCAGCGCGGTCCCGGTCGTGCTCGGGCTGGCCATCGCGGCGACGATCCGCCGCATCGCCACCAGCCGCCTCGCGCTGGTGGCCCGTACGGTCATCTTCCTGCCGCAGGTCATCCCGCTGGTCGCGGCCGGGATCACCTGGAGCTGGTTGCTGTCCTCGACCGGGCTGGTGAACCAGATCCTCACGGCCGTCGGGCTGGAGAGGATCACCCGCGCCTGGCTGGGCGACTTCTCGACGGCTCTGCCGGCGGTCGGGGTGATCGGCGCCTGGGTGCTCCTGGGACTGTGCACGCTCCTGCTGCTGGCGGGAATGAGCAAGATCGATCCGGCCCTGTACGAGGCCGCGCGCCTCGACGGCGCCGGCCCGTTCCGCGAGTTCCTCTCGATCACCCTGCCCAGCCTGCGGCAGGAGATCGGGGTCTGCGTCACCGTCACGGTCGTGGCCGCGCTGGCCAGCTTCGACATCGTCTACATCTCGACCCAGGGCGGGCCCGGCAACGCCAGCATGGTGCCCGGCCTGGAGATCTACTACCTGGCCTTCTCCGAACGCCAGGTCGGCCTCGCCTCGGCCCTCGCGGTGGTCCTCACCGTGCTGGTGATCGCGTGCGCGCTGCCGATCCAGTGGCTCACCAGGGAACGCAAATCATGATCTTCGATCGTCGTGAGGCCTGGACCGGCAGGGTGTTGCTGCTGGTGCTGATGGCGGCCACGCTGATGCCGTTCGTCAGCCTCCTCGTCACCGCGCTCCACCCCTCGGGCAGCTACCCGCTGGGTCTCGAGTGGCCCGACGACCCGCAGTGGGGCAACTTCGTCACCGCGTTCACCGCCGCCCGGATGACCGAGCTGCTCACGTCCAGCGCGCTGATCGTGCTCGGGGTGGTGCCGATCTCGCTGGTCATGGCCACCATGGCCGGATTCGCCATCGGGCACCTGCGCATCCCCGGACGGCGGTTCGTCTTCGTGGCGTTCCTGCTGGGGCTGACGTTGCCGTTCGAGGGCATCATCACACCGCTCTACTACCTCGTGCGCGACATGGGCGTGCTGAACACCCGGTGGGCGATCATCCTGCCGCTGATCGGGCTGTTCATGCCGTTCTCGGTGTTCTGGATGCGGGCCCACTTCGTGAACATGCCCGAGGAGCTGTCCGAGAGCGCCCGCATCGACGGCGCCGGAACCTGGCAGCTCTTCTGGCGGGTGCACGTGCCGCTGGCCGCCCCGGCGACCTCGTCACTGGCGATCCTGCTGTTCCTGTGGACGTGGAACCAGTTCCTGCTGGCCATCGTGCTGGTCGACGACCCGCTGCAACGCACCATGTCCGGGGCTCTGGGGGCCTTCCAGGGACAGTGGGGCACCGACATCCCGCTGCTGTGCGCGGGCTCGCTGCTCATCCTGACCCCCACGCTCGCGGTGTTCCTGATCTTCCAGCGGCGTTTCGTCACGGCTCTGCTCCAGGGTTCACTGAAGGGATGACCATGTATGGAGCAGTCGAGGCCGGCGGCACGAAATGGGTGTGCGCGCTCGCCGACACCGACGGAAGGATCGTGGCCACCGAGGTGGTCCCGACGACGACCCCCGACGAGACCGTCCCGGCCGCCGTCGGCTTCTTCCGCCGCCATCCCGCCCCCGCGGCGGTCGGCGTCGCCACCTTCGGGCCGGTCGACCTGGCGAGCGGGCGCATCACCGCCACCCCCAAACCCGGCTGGTCGGGCACCGACGTGGTGACACCCTTCCGGGAGGGGCTCGGGGTGCCGGTCGGGCTCGACACCGACGTCAACGGTGCCGCCATCGGTGAGCTGCGCCACGGCGCCGGGCGGGGGCTGCACACGCTCGCCTACATGACCGTCGGCACCGGCGTCGGGGTCGGGGTGATCGTCGGTGGGCGCCCGCTGCACGGGCGCACCCACCCCGAGGCCGGGCACATGCGGCTGCCCCACGACACCGCGCGCGATCCCTTCCCCGGCGCGTGTCCCTTCCACGGCGACTGCCTCGAAGGGCTGGCCTCGGGGACGTCGATGCGGCAGCGCTGGGGGCGGCCCGCGCAGGAACTCGGGGACGGCGAGCCGTGGGAACTGGAGGCGGAGTACCTGGCGCTGGCCGTGCACAACCTGGTCGCCGTTGTGTCTCCGCAGGCGGTGATCATCGGTGGCGGGGTCGGCGGCCGGCCCGGCCTGCTCGACCTGGTCCGGGCCCGCGCCGCCGAACTGGCCGGTGGCTATCCCCTGGACACCGTCATCACCCCGCCGGGACTCGGGAACCTGTCCGGGATCACCGGCGCGGCGGAACTGGCCCGAGCGGCCCTGAACGGAGACGAGAACGAGTGAGCACGACGACCCGGTGGACGCGGCGCCATCTCGACCTGATCACCGGGGACCCGGCGACGACCGCACCGCCCATCCTCGGCCCCGTCGAGGCGGCGCTGCCCGGCCTGGACCTGTGGGACATGTGGCCGATCCAGGAAGAGGACGGTGCCACCGCCCTCTTCGACGGCCGCGAACTCTGGATGGGCCTGACCGCCCCGGCGGCCGGCCACCCGGAGGACCGCCACGACGTCGCCCGCATCCGCCTGCTCACCCTGGACGAAGGGAAGTGGATCGACCTCGGGAACGTCTTCCCCGACGGTGGGTCACCGGGCAGCCGCGAGTGGTCCGGCACGGCGATCCGGCGTACGGACGGCACCGTGTCGGTCTTCTACACGGCGACCGGGCACCGCGACGAGAAGCGGCCCACCTTCGTGCAACGAGTGGTCGAGGCGCGTCTGCCGCTCGACGGGAGACCCGGGCAGCCGAGATCGGCCGAGCATCGGGAGATCGTACGTTCCGGCGGCGGGTTCTACCTTCCGGCCGACGAACGCGAAGGGGGGCCCGGGCGGATCCGGGCCTTCCGCGACCCGGCCTGGTTCCGGGGCCACCTGCTGATCGCGGCCTCCGTTCCGTGGGGCGACCGCCACATGGGTGCCGTCGCGCTGACCGGCCCGGAGTCCGAGGGACTGCCGCTGCGCCCGCCGCTCCTGGTCGCCGACGGGATCAACCGCGAGATCGAACGCCCGCACATCGTGGCCCACGGCGGCCTGCACTACCTGTTCTTCTGCACCCACCGCCAGTCGTTCGAACCGGAGGGCGCCGCCCCGACCGGCCTGTACGGCTTCGTCTCCGCGACGATGGAGGGCCCCTACGAACCCCTGAACGGCTCCGGCCTGGTCATCGGGAACCCGGCGGCCCAGCCCGACCAGGCCTACGCCTGGATGGTGCTCGACGACCTGCGCGTGGTCAGCTTCCTCGACTACCGGGGCCCGGTCGAGCGGGCCCACTTCGGCGGGACGGTCGCCCCGATGCTGAGGCTGCGCCTGGAAGGCCCCCGCACCCGGCTCGAACCGGTCACCTGAGGAGGGGGGCCGGGCCAAGGGCCCGGCCCCCCTTTTTTCGCGTCGACGCGCGAAGGGCCGTGCGGTCACACGCCCGTGACGGTCCGCCGGTCGCCGGCGATCAGGTCCCGGTTCCTCGTGACCGTGGCGCCCGCGTCGTCCATCGTGGATCGCTCACAGGAATCGCCACAGGCGGTCGTTGCCGCCGGTGTCGTCGGCCAGCACGATCTGGGCGCCCTGCGCGGTGGATCCGCCGCTGACGCCCAGGACGCGGCCGCCGTTGGCGCACTGGATGCGGAAGGAGCCGTTGGTGCCGTACCGCAGGCGCCAGCGGTGGTCGTTGGCGCCGGTGTCGGACCACTGGAGCACCCGGGCGCCCGCGCTCGTCGAGGCGTTCTCGACGCCGAGGACCTTGCCGCTGTTGGAGTTGCGCAGCTTGAGGTAGCCGCCGGTGCTGGTCACGGCCGTCCACAGGTGGTCGGCGGTGCCCGTGTCGCCCCACTGGACCACCAGGCCGCCGTCGGCGGTGGACATGTTCGTCACGCCCAGCACCATGCCGCTGGCGACGTTCTGGATGCGGCGCGCGCCGGTGGGCAGGAAGCGCCACTGGTTGTCGCCGCTGCCGTTGTCGGGGTCCTGGACGGCCTGCGCGCCCTGGCTCGTGGAGCCGTTCAGGATGGCCAGCAGCTTGTTGCTGTTGACGTTGCGGATCTTGTGGGTCCCGTCCCCGACGTCCACGAGCGTCCACCGGTGGTCGGCGGTGCCCGTGTCGCCCCACTGCAGCACGCGGGCGTTGTCCGTGGTGGCCATGTTCTCCACGCCCAGGACCTTGCCGCTGTGGACGTTGCGCAGCTTGACGGCGTTGCCGTCCACGACCAGGACCCAGTCGTGGTCGGCGGTGCCGTTGTCCGCCCACTGCACGGCCAGGCCGCCGTCGGCCGTGGACATGTTCTGGACGCCGAGGACGAGCCCGGTCGCCGCGTTCTGCAGCCGGAAGCTCGCCGTCCCCGTGCCGACCTGACCGTTGGTGCTCCAGTAAACGGTGTAGTTGTGGCCGTGGGCGTCGTGGAACGGGATGAGGTTGACGGTCGCGGAGTTCGCGGTCGCCGTGAACGTGAGCGCCGAGGTGCTCGTCCGGGTGACCGACGCGGGGTTCAGCGACGGCAGCGCCGACAGCGCGGTGTTGCCGTAGTTGCCCGACAGCACCAGCGGCCCGTAGGTGACCGCCTGGACGTTCTGGTTGTCGTTGGCGGCCTTCATGACCACGCGCATCGGCAGGCGCACGGTCACGGTGTCGCCCGAGGTCCACGACCGGGTGATCGTCGCGTACGAGCCGGGCGTGGTGGCGATGTCCTGCTGGACGTCGTTGACGCTGATCGTGGCGCCGCTCGTCCAGGAGGGGATGCGGACGCGCATCGACCACGAGCTGCCGACGTCGCCGGTGACCTGGAGCGAGACGGTGTCGCTCGCCGGGAAGGAGGTCGTCTGGGTGACCGTGATGCCGCGCTGGCTCCAGTCCAGCACCGACGGGGTGAACAGGTTCACCGTCAGCGTCGTGCCGTTGTGGAAGTAGATGGAGTCCATCAGCTTGGTGTTCACTTCGATACCGGTGCCCTGGCAGCACCAGAAGGAGTTGTAGTCAGTGCTCCAGGTGCCGCCGCCCCAGGCGGGACCGACACCCCGGCGGCCGCCGGGGTTGAGCGGGGTGAAGTAGGTGATGTGCCCGTGGGCGTCGGCGGGGTTCTGCTGACCGATGAGGTGGTTGATCAGGGCCCCCTCGTAGTAGTCGAAGTAGTCCGCCCGGTTCGGGTCCAGCAGCCACAGCTCCCGCGTCAGTTTCAGCATGTTGTAGGTGTTGCAGGCCTCGGCGGTGTCACGCGCCAGGTACCCGGCGATGGCGTTGGGCGCCCGGAAGTGCTCGGCCTGGCTGTTGCCGCCGATCACGTAGGTGTGCGCGCCGGTGGTGATACGCCAGGCGTTGGAGGCGATGTCGCGGTAGCGGGTCGTGCCGGTGGCCTTGTACTCCCGGGCGGCGCCGATCCACTTGGGCACCTGGGTGTTGGCGTGCAGGCCGTTGAGCTGGTCCTGGTTCGCCGCGAGCGGGTTGAACACGTTGTTGTGGTCGAACCGCTGGGCGGCGGTCAGCCAGCGCGCGGTGCCGGTCTGCTGGTACAGGTCGGTCAGGACGGCGTTCATCCCGCCGAACTCGGTGCCCAGCATGGCCTGCATCTGGCTGGAGGTCAGCCGGCTCGTCCGCCAGTCGACCCACCCGGCCAGCGCCAGCAGCACGTCGCGAGCCTGGAGGTTGCCGATGTAACGCCACACGTCGAGCAGCCCGGCCAGGGTCTTGTGGATGCAGTAGTACGGCACGTTGCCGTTGCTCAGCGTGCGGGCCTCGAGCGCGGTGATGTCGGACTCGGGAAAGCCGGAGAGGTAGCCGGTGTTGAAGCCGGCGGCGCCGTTGTTGGCCTGGCACTTGGCCAGCTCGGCGACCATGGTGTTGGCCTTGTCGCGGCAGGTGGTGTCACCGGTCACCGCGTACGCCTGGGCCCAGGCGGTCAGGAAGTGCCCCTGCATGTGGCTGCGGAAGGGGAAGCTGGGGGCGTCCCAGCCGCCGTTGGCCGCCGCGCCCTGGGTGGACAGGCGGTGGTTGGCGCGGAAGACGTACATCAGCCGGTTGACGTCGACGAACCGCAGATAGGACAGGGTGCGGTTCTGGTTGTCCAGCCAGCGGCCGGAGGTCAGGCGCACCCGCCCCAGCTCGAACGCGTAGGCGGACACGCCGATGTCGGGTCGGACGGGGGCGATCTCGGCGAAGGCGGGTGCGGCGCCGGTGAACTGGCCCGCGGCGGTCGCGGCGACGGTGAGGCCTGCAGCCTGGAGCAACTGGCGTCGGCTGAGGGGTGACATGTGAACTCCCAGGGGGGTGGAGTGGAGGGGGCCGTGTGAACCGCCGGTGTCCGCCGCCGTCTCGGGGCCGGCATGGACGGCGTCGACGGCGGCGAGCGGGTTCCGGCGGTTCACGTGGTCATGAGGAATCGGACTTCGAGCGGGTTGTGATCAGATGCGGTTCCACCGCTGGTTGCTCTGGCCGTTGCAGGTCCAGATCTGCAGCTTGACGCCGTTGGCGGTGGAGCTGTTGGGCACGTCCAGGCACTTGTTCGCACCGAGGGCGGTGATGGTGCCGTCGGAGTTGAACCGCCACTTCTGGTTGTTCTGCCCGTTGCAGTCCCAGATGAGGACGCCGGTTCCGTCGGCGGTGCCGTTGTTGTTGACGTCCAGGCACTTGTTGCCGTAAACCCGCAGCTCACCGGCCGCCGTGGAGGTCCACTGCTGGTTGCTCTGGCCGTTGCAGTCCCAGATGTTCACCAGGGTGCCGTTGGTCTGGGAGGCGCCGGTCACGTCGAGGCACCGGCCCGATCCCACGCCCTGGATGCGGGACGTGGACGCGGTGGGCGTGGGAGTGGGAGTGGGGGTGGGGTTGGGCGTGCCGCCGCTGACCCGGTACACGACGGTGCCGTGCGCCGGCACGCTCGCCGAGATGTTCCCGGTGGTCGAGGTGACGGCGTTGCTCCAGGCGTCGCGCAGGCCGAAGGAGTTGCCGGACAGGCCGATGGCGGACGCGGTGGTGCTGATCGTGGTCGTGCTGCCGCCCTGGTTGAACAGGGCGACCGCGACGTCGCCGTTGCTCAGGCGCTTGGCCAGGATGCGGCGCGTGCCGTCATTGCTGATCTGGGTGGCCTGGAGGCCGAGCGTGTCCTGGTTGATGGCGATCAGGTTCTGGTTCTTCAGGATCGTGCTGGTCGCGCTGTCCATGTTCCGGACGTCGTTCCCGGCGATCAGGGGCGAGGCCATCATGGCCCACAGCGCGAAGTGGCTGCGCATCTCGGTGTCGTTCATGCCGCCGCGGCCGACTTCCATCATGTCGGGGTCGTTGAACTGGCCGGGCTTGGCGTACGAGGCCAGCGGGACGGTGACGTTGACGATGTTCTGGATGCCCATCGGGTAGCCGTTGGTCTGACCGGTGTTCCAGGCGTTGGTGATGTCCTCGGTCGTGCGCCAGATGTTGGCGATGTCGCCCCAGTTGCGCATCGGGCCGGTCTTCTCGTGGATGCTGTTGGGGTTGATGCTGTAGAGGATCGGCCGCCCGGTCGCCGCCAGCGCGTCGCGCATCCTGGCGAAGATGCGTACCTGGTCGTCGATGGTGCCGGTGGGGGAGCACCAGTCGTGCTTCAGGTAGTCGACGCCCCAGGCGGCGAACTGCCGGGCGTCCTGGACCTCGCGGTTGAGGCTGCCGGTCGCGCCGGGGTAGGAGCCGAAGTACTGGGCGCAGGTCTTGTCCAAGGGGGCCTGGTAGATGCCGAACTTCAGCCCTCTGGCGTGCAGGTAGTCGCCGAGCGCCTTCATGCCGCTCGGGAACCGCGACAGGTTGGCCTGGAGGTTCCCGGCGGAGTCGCGGTTGGGGTCCATCCAGCAGTCGTCGACGACGACGTACTGGTATCCCAGGTCGCGCATGCCGTTGCTGACCATGGCGTCGGCCGTCTGCTTGATCAGGGTCTCGTTGATGTTGCAGCCGAAGGTGTTCCAGGTGTTCCACCCCATCGGCGGGGTGCGGCCCACGCCGTTCTCCAGGGCCTGCGCCTGGGTGGCGGGGGTGAGCGCCAAGGTCAGCGCCGCCAGGCTCAGCAGCACACGTGCTCGTTGTTTTCTCATTGATGTCGCTCCTAGCGATGGTCAGGCGCAGAGGACCGGGGGGTGGTCGCGCTGTCGCCGGTCATGGGGCCGAAGGTGGTGCTCGTGCCGGCCGCGGGCGAGCCGTTCCACCGGGGCGGGACGAAGGTGGTGCTCTCGCCGGCTGGCCGCTGGACGACGAGGGTCGTGACCGCGACGGCCGTCAGCGGTGACCGGTGTCCTGGCATGGCGCGTCTCCCGTCACTGGAAGGAGGCGTCGTCGATGTAGAGGTTGTCGGTGCCCGCGGCCGTCTCGACGTAGAAGGAGGCGTTGGTCAGTGTCCCGGTCCACGAGACCGTCGCCGTGCCGGTGAGCTGGGTCCACCCGCCGGCGTTGACCGTCTGCGCCGGGGTGAGCTGGAGGTAGCTCGTCGTGCCGTTCGCGGTGAGCGTCAGGGTCGCCTTCGCGCTGGGGGTGCCGCTCTGCGAGCGGACCCACACGCTCGTGGTGTAGCTCTTGCCGTTGGTGAGCTGCGCGGTCACGTTCTGGTGCGGGCCCTGCCAGGCGGACGTACGGCCGGAGTTGAGCAGGGACCGGCTGCCGCCGTGAGCCACGGTGGTGGCGGAGGACAGGGTGCCGCCGGAGCTGGTCCAGCTCGTCGTGCCGTCCTCCATCGTGCCGTTGGCCAGCAGGTTCCCGCCGCTGCCGCCGCTCGGGGCGAACTGCCACCAGTTGAGGTTGAACAGGTAGCCGCTGCCGCCGGTGAAACGCAGGTAGAGGTCGCGGGTGCCGGTCGCGCCCGACACCGGGCAGGTGACCGAGGTCCAGCTCTGCCAGCCGCCGGTGCCGGGGACGGTGCAGGTGCCCACGAGGGTGCCGGTGGCACTGCCGAGGCGCACTTCGATCCGGCCGCCGCTGGTGCCCGAGGCCACCCGGGCGGTGAAGGAGGACGCCCCGGTGCCGAAGGCGACGCCCTTGACCTTGACGTGGTCACCGTTCTCGATGAAGCCGACGTTCATGCCGCCTTCGCCGGAGGCCTCGGTCTCCACCCCGGACGCCCAGGCGATGGTCTCGGCCTCCTGGCGGACGAACGGGTCGAGGGTGCCGACCTGCGGTGGCCCGGCGGTGGTCATGTTGATGGTCGGGATGGTGCCGTCGGCGTTGTAGGTGAACTTCTCCACGGCCACCGAACGGGTGTAACCGCTGCCGCCCGGCAGGGCGCCGTTGTGGTAGAAGAAGTACGAGCCACCGGCGAAGTCGACGATCCCGGCGTGGTTGGTGAAGCTCGACCCCTGCCTCGGCATGATCGTTCCCCGGTAGGTCCACGGCCCGGTGGCGCTGGGGGCCGTTGAGTAGCCGATGAACTCCGAGCAGCACTCGGCGGCGAACACGTTGTAGTAGAGGCCGTTGCGCTTGAAGACCCACGGCCCCTCCTCGTAGAGGGTGGGACGGCTGGCGTTGCCGTTCCGCGTGCCGAACCCCGCCGTGGTGAGCGGAATCTGGGTCGCGCCGCCGGAGAAGGAGATCATGTCGGTGTTCAGCCGGACGTACCACAGGCGGGGGTTGCCCCAGTACAGGTAGGCCTGGCCGTTGTCGTCGATGAACGCGTGCGGGTCGATCTCGCCGTTCTCGACCAGCGGGCGGCCCAGCGCGTCCCGGAAGGGCCCGGTGGGGCTGTCGCCGACCGCGACGCCGATGGCCATTCCGCCGGTCGCCCGGTTCCGCACCGGGACGTACCAGTAGAACTTCCCGTTGCGGGGGATGACGTGGCCGGCCCAGGCGTTGGCGTCGGCCCAGGCGAAGGTGGCCAGGCTCATGGGGGAGCCGTGGTCGGTCCAGTTGGCCATGTCCGTGGAGGAGTACACTCGCCAGTCGCGCATGGTGAAGTACGTCGAGCCGTCCTCGTCGTGGCCGGTGTACACGTACACGCGGCCGTTGTGGACGAGCGGCGCCGGGTCGGCCGTGTAGATCGTCTGCACGATCGGGTTGTCGGCCCTGGCCAAGGACGGGAGCAACGTGGTCAGCAGGAACAGGCTCACGGTCCAGAGGACCAGGCGGCGAGATCTCCTCCTGGCCGCGCGAAGTAGGGGTCTCACCTGTTGTCTCCCTTGGGCGGTCTCGACGGGGGGTGTTGGTGGCCCCGGACGCGGCGGCTCAGAGCGCTCGCCGCGTCCGGGGCGGTTCAGGGGGTGATCAGCAGGGGGAGTCGCTCCGGGTCGGCAGGATGATCTGGGCTCCCTGCGTGACCCTGGGGGCGGGCTCGGCCTCGCGCCGAGCCCGCCCGCTCCGACGTCAGGAACGTCTGAGCCGGATCGGTGTCACACCGGTCAGCGCTGCAGTGTCAGCAGGCCCGGCCGGTAGGGCAGGAGGCCGTATTCGACACCGTCGGAGTTGGGGTTGCGGCCC